>JAEZEZ010000070.1 GCA_023432855.1 Pseudomonadota bacterium | reverse complement strand
CGCCCCACCGCCGCCCCCGGTGGCCGCGCGCGCCGGCTCGGGCGGCCAGTCCGAATCCGTCCGCGTCACCCTGCAGCCGCCCCGCCAGTGGCTGAGCGACGAGGCCTGCGTGGTCTACGGGCTGGGTTAGGGGGCGCTGCGACCTCGTCCTTCGACAAGCTCAGGATGAGGTCGAATGAGATCGGCGCATGCCAGAAATCCTCATCCTGAGCCTGTAGAAGGACGAGGATTTTCTGGCTCCTCAGGCCAGCATGATGGCGCTCATCAGGCGGCCGTAGTCCGTCTCGCCGCGTTTGAAGGCGCGGCGGTTGGAGAAGAAGCGGGCCTCGTCGGCGCAGGTGTCGTGGCCCGTCCATTCGCAGTCGTGGACCCCCGCCTGCTCCAGCCGCCAGAGAACGAAGCCGGGCAGGTCGAACAGCCGCTTGTCCGGCGTGCCTCCGGGCCGGAAGAAGTGCTCGCAGCCGGGATCGTGGTGGACGAAGCGCTCGAGGAACTCTTCGCCGACCTCGTAGCTGTCCGGGCCGATGCACGGGCCGACGACGGCGGTGATGTCGCGGCGGTCCGCGCCTGCGGCGACCATGGCCGAGACGGCGGATTCGACCACGCCGTCGAGCGCCCCCTTCCACCCGGCGTGGGCGCAACCCACCACCCGGGCGCCCGGGTCGGCCAGCAGCACCGGCGCGCAGTCGGCGGTCAGGGCGCCGCAGACCACGCCGGGGACGGTGGTGACGATGGCGTCGCCCTCGGGACGGTCGTCTCCCCACGGCCCCTCCGCGACACGAACGAGGGTGGAATGGGTCTGGAAGCAGCTCAGCAGCCAGCCCGGCTCGACCCCGAAGGCGGCGGCGGCGCGACGGCGGTTCTCGGCCACGGCGACGGGATGGTCCTTCGACCCGCGACCAAGGTTCAGGCTCTCGTACAGGCCGGTGGAGACGCCGCCCTGGCGCGTGAAGAAGGCGTGGCGGACGCCGGGCAGCTGCTGCAGCCGACGCGAAGTGAGGAACGGCGCAGGGCTCATGACGGCTCCTCGAAGGCGGGCGGCCGGGCGTCCAGCGGCGACCAGACGGCGGCGGCCTTGAACAGGCTCCCCATCTGCCCGGGCCCGGTCAAGCGCAGCAGCTGGCGCTCTATGACGGCGGCGAGGTCGGGTCGTGCGCGCATCAGCGCCGCCGCGCGGGTCTCGATTCCCAGCCGGCGCAGGAATTCGCCCTGGGTGGCGATCGCCGTGGACGCGCCGGCCTGGCGGGCGGCGGCGAGGACGGCCGGAAAGTCGGCCCAGACGGTCAGGTCGGCCTCCCCCGGGGTCTCCAGCGGGTCGACCTTGAGGTGCCGGCTCAGCGCCTGAAGTGTGTCGCCGGGCCCGGGCTCGGCGCGGCCGTAGTCGATGAGCAGGGCGCAGCCGCCGTCGGCGCAGACCAACGCGCCGATTTCGGCGCCCAGGGCCTCCTGGGCCGGCGAGGCTTCCCAGACGACGCCCGGCTCCAGGTCCGCCGGGGCGGCGAGGGGGGGAGCGGACGGCTTCAGCCCGAACGCCAGGGCGCCGCCGGGGGACAGGCCCACCATCCGCTCGGCCCAGCCCTCGGCGGTGCGCAGGAACTGGCGGGCGGGCAGGCAGTCGAGGAGCTCGTTGGCGACCAGAACCAGAGGCGCGTCGGCGGGGACCTCCGCGAGGCTGCCCGTCCAGCGCGGCTGGATCGGCGCGCCGGCCAGGGCGGCGGCCTGGCGCTCGCGCAGGGGCGCCGAAGCCTCGACCAGCCACAGGTCGGCGGCGGTCATGAACGCCGGGTCCAGCCGTGCGGCGCGGAGAGCGTCGACCATCAGGGTCCCGTCGCCGGGCCCCATCTCGACCAGCCGGAACGTGGCCGGAGCCCCCAGCCGGCGCCACGCCTCGACCGACCACAGGCCGATCAGCTCGCCGAACATCTGGGAGACCAGGGGCGCCGTGATGAAGTCTCCGTCCTCGCCGAGCGCCGGACGAGTCGCGTAGTAGCCGTCCCTCGGGTCGAACAGGCACCGCGCCATGTACTCGGCCACGGTCATCGGGCCCTGGGCGGCGATCTCCGCCTTCAGCCGGTCGGCCAGGCTCATGCCCCGGCGGGCGTCGCCTGCCGCCGCGCGCGCCAGATCAACCAGCCGCCGACGAGGATCATCGGCACGGACAGCAGCATGCCCATGGTGACGAAGCCGCGCAGGGCTTCGGGCATGTGCGCGTCAGGCTCGCGCACGAACTCCAGGAGGAAGCGCGAGAATCCGTAGCCGACCAGGAACAGCCCGGTGACGAAGCCCGGTTGCTGGAGCTTGCCGGCATGGTGCGTGGCCCAGCGCAGGATGACGAACAGGGCCAGGCCCTCGAGCCCCGCCTCGTAGAGCTGGCTCGGGTGACGCGCGACCTCGCCTGCCGGGCAACTGCCGTAGGTGGCGCGAATGGTGTCGTTGCAGAACACCACGCCCCACGGCGCCTCGGTCGGCCGTCCCCACAGCTCGCCGTTGATGAAGTTGGCGATGCGCCCGAAGAACAGGCCGATCGGCACACAGGCGGCGACCAGGTCACCGAGGCTGAAGAGCGGTATCTTCTGGTTGCGCGCGAACAGCAGGATCGCCAGGACCACGCCCAGCAGGCCGCCGTGGAAAGACATCCCGCCGTCCCACAGCTTAAATACGTCCAGCGGCGTCAGCAGCATCGACGGCTGGTAGAACAGCACATAGCCCAGCCGCCCCCCGCCGATGACGCCGAGGGTGATCCACAGGATCAGGTCGTCGATCTGCAGCGGCGTCGCCGGCGCGCCGCGGGCGCCCCACAAGGGCTCGTTGCGGACCAGCCGGACGGCGTAGCGCCAGCCCAGCACGATGCCCAGCACATAGGCCATGGCGTACCAGCGAACGCCGAGCGGCCCGATGGTGATGCCGAAGAGTTCGAACGCCGGGATCTGGCCGATGATGAACGGATCGATGTCAGGAAACGGCACGGGACCCCCGAGGATGTGTCGCCGGTGCATAGCAAAGCCCGGCGGCGCGTGCGAGACGAAGCCGCCTTTGCGGGACGCCTCTTTCCCAGTCACGCGACAGCCGGAAATCTTACCGATGTCGCAACGCCATCACGAAAGGGTGCGCGTTAAGGTTTGACTCACCATATCAGGTGGAGGCTGACCGTGCGGCCGGAGAAGAAGAGTCCATGCAGACCCGCAATCCCATCCTTGACGAATTCGCCAAGCTGACCACCGGCGCCGTGGGCCTGGCCCAGGCCGCCAGCGAGGAGGCGAAGGCCGCCATGCGCGCCCAGGCCGACCGCTTCGTGGCCGACATGGACCTCGTGCGCCGTGACGAGATCGAGGTGCTGAAGGCCGAGATCGCGGCGCTGCGCAAGGAAGTGGCGGCCCTCAAGAAGGGAACGTCCACAGCCAAAAGTCCCCCCAAGGGCGCAGCCGGTTGAGCCGGCTCGCGAACCACGCCACCCTTTTCTTCGCGGGCATGAGTCGCGCCCGCTCCACCCCCGCCGGCTTCCGCCGGCGAAGGATGACCGCATGACCGCTCCGCGCCCGGACGACCACGAACTGAACATGGATCCGCTGGACGTGGTGGAGAATGTGCTGTCGGCCGAGAACCTTCCCTTCGACCGCACCGAGGACGGCGATCTCGCCTTCGCTCTGGCGGGAGACTGGAAGGACTACGAGCTCTGGTTCGCCTGGCGGCCCGAGGGCGATTGCCTTCAGCTGTGCTGCTCGCTCGACCTGCGGGCTTCCAAGACCAAGCGCGAAAAGGCCTACGAGCTGCTCAGCCTGGTCAATCAGCGCGTCTGGATGGGGCATTTCGAGGTCTGGCCCGAGGACGGCGAGGTGGTCTTCCGCCACTCCATGGCGCTGCCGCACGGGGAGCGTCCGACGCTGGCCCAGGCCGCATCGATGATCGACGCGGCCGTCGAGGCTTCAGACCGGTTCTACCCGGCTTTCGACTTCCTGATCCGCGGCGCCAAGTCGCCGTCGGACGCCATGGCCGCCTGCATGTTCGAGACCGTCGGACGGGCGTAGGGAGCGGGCATGACGCCCGTCCTCCTGATCGGCGCCGGACGCATGGGCTCGGCCCTGCTGTCCGGCTGGCAAGCCTCGAAGGCCTTCGACTTCTCCGATCTGATGATCCGCGCCCCGCGGCCCAACGACGCGTGCGCGGAAGCGGCCGGGTCAGGCGCCCGGGTCAATCCGTCCGACGAGGAGATCGCGCGCGCCCGCACCGTGGTCCTGTGCGTGAAGCCCCAGAAGTGGCGCGAGGTCGCGCCGGAGTTCGACCGCCTGCTGGCGGCCGAGGCGGTGATCGTCTCGGTGCTGGTGGGAACCCGGGCCGCCGATCTCTCGGAAGGCTTCGGCGGCCGGCTTATCGCGCGGGTGCTGCCGACCACGGCGGTGGCCAACGCCACCGGCGTGACCAGCCTCTACGCTCCGGATCCCGCCGCCGCGGCCGCCGCGCGCGCCCTGTTCGAGCCGGTGTCGACGGTGGTGAGCCTGGAGGACGAACCCCTGATGGACGCCGCCGGCGCGGTCAGCGCCTCGGGCGCGGCCTATGTCTACGCCTTCGCCCGCGCGCTGGAGGAGGCCGGCGCCGCCGAAGGCCTGCCGGACGA
>JAEZEZ010000014.1 GCA_023432855.1 Pseudomonadota bacterium | reverse complement strand
CGCGGGCCTTCCACGCTCCCCGGTGCCAGGCGTCGGAGCCGATCAGCGGCACCACCGTGGTGGCTTCGGCGAAGACCATCTGCTCGTACGTCGTGGAGACCTTGCCCCACGAGGCGGCTTCCTTGAGCGTCGAGGACGAGCAGGCGCCGTCGCGAACATCGGCGACCGTGATCTGCACCGCGTACTTGTGCATGTCAGCCTCGACGCCGAGGATTTCGGCGCAGACGACGGTGTCCTGGGCGAAGTTCTTCGGCACGCCGCCGCCGACCATGAACAGGCCGGTCGTGCCCGCCGCGATCTTCACGTCGGTCAGCTCACGGAAGTCGGCCACCGCGTCGATGGTCAGGTAGGGCTTGCCCTCGGCCATCCGCTCCTTCTGGTGCTTGACCAGGCCGAAGCCGGCCGAGCTGTCGACGAAGGCGGGGCAGAAGATCGGCACGCCTTCCTCGTAGGCGGTCTGCACCAGCGAGCCCGGCTTCTTCGCGTTGCCCTCCGCCAGCCACTTGCCCATCTCCCAGATGAACTCGCGCGACGAATAGGGCCGCGGCTCGAGCATGTCGCAGATGGCCTTGATGGTGTGGTCGGTGTTCTGGAGCTCTTCCTCGTCGATGTAGGTGTCGTAGATGCGGTCGATGTAGAGCGCGCGCAGGTCACGGTCGTCGACGTCGGACTGGGCCTGGTAGTGCCTGAAGCCGAGCGCCTCGAAGAAGTCCATGTCGACGATGGAGGCGCCGGTGGCGACCACCGCGTCGACCATGCCGAACTTCACCATGTCCCGGTAGACGTCCATGCAGCCGCCTGCGGACGTCGAGCCCGCCAGGATCAGCCAGGGCGAGCACTCGGCGTCCTCGATGGCCATGTTGAAGATGTCCGACGCGCGCGCGGTGTCGCGGGACGAGAAGCTCATCTTGCGCATGGAATCGATGATCGGCCGCGCGTCGAAGCTGGTGATGTCGACGTGCTCGACGGTGTTGGCGAGCAGCTCCGCCTTCTTGTTGGACGTGATGGTCTCAGCGTTCATGCCAGGGTTTCCCTCAGGTTTGAGCGCCCGTCCGATCGCGTTCCCCAACCCGGACGGAGCGACGGGTTGCGCAGGATAACCAGCCCGCCCCGGAAAAAGGTCCGGGGCGGGCCGTCTATACAGGGAAGCGGGCCGACTGTCCTAGCGGCGCCGCCGGCGCTTGCCGCCCGCGCCCTTGGGCCGCGAGAAGCGGACCACCTTGCGCTCTTCCTCTTCCGTGCGGGGAAGGGGAATGGCGCGCGGGGCCAGGCCGAACATCGAGGCCATCGGCGCATCCTCGACCACCACGGTCTCGGCCTCGCCGAAGCCGTTGAAGCGGGTCGACATGGCGACGCCATAGGCGCCCATCATGCCGATCTCGATGTAGTCGCCTTCGCGCACGTCGGCCGGCAGCCAGAACGGTCCGGGCATGTGGTCGATGGAATCGCAGGTCGGGCCGTAGAAGCGGTAGGGCTTCAGGTCCGGCGAGGATTCCGCGTCGCGCACCAGCTTGACCGGGAACGGCCACTTGGAGTGCGTCGCGTCGAACAGCGTGCCGTAGGAGCCGTCGTTCAGGTACAGCGCGTCGCCCTTGCGAAGCTCGACCTTGCACAGCACCGAGGAGCTTTCCGCCACCAGGGCGCGGCCGGGCTCGGCCCACAGCTCGGTGGTCTCGTGCACCATCATCTCGGCGAAGCCGCGATGGATGGCGTCCATGTACTCGCTCATCTCCGCCGGATGCATGCCGGGGTAGATCGACGGGAATCCGCCGCCCACGTCGACCACGTCGGCGAAGACGCCGGCGCGGACCAGGGCGCGCGAGCACTGGGCCATGGCCGCCTGGAAGGCGGTCGGCCGCATGCACTGCGAACCCACGTGGAAGCTGACGCCCATGAGCGCGCTGGTCGCGCGACGCGCGGCCAGCAGCAGCGCCGGCGCCTGCTCGGGCGGCACGCCGAACTTGCCCGACAGGGTGTAGGCCGCGCCCTCGGCGCTGACCGCCATGCGGACGATGAGGTTCAGGTCCTTGGCCCCGCCGGTGGCGTCGAGAATCTTCTCGAGCTCCTCGTGGGTGTCGAGCGCGAAGGTCTTCACGCCGTGGTCGAAGTAGGCGGCGCTGATGGCCGCCCGGCTCTTGACCGGGTGCATGAAGGCGAGCCGCGCGTCGGGCGCGATGGAGCGCACGAGCTCGATCTCGGGAACCGAAGCCACGTCGAACGAGGTCACGCCCGCGGCCCACAGGGTCTCGATGACCCACGGGGACGGGTTTGCCTTTACGGCGTAAAAGACGTCGCCGTTGAGATTAGCCTGGAACCACTTCGCCGCTACGCTCACCGCGTCCGGCCGCACGAGGGCGACTGGGCGTTCCGGAGACCGCGCTCGGACCAGGTCCAGGGAAGAATGGTGAGTAGTCACTCACGAAACCCCCTACGAGATGTTGACCCAGACCGGCGTTAGCAGCGTTTCGGACGTCCCGGGGTCCGCCGGAACGCGCCAGATAGGGTCGCCGACCCCCGATGTAAAGTCTTTTTGCGATCAACAGGCTCGTGAGGCGCCGGCGGGCGGGGCGTCAGGGCCGCGGGGCGAGCGGCGGCGCGCCCGCCGCGGCCCCTTCGCCCGCGATCTGCGACAGTTCCCGCTCGATCGTGCGCACGGCCTCCGCATTCCCGGAGCGGCGGGCCTCCAGCAGCCTGCCCGTGGCCTCCATCTGGCGGATCGGAACCAGGTGCGCGTCATCGGCGGCCCGGAAGCCGCCGAAGCCCAGGCGCGCCAGCACCTGGCGCTGCCGCTCGCCCTCGGAGCCCTCGGCGGCGCCGTAGGTCAGCAGGAAGGAGCGGATCTTCTCCTTGGCCGACGGGTGCAGGTCCTTGCGCCAGACGATGGGGTCCTCGGGCAGGGGCGGTGAGCGCCAGATCTCCTTCACTCGCCCGGCCAGGGCGGGCTCGTCACGGGCGATCATCTCCATGGCGGTGGAGTTGTTGGTGGCCGCGTCCAGCACGCCGTTCGCGACCGCGACCAGGTTGGCCCGGTGGCCCGCCTGGCGCACGGTCTTGAAGCACTTTTCCGGATCGATGCCCCGGGGCAGGAACAGGTAAAGCGCCGGCGCTAGCCTCGCCGACGCCGACTGGGCGTCGCCCATGCCGAAATTCAGGCTGCGGTCGCAGGCCACCAGCCGCTCGAGGGTCAGGTCGCTGGCCGCCGGCGCGATGATGACCGCATGGTCGCCGTCGACGCCGCTGACGTCGGTGGTGCGGGCGAAGACCTCGCCGCCGGCGCGGCGGACCGCCGCCAGCCCCGCAAGGTTGGAGAACCAGCCCACGTCGACCTGGCCGAAGCGCATGGCCTCCGCCGGCGAGACGCCGTCGGACTGGTAGAGCGGCCGCACCTTCAGCCCCGTCTGGCTTTCCATGTCGGCGAAGAACGGGCCCCAGTTCTCCTTCTCGTCCAGGCCGGATTCGACGGCCATGACCGAGAACCGGATCTGCGTCGGCGGGGCGCTGGGCGCCGCTTCGCGCCGGTCGCAGGCGACCAGGCCGGTCAGCATCAGCGCCGCGGCGGCCATGACCAGCATCCGGCCGGCCGGGCTCGCCTTCCGGGCGTTGCCCGTCGGGGACGGCTCGGGCGGGGCGGCAGGGGTCATGAGCACGAAGACTTACCCTCGGAAGCGGCGCCGCGGCGCCGGCGACTCATGGCCCTTATGGACCGGCACGGCGGCGGAAGTCACCCGAGCGCGACATCTGGCCGCCTGAAACAATATTCCGGGCGACAATGTCTGTCACAAGACAGAAATAATTAGTTCGCATAAGCGTAACAGATGTGACATTGGCGGCACGACCAAGACTATGCGCTGCGGATAACATCGGAACAACAGTCATAGTGTCAACGAACTGTCACGCTGCGCCGGTAATCGCCCCCTGACCCCGCTGACCGGGGCTGACAAGGGGATTACTGAAATGCGGAAGAGCTCGCTGCTTTCCGGCGCGGCGCTCGGCGTCGTCATGGCGTTTGGCCTGGCGGCCGCGGCGCAGGCCGAAGACCTCGGCGTGTCCTGGAAGGGCGCGCCCGAGTTTTCCAACGACGACGCCAAGTTCAAGGTCCGGGGCCGGGTCTACATGGACTACGTCTTCCAGGACGTGGACGGGACCTATGACCCGCTGACCAATCCGGGCGGGACCGGCGACTACAACACCGGCAACAGCCGCATCCGCACCGCCCGCCTGGGCGTCGAGGGCCAGTGGAACGACAACTGGGCCTACAAGGCCGAGGTCGCGATCAAGAACGGCGCCGCGGAGTGGGAAGACCTGATCCTCGAGTACAAGCCCACGGACAACGCCTCGATCCTGCTCGGCAACTTCAAGACCATCTCGCTCGAGAACCTGACCTCGTCCCGCTACACGACCTTCATGGAGCGCGGCGCCTTCAACGACATCATCGAAGGCGGCCGTGTGACCACCGCGGCGGTGAAGTTCAACGGCTCAAACTGGACGGCGCTGGCCGCCGTGGCCGGCGACAACATCAACAATGCCGACGTCGCCCTGCAGGAGCGCACCTCCATCCAGGGCCGCGTCACCTTCGCCCCGGTGCTGACCGACTCCACCAAGGTCCACCTCGGGGTCTGGGCTCGGTCACGCGACTTCAACGACGAAGGCATTCCGGCGGTGGCGCCGGTTCCGGCCGGCGGCGGCGAGGCCGGACGCTACCGCGTGCGCAACAACACCAACGCCGGCGACCGCTTCACCGACACGGGAGCCAACTTCGGCGACGCCGACACCTCCATCGGCCTGGAAGCGGCGCTGGTGTTCAACAGCGTCTCGCTGCAGGGCGAGTACGCGATGATCGACATCGACCGTCGCTGCGCCACGGCCCTGGCCTGCTCGCTCGGCACGGACAGCGGCGAGATCGACGCCTTCTACGTCTTCGCCAGCTGGTTCCCGACCGGCGAGACCCGCAAGTATGAAGCCAACAAGGGCGAGTTCGGCCGCACCAAGATCCTCAATCCGCTCGGCTCGGGCGGCATGGGCGCGTTCGAACTGGGCGTCCGCTACGACAACGTCGACCTGACGGACCTCGAGACGGTGCGGCTGGTGGGCGGCGTCCCGACGGTCACGCCGCTCGACCGCGGCGGCGAGTACTCGGCCGTCACCATCGGCGCCAACTGGTACCCGATCTCCTACGTCCGCTTCATGGCCAACTACACCATGAGCGAGAACGACAATCCGGTGATCCCGGGCTCGCTGACCAACCGCGACGTGGACGTCGACACGCTTCAGTTCCGGGCCCAGTTCGACTTCTAGGCCCGTCCTTCATTCCTCCTCACTGGCCCGCGGCGAACCCTCGCCGCGGGCTTTTCTTTGTCTCCCCCCCGGATGAGGAGGCCGAATGAGAGGGCGGCGCGTAGCGGCCAGGAAGAGGCCTCCCGGCCTCCCTTGCCACCCCAATCGAACCAGCACACGATTCTCTGCGGACCGCGGGACCCCCGTGCATGCGGCGCGTGGCGGGGGGCTTGGAGGATCGGCCGTGAACGGGGTCCGGGGCGATGCCACGCCGCGGGTCATTCACAGTTCGGGCGCAGCATCTTCCCTGTTGCGGTTCCCTGTTCGGAGGCTGGAATTCCCTGTTCCGGTTTCCCTGTTATTCCCTGTTCCGGGCCTCGCTCCTGGGCGCTGAGTCCACTGCCGGACAAGGGTTTGCGTACATCCTACCGGCGCCGCGAATTTTTTTCCGCGGCGCCGGATCAGGGAAGCGGGATTGGAGAGGAAGAGAAGAGGAGTCCACGAACCACACGAAAAGCACGAACGGGTCGCGCTTCCGGAGGACTTGCGGTCGGCCCCGGCGCCCGCTGGATTGATCGTCCACGGAAAACACGGAAGGCACGGAAGACTGACGCGCCACAGGCGCGTCGATGAGTGCGTTTCCATGGCGCGACCGAGGACTTGTCAGCCTGCCCGTTCGTGCCTTTCGTGTGGTTCGTGGACTCGCCGAAGGCGCCCTTCTTCCGTGCCTTCCGTGTTTTCCGTGGGTCGATTCAGCCAGGGGGCGCTGCCCATGCAGCCTTATGTGATCTACGGCGCGGCCGGGTCGGGATCTGTCCCGGTAGAGGCGGCGCTGACGCTGATGGGCGCTCCGTTCGAGGTGGTCGAGGGCGCGACCTGGAGCCGGGATCCGGAGATCCTGGCCCGCGTCGGGGCGGTCAATCCGATGAAGCAGATTCCGGCCCTGGTCATCCCGGCGGGCGAGGTCGTGACGGAAAGCGCCGCCATCTTGCTGTGGCTGACGGAACAGCATCCGGACGCGGGCCTCGCCCCGCCGCCGGGCGATCCGTTGCGGGCCCAGTTCCTGCGCTGGATGGTCTATCTGCCGGCGGCCATCTACTCGCTCTACTGGATTCGCGACGACCCCACCCGGCTGTGCCCGAGCGAACTGGCGGAACAGGTCAAGCGCCGCACCGCCGACCGCATCGTCGACTGCTGGCGCATGATGGACGAGCAGCTCGAGCCCGGCGACTACCTGCTGGGCGACCGGCTCAGCGTGCTCGACCTCTATGTGGCGGTGGTCAGCCGGTGGGGTCCCAGGCGACGGCGCTTCTACGAGGCGGCGCCGAAGATGGCCGGGGTCGTCCGGCGGGTGGACCAGGACCCGAGGCTGGCCGGCTTCTGGGCCCGGCGCTTTCCTTTCGAGAGCGGATGGGAGGGATGAACCGGCGCCCGACACCCGCGTTGAGCGACGATGCCTGACACGCCCCCCGCGCCTGCCGCACCCGACCTGCTCGACGCCGTCGTCGTCGGGGCCGGGCCCGCGGGCCTGACCGCCGCGATCTACCTGGCGCGGTTCCGCCGCCGGTTCGTGGTGGTGCATGACGGCCGCAGCCGGGCGCGCTGGATCCCCCGCAGCCACAACCACCCGGGCTTCCCGGACGGGGTGGGGGGGCCGGACCTGCTGCGGAGGATGACGAAGCAGGCCGAGCGCTTCGGGGCCGAAATCCGCGAGGGCCGGGTCGAGCAGGTGACGCGCGAGGACGGCGTCTTCCGACTGGCCGGCGAGGACTTCGAGCTCAGGGCGCGGGCCGTGCTGCTGGCGACCGGGGTGCACGACAACCACCCGCCGCTGCGGGGCGTCGAGACCGCCATCCGCAAGGCCATCGTGCGCATCTGCCCGATCTGTGACGCCTACGAGGTGACGGGGAAGAAGATCGCCATGGTCGGCGACGGCGAGATCGCCGCGCGCGAAGCGCTGTTCATGCGCACCTACTGCGAGGAGGTGACGGTGCTGAACGTCGCCGGCCCCCAGGCGGTAGGCGCAGAACTGACGGCGGAGCTGGACCGGGCCGGGGTGCGCCTGCGCGAGGCGGCGCTGTCGGACATCGTTCTGCGGCCGGACGGGGTGGAGCTGTGCGAAGGCGGCGAGGCCATCGAGCGGTTCGACGCCATCTACGCCGCCTTCGGGTGCCGCGCCCGGACGGGCCTGGCGGCGGGCGCCGGGGCCGAGGTGAACGCCGAGGGCTATCTGGTCGCCGGCCAGACGCATCAGGAGACGGCGACGCCCGGGCTCTACGCCGCCGGCGACGCCGTACGCGGGCTGAACCAGATCAGCGTCGCCCAGGCCGAGGCCGCCATCGCCGCGACCGCCATCCACAACTGGCTGAAGGAGACCGACAGCGGCGAGTGACAGGTTGGTCCGCTGTTCCCGGAACAGCGAGGAACAGCGAAATAACAGCGGGAAACAGCGGGGCGAGGCGGGCCGGGGCCTCGGGGTTAGCGGCCCGGCGTGAAGGAGAACTGCAGGGCGACGACGTCCTCGTCGAGGCTGCGGCCGAGCCGGCTGCGGCGCTCGATCTCGCGCCGGACATAGCCGAACGACGCCTGCAGGTCGCCCTTGCGCCAGGCGACGCCTGCCTGGGCCTCGCCCATGAAGGCGCCCTCGTCGATCGACAGGCCCTGCCGCTCCCAGCCGCCTTCGCCGCGGGTCAGGTTGTAGCCCACGGCGGTGTCGTCGCCGGCGGCGAACAGATAGACGCGCCCTTGGTCGCGAAAGGCCGAGCCGTCGCGCACGCCGAGGCGGCGGGCGGCGTTCTCGAGCTGGGCGGCGCCCAGGCGCACGCTGCTCAGCCGGTCGTCGGGCGGACCGGTGCGGATGCGCTTGCCGGGACGGATGGGGCCGTCTGGATCCGGGCGGCTCAGCTCGGCCGCATTGGCGGTGAAATCGACCTGCTGGGGGATTTTCAGAAGCGCCGCCTCCTGGGCGGACGCCTGACCCCAGGCGACGGCGCCTGCCAGCGCTGCCGCGATACCCAACCCGAGCCGCATGACGGCCCTCCTGACACTGAACCCCGCCGCCGTTTCCCGGCGGCCGAGGGCGTTGAACGCCCGAGACTTCCTCTCGAACCAACGTCAAGCCGGGGGCGGGGTTCCTTAACCAGTTCCGGCGCTTGCCGCCCCGCGGCAAAGCCTGCAAGGTCCGCGCCGAAAGCGGACGGGGAGGTCCACATGCGGCGCATCGGCGGGGGAGCGGCGATCGGTTTGGCCATGGGGGCGGCGGCGATGCTGGCCCTGGCCGGGGGCGGCGTGGCGGCCCAGGCGACGCGACCGCTGGCGCCGGACTCGCTGACGACCTGGCAATGGCCAGGCGATCCCCAGATGCGCCCGGACGGCCGCCGCGTCGCCTACGTGCTGCAGCGCGCCGCCGAGGACGGGAGCAAGTACGAGGCCGACATCTGGGTCGCGCCGACCGACGGCGGCGAGCCCCGGCCGCTGGTCATCCATCCGGCCAACGACCGCGCGCCCCGCTGGTCGCCGGACGGACGCCTGCTGGCCTTCGTCTCCAACCGCTCCGGGAAGAACCAGATCTGGATCCTGGAGAGCGAGGGCGAGCCCTGGCAACTGACCGACAGCATCACCGACGTGGGCGGCTTCGCCTGGTCGCCCGACGGCCGGCGCATCGCCTTCGTCGCCGACCCGCCGAAGCCCGGCGAAGAGAGCCCGGACTACAAGGCGCCGAAACAGGTGGTCTTCACCACCGAGCGTCTCAACTTCCGCAACGACGGGACGCCGGGCTTCCGCGGCGAGGATATCGGCCAGATCTTCACCGTGGCGCTGAGCGCCGATCGCTCGAAGGTGAAGCCGTTCCAGGTCACCCGCGACGGCTTCGACCACAACGACCTGCAGTGGTCGCCGGACGGGACGCGCATCTACTTCGCCACCAACGACAAGGGCGAAGAGCAGGACTACGTCCGCTGGGACTCCGAGATCCTGTCGGTCCCCGCCGACGGTTCGGCCCCGCCCGTGCGGGTGACCGACCGGCGGGGCGGGGACGACACGCCCCGCCTGTCGCCGGACGGCCGGTGGCTGGCCTGGATCGGAGGGGATGTCGATCCGGCCAGGCCGCTCGCCTACGACCCCGACCGGCTCTATGTCCGGGACCTGCGGGCCGGCGGCGAGCCGCGCATGGTGCGCCTAGAGTTCGGCGCGGGCGAGGGCGTCACCACCGATTCCGGACCGCCGAAGCAGCCGAGCCAGGCCCTGGCCTGGAGCCGCGACGGCCGCTTCCTCTACCTTCGCGGCGCCTGGCACGGGCGCTCGAACCTTTATCGTGTGGACATGCGCACGCTGAAGGCGGAGCCGGTCTCGCGCGGCTTCGACGGCGACCTGTCGTCCTTCAGCCTCGGCGGCGACCGTATCGCCGTCCTCTATTCCAGCCCCACGTCGCCGGGAGACATCTATCTGGTCGAGCCTTCGGGGCCGCGCCGCCTGACCAGCCACGGCCGGGGCAATGTCGCCGGGACGGCGGTCGCCGAGGTGCAGGAACGGTGGACGGAGTCCTTCGACGGCCAGCGCATCCAGTACTGGATCGTGACCCCGCCCGGCTTCGACCGGACGAAGAAGCACCCGGCGATCCTCTACATTCACGGCGGCCCGCACGCGATGTACGGCCAGACCTTCTTCCACGAGTTCCAGGTGCTGGCCAACGCGGGCTACGTGGTCATCTACGGCAACCCGCGGGGCTCTACCGGCTACGGCGCGAAGTTCGGCAACGTCATCCAGCACCGCTATCCGGGCGACGACGCCAGGGACCTGATCGCCACGGTGGACGACGCCGCCACCCTTGGCTTCATCGACACGACGCGGCTGGGCGTGGCCGGCGGTTCGGGCGGCGGGGTGCTGTCGTCCTGGCTGGTCGGGACCTGGCCGGACAAGTTCCAGGCCGCGGTGGTCGAGCGCGCGGTGCTGGACTGGCGGCAGATGATGGGCTCCGACATCCCGCTGGTGGTCAGCCAGGTGTGGTTCCCCAAGTTCCCCTGGCAGGACCCGGAGAGCTACGCCGCCCGCTCGTCGATCACCCTCGTCGACAAGGTGAAGGCCCCGGTGCTGGTCATCCACAACGCCGAGGACTACCGCGTGCCGATCGGCCAGGCCTACGACTACTACGGCTCGCTGAAGGCGTTGCGGAAGGAGGCGAAGCTCGCGGTCTTCCCCAACTCCAGCCACGGCATGAGCCGCGACGGGACGCCCGAGCAGCGGGTGGCGCGGCTGAAGCTGATCACGGAGTGGTTCGACCGCTGGCTGAAGCCGGCCCCGCGAGCCTAGCCGAGCACCCGCTTCAGGAATTCGCCGCCCAGCCGCAGACCGTCCATGTCGATGCTGTGGCCGACGTTGCGGCTGACGTGGGTGTCGAGTTCGAAGCCGAGCCGGTCCAGAACGCCCTTCGCATGATTGAAGGCGGCGAAGGGCACGACCGGGTCGGCGTCGCCGTGCACGAGCAGCACCGGCGGCCTGGTCTTCAGGTCCGTTTCCAGCGAGGCCTCGTCCGTGACCATGCCCGAGTAGGCGACGACGCCGGCCACCGGCCGCTCGCGCCGCGGCGCCGCGTGCAGCGCCATCATGGTTCCCTGGCTGAACCCGACCAGCGCCAGGTTCTCCTCTGACAGGCCATGGAGTTCCAGCTGCCGGTCGATGAAGGCGTCCAGAACCGGTCCGGCGCGCCTGGCGCCCTCGGCCCGCTCCTGCAGGCTGAAGGTCTGGATCGGCCACCACTGATAGCCGTAGGCGAGGCCGGGCACGCGCTCGGGGGCGTTGGGCGACACGAACTGCGCATCGGGAAGCAGTCCGCGCCAGTGCGGCACGAGGCCGATCAGGTCGTCGCCGTTGGAGCCGTAGCCGTGGATCAGGATCACCAGCTGCTTCGGCTTGCCGCCGGAGGCCGGCGGGACGGAGGGGCCATCGAGGAGGGGCAGGGAAGTCATGCCCTGCCCGTGCCGGGACGCGGCGGCCGGGTCAAGCCGCTCAACGAAAAACCCCCGGCCTGGGACCGGGGGCTCTCGAAAGGCATATCCGCGTCGCCCTACTGGCAGGCGAGGCATTCCTCGTAATCGGTCTTGGCCGAGGCGGCCATGTCCACCTTCTCGCCCGTCTCGGCGCCGGCGAACGCGGCCCGCTGCACCGACTTGGAGCGCAGGTAGTAGAGCGACTTGCAGCCGCGCTCCCACGCCGTCCAGTGCAGCATGTGCAGGTCCCACTTGTCGACGTTGCCGGGCAGGAAGACGTTCACCGACTGCGACTGGCAGATCTCCGGCGTGCGGTCGGCGGCCAGTTCGATGACCCATCGCTGGTCGATCTCGAACGCCGTCTTGTAGGTGTCCTTCTCGTCCTGGGTCAGGAAGTCGAGGTGCTGGACCGAGCCCTCGTGCTCGAGGATGGAGCTCCAGACGGACTCGGTGTTCTTCCCCTTCTCGTCGAGCAGGCGCTCCAGGTAGGGGTTCTTCACCGCGAAGGTGCCTGACAGGGTCTTGTGGCTGTAGATGTTGGCCGGGATCGGCTCGATACCCGCGGAGGTGCCGCCGCAGATGATCGAGATCGAGGCCGTCGGCGCGATCGCCAGCTTGTGGGTGAAGCGCTCCATGACGCCGCGGTCGGCGGCGTCGGGACAGGCGCCGCGCTCTTCGGCCAGCAGCCGGCTGGCCTTGTCGGCCTCGCGGCGCAGGTGCTTGAAGATGCGCATGTTCCAGGACTTCGCCAGCGCGCTTTCGAAGGCCACGTTCTGCTGCTGCAGGAACGAGTGGAAGCCCATCAGCCCCAGCCCCACCGAACGCTCGCGCTTGGCGGAGTAGATGGCCGCGTTCATCTCGGGCGGCGCGCGCTGGATGAAGTCCTCGAGCACGTTGTCGAGGAAGCGCATGACGTCTTCGATGAAGGTCGGGTGGTCGCGCCACTCCAGGTACTTCTCGGCGTTCACCGACGACAGGCAGCAGACCGCGGTGCGTTCGTTGCCAAGGTGATCGGGCCCCGTGTGCAGCATGATCTCCGAGCACAGGTTCGACTGGGTCACCTTCATGCCCAGCTCGCGCTGGTGCTGCGGCATAGCGCGGTTCACGGTGTCGGAGAAGATCAGGTAGGGCTCGCCCGTGGCCAGGCGGATCTCGAGAATCTTCTGCCACAGGTTGCGGGCGTCGACGTAGCGGATCACCTCGTCGTTCTTGGGGCTGCGCAGGCCAAACGGGGCCCCGTCGCGCACCGCCTCCATGAACTCGTCGGTGATGTTGATGCCGTGGTGGAGGTTCAGGCTCTTGCGGTTGAAGTCGCCCGACGGTTTCCGGATCTCGAGGAACTCCTCGATCTCGGGGTGGTGGACGTCGAGATAGACCGCCGCCGAGCCGCGGCGCAGCGAACCCTGGCTGATGGCGAGGGTCAGGGAGTCCATCACGCGGATGAACGGGATGATGCCCGAGGTCTGGCCCGCGCCCTTCACCTTCTCCCCGATGGAGCGGACCTTGCCCCAGTAGGTGCCGATGCCGCCGCCGTTGGACGCCAGCCAGACGTTCTGGTTCCAGGTGCCGACGATCGAATCGAGGCTGTCGCCGACGGCGTTGAGGAAGCAGGAGATCGGCAGGCCGCGGTTCGCGCCGCCGTTCGACAGCACCGGCGTCGCCGGCATGAACCACAGCTGCGAGATGTAGTCGTAGACCCGCTGCGCGTGGTCGGCGTCGTCGGCGTAGGCCGTGGCCACGCGGGCGAACATCTCCTGGTAGCTCTCGCCCGGCAGCAGGTACCGGTCTTCCAGCGTCGTCTTGCCGAAGTCCGTCAGCAGCGCGTCGCGCGACCGGTCGATCTCGACCTTGCGCACCAGCTGGAGCTGGGGCCGCTCGATCTGACGGCCGACGCTCTTGGCCGTCGCGCCCGGGACTTCCTTCTTTGCAGCTTCACCGCTCGACATGACTTACTGACTCAGCCCCCGAATACACCTTGTGGAATCCCCGATGCCGACCGCGACCACATGATGTAGTGGTTAAGGCCAGCCCCGACCCGACATATGGGGCCACAGGGTTAAGGAGCGGTCAATACGACGAGCGCCGCGCGGCGCGGGAAAAACCTGTGGAAGGCCCGGCGAATTTTGTCCCAGCCGGACGATCCGGCGGCGTTCACATCGCCGTGAAACGCCCGGGAACACCGGAGACAGCCAGCCGTTCAACGAGGGTGAGGGACTCCGTCATGAGACTGTTGGTCGCGGCCTTCCGCCTGGCGCGGGCCGAAGCCGTGCTGGTCGCAGCCCTGCTCATAACGGGCCTGTCGATCATAGCCTTCGCCGAGATCGCCGATGACGTGGCCGAGGCCGACACCCAGGCCTTCGACCGATTCGTGCTCGAAGCGGTGCGGACGCCGGGGGAGCCGGGAAACCCGATCGGTCCTCACTGGGTCGAGATCGCCATGGCCGACCTTACGGCGCTGGGCGGCATCGCCGTCCTTGTGGTGATCGCCCTGGTCGTGTCCGGTTTCCTCCTGATGCGCAGGCGAGCCATCGCCGTCATGTTTCTCGCCACGGCTCTGGGCGGCGGCATCGTCCTCAGCCAGTTCCTGAAGGGCGCCTTCGGCCGGGAGCGCCCGCCCGTCGACTTCCGGGCCGTGGAAGCGGTCAATCCGAGCTTCCCTTCCGGCCACGCGATGCTGTCCGCCGTGGTCTACCTGACCATCGGCTCCCTGGTGGCCAAGGCGATGCCCCAGAAGCGCCTGAAGGCCTACGTCATGGGGGTCGCCATCGTGCTGGCCCTCGTCGTCGGCCTGAGCCGCGTGTACCTCGGCGTGCACTGGGCGTCCGACGTAACGGCCGGGTGGTGCATCGGCGCGGCCTGGGCGACCGTCTGCTGGCTGGCGGCCTGGGGCTTCGAGCGCTTCAACGGGCGCCAGGGCATCAGCCGGCCCCAGCACTTGCCGCCCGGCCGCGCGGCCGATAATCCGGCGCCCGCAGCCGGGGAGTAGTCGTCCTCGCGATTATCCCCGCCGGGTTCCGATGGACGCCTTCCTGATTTCCACTGGCCTCGTGGCCATCGCCGAGATCGGCGACAAGACCATGCTGCTGGCGATCTGCCTGGCGGCGACCTGGCGCAAGCCCGCGCCGATCCTGTTGGGCATCCTCGTGGCGACGCTTCTCAACCACGCGCTCGCCGCGGGCTTCGGGGCCCTGCTGGGCGCCTGGCTTGCCGGGCCGTGGGTGAAGTGGGTGCTGGGGCTGGCCTTCCTGGGCTTTGCGGTGTGGGCCCTGATCCCGGACGGGTTCGACGACTGTCCGCCCGAGGATCGTGCGAAGAGCGCCTGGGGCGTGTTCGCCGCGACGGCGGTGGCGTTCTTCCTGGTCGAAATGGGCGACAAGACCCAGGTGGCGACCGCGGCCCTGGGCGCACGGTTCCCGGCGGAGGTCGCGGTGGTGGCGGCCGGCACAACACTCGGCATGATGATCGCCAACGGACCGGCGGTATTCCTGGGCGAGGCGGCTGCGGAGCGGCTGCCCCTCGTCTGGATCCGGCGTGCGGCGGCTGTCGGCTTCGCCGCCACCGGTGTCTGGATCCTGGTCGCAGGCTGAACTCCGACCGGCTCCTTCTATTCCGGGGAGGCTTCCGCCTTCGCCGCCTCAGCGAACTGGTCGAAGGCGCGCAGGGCGTCGGCGGCGTAGTTGATGGCGGGTCCGCCGCCCATCTGGATGGACACCATCACCGCCTCCGCCACTTCCTGGCGCGTTGCCCCGGCGCGCAGGGCGCCGCGGGCGTGGTAGCCGATGCAGGCGTCGCACTGGGCCTTCACGCCGATGGCCAGGGCGATCAGCTCCTTGGTCTTCTTGTCGAGGGCGTTCGGGACCTGACTCTCGCGGGCGAGCTGGCCGAAAGCAGACATTGCTGTCGGCACCAGCTCCTTCAGCCGCAGGGCGTACTCGTCGACCTCGGCCAGGCGGGTCCTGTAGTCCTTGACCATCGAAGTCCCCCCTCAGAGGTTAAGCAGGGCGGGGTCGCCGCCCTGGGCCGCGATGTTCACCGACACCGCCCGCTCGGCCGCGTAGCGCAGGAGCGCGTGCGGCCCGCCAGCCTTGGGACCGGTCCCCGACAGGCCTTCGCCGCCGAATGGCTGCACCCCCACTACGGCGCCGATGATCGAGCGGTTCACATAGACGTTGCCGGCCGGCACCAGACGCTTCACCTCTTCGGCGAACGCTTCGATACGCGAGTGGACGCCGAGCGTCAGGCCGTAGCCCCGCGCCGCCAGCTTCTTCGCCACGTTCTCCAGGTCGGCCGGATCGTAGCGGTAGACGTGCAGCACCGGCCCGAAGACTTCCCGCTCCAGGTAGTCCGGCCGGGGGACCTCGGCCATCACCGGACCGAAGTAGCAGCCCTTGTCCTTCAGGTGGGACACGTCGAGTTGCTTCAGGATCTTCGCGTCCTTGCCAAGGCGCTGGATGTGCGCCTCGAGATTGGCGCGGGCCTCCTCGTCGATCACGGGGCCAACATCGGTCGATGGGTCGGCGGGGTCCCCGATCACCAGCGCATCGAGCGCGCCGCTCAGCCCCTCGATCAGCGCGTCGGCGGAATCCTTCGGCACATAGAGGACGCGCAACGCCGAGCACCGCTGACCGGCCGAGCCGATCGCCGACAGGATGACGTCGTCGATCACCTGTTCGCGCAGGGCCGTGGTGTCGACGAACATGCCGTTCAGCCCGCCGGTTTCGGCGATGAAAGGCACGATCGGACCTTCGCGCGCGGCCAGCTGGCGATTGATGCGCCAGGCCGTGTCGGTCCCGCCCGTGAAGGCGACGCCGTCGATGCCGGGATGCCCGCACAGGGCCTGGCCAACGGTCTCGCCCCGGCCGGGCAGAAGGGCCAGCAGCCGCGCATCGAGGCCCGCCTTGTGGAACAGCCGCACCGCTTCGGCCGCCACCAGAGGCGTCTGCTCGGCCGGCTTGGCGAGGACCGCGTTGCCGGCGGCCAGCGCCGCCGCGATCTGGCCGGTGAAGATAGCCAGCGGGAAGTTCCACGGGCTGATGCAGACGAAGACGCCGCGGCCGTGCAGTTCGAGCTGGTTGGTCTCGCCCACCGGTCCGGGCAGCACCTCCGGCGTGGTGAACTGCTTCTCGGCGAGGCCGGCGTAGTAGCGGCAGAAGTCCACGGCCTCGCGCACCTCGGCAACGCCGTCGTTCAGGGTCTTGCCGGCTTCGCGCGATAGCAGCGCCACCAGCCGGTCGGTATCGGCTTCGAGCGCGTCGCCCATGGCGCGCAGCACCTTCGCGCGCCCTGCGCCGCCCATGCGGTCCCAGCCGATCTGGGCCTCGGCGCCCAGGCGCGCGGCGAGATCGATGTCCTCGGGCGTCGCCTCGGCGACATCGCCCAGCACCTTCGACCGGTCCGCCGGGCTGTGCACCGGCTGGGCGCCCGAGCCCTTGCGCAGTTCGCCGCCGACGATCGGGCCGGCGTTGAGCCGGCTGTCGTCGATGGCCTGGACCGTGCGGGCGATGCGGGCGCGTTCGTCGGCCTGGCTGTAGTCGCGGCCGTAGGGGTTCTCGCGGGCGGATCCGTACATGTGTCTCGGGGTCGGGATGCGGGGGTGGGGCCCCGGGTTGGCTTCCACGGCGGCGATCGGGTCGCGGACGACATCGGCGGCCGGCACCCGCTCGTCGAGCAGGGCGTGGACGAAGGAGGTGTTGGCGCCGTTCTCCAGAAGGCGGCGCACCAGGTAGGGAAGCAGGTCCTCGTGCCCGCCGACCGGCGCATAGGCGCGCAGGGTGACGTCGCCGTAGCGGGCGGCGGCGGCCTCATACAGCGCCTCACCCATGCCATGCAGGCGCTGAAACTCGATCTTCACGCCCGCCTCCTCGGCCATGGCTCGCACGGCGGCGAGGGTGTGGGCGTTGTGGGTGGCGAACTGGGCGTAGAGGTGAGGCGAGGCCGCGATCAGCTCACGCGCGCAGACCAGGTAGGAGAGATCGGTCGCCGGCTTGGTGGTGAAGACGGGATAGTCCGGCCGCCCCGCGATCTGCGCCCGCTTGATCTCGCTGTCCCAGTAGGCGCCCTTGACCAGCCGCACCATCAGCCGCCGGCCTGTCCGCCGCGCCAGGTCGGCCACCCGGGTTATGACCTCGGAGCCGCGCTTCTGATAGGCCTGAACGGCGAGGCCGAGCCCCGTCCACGAGCCCAGTTCGGGTTCGCGGGCGAGGCGCTCCAGCATCTTCAGGGAAATGACGAGCCGGTCGGCCTCTTCGGCGTCGATGGTGCAGTTCAGGTCGTGCTTCGCCGCGATCAGCGCCAGCCGCTTCACCCGGGGGTAAAGCTCTTCCCAGACGCGGGCTTCCTGGGTCGCTTCATAGCGCGGAGACAGGGCCGAAAGCTTGATGGAGACGCCGTGGCCGCTCTCCGGTCCGCTTCCGCCTTTGTTGCGGCCGACCTCGTCGATGGCTTCGGCGTAGATCCGCTCGTAACGGTCGGCGTCGGACGCGGTGCGCGCGCCCTCGCCCAGCATGTCGAAGGAACAGAGATAGCCTTCGCGCCTGGCGCGGCGCAGCGCCTGGGCGATGTCGCGGCCGAGGACGAACTGCTCGCCCATGATGCGCACGGCGGCGGCCACGGCCTGGCGGATCACCGGCTCGCCGATGCGGCCCGCAAGCCGTTTGAGGAAGCCGCCCAGATCCTGCTTCGCCAGGTCGTCGACCTCGACCAGCCGTCCGGTCAGCATCAGCCCCCAGGTGGAGGCGTTGACGAACAGGCTGTCGGACTTGCCGAGGTGGCTCGCCCAGTCGGCCGAACCGATCTTCTCGGCGATCAGGCGGTCGCGGGTCTCCTCGTCGGGGGTGCGCAGCAGCGCTTCGGCCAGGCACATGAGCGCCAGTCCTTCCCGCGTACCGAGGGAGAACTCCTGGAGGAAGCTTTCGACGACGCCCTGCCGGTCGTTACGTCCGCGCGCCGTGCGCACCAGCGCCTCGGCCTCGGCGACGACGGCGGAGCGTTCCTGCTCGGTCAGGGGGCTGCGGGCGAGCAGGTCGCGGACGGCCTCGGTCTCATCCCTGAATTTGCCGGCGTCGAGCGCGTCCCAGGCGCTGTCGAGGGCTTCCGCAGCGGGCGGCATCCACGGCTCCAGTCAGTCAGGCGCGCGTCATAGACCGTGCGCCGGGCCCGCGAAAGGGGCGCGACCGCCCGTCCGCTCGCCTTTGCGTGCGTTCCCCACTATAGGTGCGCGCCTCGGAAACGACGGGCGGCCCTCCTTACATGCGGATACTGTTGGCTACGGACGCCTGGGAGCCCCAGGTCAATGGAGTTGTCCGCACCCTGAGCCGCACCGTGGCGGAATGCCGCGAGATGGGCCACGACGTCGAGGTGGTCTCGCCGGACCAGTTCAAGACCATCCCCTGTCCGACCTATCCGGAGATCCGGCTGGCGCTGGGCGCCTACGAAGAGATGCGCGAACGTTTCCGCGCCTTCGAGCCGCAGGCCATCCACATCTCAACCGAAGGGCCGATCGGGCTGGCCGCGCGCCGCATCTGCCTGGAATGGAAGCTGCCCTTCACGACCAGCTACCACACCAAGTTTCCCGAATACATTTCGGCCCGTTTCCCGGTGCCGGTGCAGGCCGGCTACGCCTATATGCGCTGGTTCCACAAGCCGTCTGGCCGGCTGATGGTGGCGACCCCGTCCATGCGCGACGAACTCACGCGCCACGGCTTCCGCAACATCTCGCCATGGTCGCGCGGCGTCGACACCGAGCTGTTCCGGCCGGACTTGCCCAAGGTCTACGACGACCTGCCCCGGCCGATCTGGCTCAACGTCGGCCGCGTGGCGGTCGAGAAGAACATCGAGGCCTTCGTCCGCCTCGACCTGCCGG
This sequence comes from Pseudomonadota bacterium, assembly GCA_023432855.1. GTDB lineage: Bacteria > Pseudomonadota > Alphaproteobacteria > Caulobacterales > Caulobacteraceae > JAEZEZ01. The sequence goes on along the minus strand of JAEZEZ010000014.1, from coordinate 9,182 downwards.
GCACCAAGGTCGTCGTCGGCGATGGTCCGGCCCGCGAGGAGCTGGCCCGCAAGTATCCCGACGTGAAGTTCCTCGGCGCCCGGTTCGGCGAGGACCTGGCGGCGCACTTCGCCGACGCGGACGTCTTCGTCTTCCCCTCGCTTACCGACACCTTCGGGCTCGTGATCCTGGAGGCCATGGCCACCGGCACGCCGGTCGCCGCCTATCCGGCGCCCGGGCCCATCGACATCATCCCCGGATCGGGCGCGGGCGCGGTGAACGACGACCTGCTGGCCGCCTGCCATGAGGCGCTGGAGCTCGATCGCAAGGCGGTGCGCGCCTATGCCGAGAAGTTCTCCTGGCGCGCCTCGGCCGAGGAATTCGTGCGCAACCTCCAGCCCCAGCCCGAGCCGGAGCGCGTCCGCTTCTGGAAGCGCCTGCGCCGGCTTACGCGCCTGCGCGGCAAGGTCACCTCGGGGTTCTGACCGGCTGCGTTCGTGTTTGTGTCGCACTGTCACAAACCTGTTGCGCACCGCTCCTAGAAGGCCCCCGACGCCGCGCGAATTCGGCGGATCGACCACAGGTTGGGGACCACGATGAACAAGTTGATCTGGGGGGCCGCCGTTGCGGCCCTGCTCGCAGGTTGCGGCCAGAACGGAGAAAAGCAGGACGCCAAGGGCGCGGCGGGCGGCGATCCCAATGCGGTGGTCCAGATCGACGGCTCCTCCACCGTCTTCCCGATCTCCGAAGCCCTCGGCGAGGAATTCCAGGGCGCCACGGGCACCCGCGTGACGGTCGGCCTCTCCGGCACCGGCGGCGGCTTCAAGAAGTTCTGCCGCGGCGAGACGGACATCTCCGGCGCCTCGCGTCCGATCAAGAAGGAAGAGATGGAGCTCTGCGCCCAGAACGGCGTGGAATACATCGAGCTTCCGGTGGCGCTCGACGCGCTGGCGACCATCGTCAATCCGGCCAACAACTGGGCCGACTGCATGACGGTCGAGGAGCTGAAGCGCATCTGGGAGCCCGGCGCCCAGGGCAAGGTCGGCAACTGGAACCAGGTCCGGGCGGGCTTCCCTGACCAGAAGCTGGCCCTCTTCGGCGCCGGCACCGACTCCGGAACCTTCGACTACTACACCCAGGCCATCAACGGCGAGGAAGGCGCCTCGCGCGGCGACTACACCGCGACGGAGGACGACAACGTGACCATCACGGGCGTCGGCGGCGACCGCGGCGCCATCGGTTACCTCGGCCTGGCCTACGTCGCCGAGAACGCCGGCAAGGTGAAGACCGTGTCGATCCGCCAGGCCGACGGCTCCTGCGTCGCCCCGTCGGTCGAGGCGGCCCGCAACGCCAGCTACCAGCCGCTGTCGCGTCCGCTCTTCTTCTACGTCAGCAAGAAGGCCGCCGACGACAAGAAGCACGTGCGCGACTTCATCGCCTTCGCCTTCGACCCGGCGAAGTCGGAAGCGCTGGTTTCCGAGGTGGGCTACGTCCCGCTGCCGACCCAGGCCTACAGCGGCGCGGCGGCCAAGTTCACCGCGCGCAAGACGGGCACCTACTTCGGCGGCAGCTCGAAGGTCGGCGTCACCCTCGACGAACTGCTGCGCGACGCCAGCTGACGGCCCTCTGGCCCATCAACGCTTCACTTTCAGGCGGAGCCCGGCCTAGGACGGGCTCCGCCTAACCGTTTTTCGAGAGTTCGCCATGGCAGCGCCGCCGCAAGGCAACCCCGATTTCAGCCTGCTGGCTTCTTCGCCGGCGATCCGTCGCGCGGCGGTGGCCGACCGCGTGATGCGCGTCGTGCTGTTCCTCTGCGCCTCCCTGTCGATCCTGGTGACGACCGCCATCGTCTGGATCCTGGTTTCGGAATCCATTCCCTTCTTCCGCGAGATTCCGATCGGCCTGTTCCTGACCGATACGGAGTGGACGCCGGTCTTCACCAACGCCCGCTACGGGGTGCTGCCGCTGTTGAGCGCCACCCTGTGGGCCACCGGCATCGCCATGGCGGTGGCCACGCCGCTCGGCCTCATCCTCGCCGTGTATCTCAGCGAGTTCGCCCGCACGGGCGTGCGCGAGACGGTCAAGCCGGTGCTGGAGATCCTGGCGGCCATCCCGACCGTGATCTTCGGCTACTTCGCCCTGCTGTTCCTGACCCCGCTGGCCCAGAAGTTCATCCCCGGCCTGTCGGGATTCAACCTGCTGGTCCCGGGGATCGTGCTGGGCATCATGATCCTGCCGTACATCGTCTCCATCAGCGAGGACGCGATGCGCGCGGTGCCGGCGGCGCTGCGCGAGGGCGGCTTCGGACTGGGCATGTCGCGCTGGCAGGTGGCCTTCAGCGTCGTGGTTCCGGCGGCCTTCTCGGGCATCACCGCGGCCTTCCTGCTGGCCATGGCCCGGGCCGTCGGCGAGACCATGGTTCTGGCCATCGCCGCCGGCCAGAACCCGAACCTGACCGGCGACCCCCGCGAGGGGGCGGCCACCATCACCGCCTATATCGTGCAGATGAGCCTGGGCGACCTGCCGCATGGCTCGCTGGTCTATTCGACGATCTTCGCCGTGGGCCTGGTGCTGTTCGTCATCACCCTGCTGTTCAACCTCCTGGGCTTCTGGCTGCGCCGGAAGTTCCGGGAGGCCTATTGAGGGCCCGGTCATGAACAAGCCTGAAACCGCCTTCGCGCTCAGCATGGCCGGCTCGGCCCATGTCCGCGGCAACCAGCGGCTGGACGTGGTTTTCGCCGTGGCCGGCGTGGTGGTGATGCTGCTGGTCGGCGGTCTGCTGTTCACCCTCATCGCCGACCTGGTGGTCGACGGAATCGGCCGGCTGAGCCCCGACTTCTTCACCAGCTTCCCCTCGCGCCGTCCGGCGCAGGCCGGGATCCTGTCGGCGTGGGTGGGCACCAGCCTGGTGATGCTGGTCACCGCCTTCCTGGCCATCCCGCTGGGCGTCGGGGCGGGGGTCTATCTCGAGGAGTACGCGGCCAAGAACTGGCTGACGGACATCATCGAGATCAACGTCTCCAACCTCGCGGGCGTCCCCTCCATCATCTACGGCCTGCTGGCCCTGGGACTTTTCGTCTACGCCCTGGGCCTTGGCGAGACGGTGCTGGTGGCGGGCATGGTGCTGGCGCTCCTCATTCTGCCGATCGTCATCGTCTCGACCCGTGAGGCCGTCCGCTCGGTGCCCCAGGGCATCCGCGAGAGCGCCTTCGGCCTGGGCTGCAACCAGTGGCAGATGGTCTGGCATTACGTCCTGCCCTCGGCGCGGCCCGGGATCATCACCGGCGCCATCGTCGGCCTGTCGCGCGCCATCGGGGAGACGGCGCCCATCATCACCATCGGCGCCCTGACCTTCATCGCCTTCCTGCCGCCTTCGCCCGTCCAGTCCGATCCGCCGTTCCTGAACTTCGACTGGCTGAACTCGGCCTTCACCGTGATGCCGATCCAGATGTTCAACTGGCTCTCGCGGCCCCAGGCCGAGTTCCACGTGAACGCGGCCGCCACCGGGATCGTGCTCTTCGCCATGACCATCCTCATGAACAGCATCGCCATCTGGATCCGCTACCGCCTGCGCCGGAACCTCGTCCGATGACCGAACTTACCCCTGCCGGAGACCTCGCCGTGGACGCACGACACGCCGCCGAACACACCGCCACGGGCGCGCCGGCCGGCCGCATGCCGCCGGAAGACCAGCTGCGCGCCCGCGTTTCGGACCTCAGCTTCTGGTACGGCTCGTTCCGCGCCCTGCACTCGGTCAACATGCCCATCGCGGACCGCAAGGTGACGGCCATCATCGGCCCGTCCGGCTGCGGCAAGAGCACCCTGCTGCGATGCTTCAACCGCATGCACGACCTGTATCCCGGGTCGCGCTACGAGGGCGCCATCGACATCCTGCCCGACCATGTGAACCTGGTCGCCAAGAGCCTGAACCCGATCCTGGTGCGCCTGCAGGTCGGCATGGTGTTCCAGAAGCCGAACCCCTTCCCCAAGTCGATCTTCGAGAACGTCGCCGCGGGCCTGAAGGTGCGCGGCCTGCGCAACAAGACCGAGATCGCCGACCGGGTCGAGGCGGCGCTGCAGCAGGCCGCCCTCTGGGAAGAGGTCCGCGACCGGCTGAACCAGAACGCCTACGCGCTCTCCGGCGGACAGCAGCAGCGCCTGTGCATCGCCCGCGCCCTGGCGCCCGAACCGCGCATCCTGCTGCTGGACGAACCGACCTCGGCGCTCGATCCCATCGCCACGGCCAAGATCGAGGAACTGCTGGAGCAGCTCGAGAAGACGGTGACCATCGTCATCGTCACCCACAACATGCACCAGGCCAGCCGCGTGTCGGACTACACCGCCTTCATGCACCTGGGCCGGCTTGTGGAGTTCGGCGACACCGAAACCATCTTCACCAACCCCTCCAACACCCAGACCCTGGATTACATCACCGGCCGCTACGGCTGAGGCCGGCCCGCACCGACGCCGCTCGTTCGGCTTCCATGGACTCGCCGACGAAGAGCGGCTTCGGCGAGTCCACGGAAAACACGGAAGGCACGGAAGAAGGACGCCTTCGGCGGTCCACGAAAAACACGAAAAGCACGGACGGGTGGGCTCACAAGTCTCGGCTGCGTCACGGGGACGAACTCATCGACGCGCCTGCGGCGCGTCAGTCTTCCGCGCTTTCCGTGTTTTTCGTGGACATCAATCCAGGGGGCGCCGGGGCCGGCGGAAAGCCCACCGGAAGCGCGACCCCGTTCGTGCTTTTCGTGTTTTTCGTGGACTCCTTTTCTCGTCCTCCAACTTCCCCTTTCCCTGATCCGGCGCCGCGGAAAAAAATTCGCGGCGCCGGCGGGGTGTACGCAAACCCTTTTCCGGCAGTGGACTGAAGCGCCCAGGAGCGAGGCCCGGAACAGGGAATAACAGGGAAACCGGAACAGGGAATTCCGGTCTCGGAACAGGGAACCGCAGCAGGGAAGACGCTGCGCCGGAACTGCGAATTGACCCGCGGCGTGGCATCGCCCCGGACCCGTTCACGGCCGATCCTCCAAGCCCCCCGCCACGCGCCGCATGCGCGGGGGTCCCGCGGTCCGTCCGGAATCGTGTGCTGGTTCGATCGGGGTGGCAAGAACCCGCGGCCCGGCGCTATCGCACAGGCGTCGGGCGCGGTTATGGTCTGCGCAACGGGGGAGACGCTGGATGCGCTTGCTGAACCGGACGGCGCTTGCCGTCCTCATCGCGGGCCTGGCCATGGGCGGGGCGGCCGCGGACGGGCCGCACGGCTATCTGGCGAAGGATGCGCTGGACGCCGTCGCGGTGGTCGGTCCGCCGCCGGCCGCGGGTTCGGCCGCGGAGGCCGCCGACGTCACGGCTTACCGCAGTGCGGCGGCCGGGGTGGACACGCCCCGCTGGCGCGAGGCGCTGGCCGATGACGACATCAAGACGACCGCCGTGATGAAGCGCTACGCCTGTGCGCTCGACGCCGAGGTGGGACCGGACACGGCGCCGGCCCTGGCGCGTCTGCTCGAGCGCACCCTGCGCGACGCGGGGGAAATCTCGGAGGTCGCCAAGACCACCTACCGCCGCCCTCGCCCGTTCGCCGCCGATGATCCTTCCGCGCCGGTCTGCCTGGACATCCCGGCCGAGCGGCGCGCCAGCTCCTCCTTCACCTACCCGTCGGGTCACGCCACGGTGGGCTGGCTGTGGGGGCTGGTGCTGGCCGAGGCGGCGCCCGCGCGGGCGACCCAGGTGATGGCGCGCAGCCGGGTCTTCACCGAAAGCCGCCAGGTCTGCCGGGTCCACTATCCGACCGACGTCCTGGCGGGCGAGCGGCTGGGCGCGGCGATCTATGCGCGGCTGCAGTCGAGCCCCGAGTACGAGGCCGACGTGAAGGCGGCGCGGGCGGAGATCGCCGCCGCGCCCAGGCCGTCGGGCTGCGGCTGACGCCTCAGGCCGGGCGCGGGTCGACCAGGGCGCCGTAGAGGTCTGTCCGCCGGTCGCGGAAAAAGCCCCAGGCGGCGCGGTGACGATCGATGTAGTCGAGGTCGAAGGTGTGCACGAGCACGCCTTCCTCGTCGCGCCCGAACGCCTCGACGAGGTCGCCGCGATGGTCGGCGATGAAGCTCGAGCCGTAGAACTTCTGGCCCACCTCGGTCACGGCCTCGTAGCCCGTGCGGTTGGCGCCCACGACCGGGACGACATTCGACACCGCGTGCCCCTGCATGGCGCGCCGCCAGGGATCGGCGGTGTCCAGCTCCTTGTCGTGAGGCTCCGAGCCGATGGCGGTCGGGTAGAAGAGCACCTCGGCGCCCTGCAGCATCATCGCCCGCGCGGTCTCCGGGTACCACTGGTCCCAGCAGATGCCGACGCCCAGCCGCCCGTGCTTCGTGTTCCAGACCCGAAAGCCGGTGTCGCCGGGGCGGAAGTAATACTTTTCCTGATAGCCCGGCCCGTCCGGGATGTGGCTCTTGCGATAGACGCCCAGCGGCTCCCCGTCGGCGTCGATCATCACCAGGCTGTTGAAGTAGTGCGGCCCCTCGCGCTCGAAGATCGAGACCGGGATGGCGACACCCAGCTCCTTCGCCAGCGGCGCCATGGCCAGCACGCAGGGGTGCTCGCGCCACGGAAAGGCCGTGGCGAACCAACGCTCCTCCTGGGAGACGCAGAAGTAGGGGCCCTGGAACAGCTCGGACGGCAGGATCGCCTGGGCGCCCTTGCCGGCGGCCTCGCGCACCAGCTCTTCCGTGCGCGCGATGTTGGCCTGCATATCCTCGCCGTACGAGGACTGCAGGGCGGCGACGGTGATGGTACGGGCCATCAGGCAGGCTCCTGTTGGGTGATGCAGTGGAACGAACCGCCGCCGGTGAGGATGGCGGAGGACGGCAGGCCGATCACCTGCCGTTCGGGATAGACGCTCTTCAGGGCCTCGACCGCCATGCGTCCGGCCTGGGCGTCGCCGTAGGTGGGGACGATGACCGCGCCGTTGGCGATCAGGAAGTTCATGTGGCTGGCCGGCACGATGCGCCCCTCGTCGTTGTCCACCAGCCCCGGCGAGGGGACGCGCACCACCTGCAGGGCCGAACCGCGTGCGTCGGTCATCCCCGTCAGCATCCGGGCGGTTTCATCGTAGACGGCGGCGTTCGGGTCCTTGAGGCCCCAGGACACCGGGCAGGCGACCACGCCCGGGGCGACGAAGCGCGCCAGGTTGTCGACGTGGCCGTCGGTGTGGTCGTTCTCCAGGCCGTCGCCGAGCCAGAGGGTCTTGCGCGCGCCCAGGGCCGCCGCCAGCGCCTCTTCGGCCGTCCGCTCCACCCAGTCGCGATTGCGGTTGGGATTGAGCAGGCACTGGCGCGTGGTCAGCACGGTGCCGAAGCCATCGTGATCCAGGGCGCCTCCTTCGAGGACGACATCGTGGCGATCCAGCGGCGCACCCGCGGCGGCCGCGATCTGCTCGGCCACCTCGTCGTCGTGGGGCAGCTCGTACTTGCCGCCCCAGCCGTTGAACCGGAAGCCGACGGCCATGTCGCGATCGCCGTCCTTGACGAAGATCGGGCCGGTGTCGCGCAGCCAGATGTCGCCGAAAAGGCCGTCGACGACCTCGACGCCCTCCACGTCGGCGAAGCGCGCCTGCGCGTCCGCCAGGGCCGCCTGCTTTCCGACAAGAAGCCTGACCTGTTCGCGGCCCGGACCGGCGAGGGCGAGCACGAGAGCCTCGACCTCGGCCTGCGCCGGTGCCAGGTTTTCCTCCCACAGCTCGCCGTGGCTCGGCCAGCCGACCCACATGGCGCGGTGTGGCGACCATTCGGCGGGTACGGGCGTGGTCATGGGCGGGCGGTCCTCGGGCGGCGGGCGAACCGCGCCAGATAGGCGCTCATCGCACGAACTTCAACGGACCGGCGGCGACACGGCTTCCGAAACGAAAAGAGGCGACCCGTCTCCGGGCCGCCTCCATTCCATTTTGCTGTCTTCGGGTCCTAGAACTCGAAGCGCGCACCCACCTTGATCTGCCAGGTCGAGGCCGGCAGCTGGCTGCTGGGCCGACGGGCCTCGCCGGCCAGACGGTCGTCGGGCTGGGCGCCGAGAGCCAGGTTCGGCGTCTGCAGCTGGGAGTAGTTGAACACCGCGTTCGGAGCCGCGCACGACGCCGGCAGACCGGCGACCTGACACTGCAGCACGACGGCGCCGACGCCGCGGTAGAACGGATACTGTTCCACAGCGCCCCAACGCTCGTTGATCAGGTTACCGAAGTTCTCGATATCCATATACAGCTTGACCTTGCCGGGCGGCATGAACGGCACCGACACTTCCTGGGACAGGCGGATGTCCGCGGTCGTGACGGCGGCCGAACGGAAGGCGTTCCGCGGCGCAGCCGAGCCGGCGTATTTGATCAGGCCGGTGTTCTGCAGGAAGGCGTTGAAGTCCGCCATGTTGATGCCGGTGTAGGTGATCCGCGGGTCGCTGGTCGCGGTGACCAGACCGGTGGTCGCGTCCACCTGGGGCACGTAGAACAGGTGGTTCCCCGTTCCCAGCGCGCCGGAGTAGGACTGCGGCACGGCGTTGCCGAAGTCGTTGTCGTAGCTGCCCGAACGGCTGTTGTGATAGACGAACGAGTAGGGCAGGCCCGACCGGCGCTGAACGAACAGGTTCACCGAGGTCTCGTTGTCGCCGAACAGCTCGCGGGCCCAGTGGGCGTTGACCGAGAACCGGTGACGCACTTCGTAGTCCGAGGTCGCCAGCACCGGATTGTTGTGATCCGTCGAGGCGAAGCGGACATACGACGAGTCCGGCTGCGAGCTGGTCATCGGGTTGCCGTCTTCGGCTTCCGTGTAGGTATAGCTCGCCCGGATATCCAGGCCGCGGAAGACGCCGTCGTCCCAGTCCTTCTGCGCCGTGAAGGCGGTCGAGAGCGACGAGCCGCCTTCCTCGAGGTTGGTCAGCATCAGGTCGAACACGACGGGGCCGGCCGGGTGCGAGTAGACCGGACGCCCGTCGGGAGCCGTGCCGATCTGCGTGGCCAGCAGGTCCGTGTAGTAGAGGGCGTTCTCGAAGTCGTTGTACAGGACGTCGGCCTGCAGGCGGAAGTCCTCGACCAGCGGGAGATAGAAGTCCCGCGCGATCGTCAGGTTGTATTTCCAGGCGCTCGGGATTTCGAAGTCCGGATCCAGGGCGACGACGCTGCCGTTGCCCGGCGTGAAGGTGCAGTTGGCGCCGGCGGGGACGAC
>JAEZEZ010000033.1 GCA_023432855.1 Pseudomonadota bacterium | reverse complement strand
CCCGCCGCGCGCGCGGCCAGCGCCGCCGAAAGCGCCGCCAGCACCCCGACTACGGTGGTCGTGCGCGAACCGGCGCCGGCACCGTCCGATACGGGCATCAGCGACGAGGTCGTGGTTCCTCCCGCCGAATAGGCACTCGCTCCAGGCAGGCCGCCCCGGCCCGAGCGGCCCGGGCCCATCCTTCCCGGCCCCAGGCGCGCGCCTCGGCCTCCCCTTCCAGGAAGGCGGCGACGGCGGCGCGTTCGGCCGCGTCGGCGGGCTGGACGATGCCGCCCCTCACCTGCGGCTCCGGCGACGGTTCCAGCAGAAGCCAGGGATCGCACGCCGACGGCGCGGCCCTTTCAGGCGCCGGGAGAGAGCGCGTCGCGCAGCCGCTCGACAGGCACAAGGCGACGATCAGGGCAGCCGTTCGCATCACGGGGCGTCTCCTGGGTGACGATGGTTTCGATGGCCTGCGCCGAGCGGCGCGCGGCGCGCACCCGTCCCTCGCAGGCGGCCTGGAGGGCGGCCGCGGCCTCGCCGGCCGTGCGCACCTCGCCCGCCCGCAGGGTCTCGCTCTCGTGGAAGGCGCGCCGCCAGTCTTCAGCCGAGGCCTGCCAGCGATCACGCTCCTGATCGAGGCGATCGATGCGGGCGTTCGAGGCGGCCCGCGAGACGCAGCTCCCCAGGAGCGCGCCGCTACACAGCACGGCCAGGCCGCCTACGGCGATCCGGCCGGCGCGCGTAGCCACGACGGTCCAGATCAGGGACGCGGTCACGGATAGGCCTCCCGCGACAGCTCGAAGTGCGGCCCGTCGCGGAAGCGCTTCCAGTCGCCGCCCCAGACCAGGGCGATCCCCAGTTCATCGGCCGCGGCCTTCATCCCCTGCGCCAGCCGGGCGTAGAGCGGCCAGTCCCAGCGCACCTCGCCCGCGACGCGCGCGGCTAGGTCGACCGCGTGGCCGGTCAGGTGCCGGGAACGCAGGGTGCGCGTGGCCCCGGCGGCGAACAGTCGCTTCTGGCGCTCGGCGCTGCGCAGACCCTCGGTGACGGTGAAATCCACCTCCGTCAGGCCCGCGGCGTGGCGGACCACGCGCTGCAGGTCGGGGTGCACGCCGGACAGGTTTCGTTCGGCTCGGTCGTCGAGCGGCATGTGATGGCTCCAATGAAAAAAGCCGCGCTCGGGGGCGCGGCCGAAAAAGCGTGGCGGCGGGAACGCAAGCGGGGCGCAGCGGTTCTATCCAGCGCCGCCGTATCCCTTGTCCGGCGGCTCGAGTGCGAGACTTCCCCGACTTTGGCCCGCGCCGCGTGCGCGGGCCTTTTTCGCGTCTGGGAACAGTCGCCGCCGCGCGCCGGTTATGAAGGCGCGCCGGTCCCGACGCCGGCGCGAGACCCAGGCCCGCGTCGCCCACTCTCCCTCCCCTCCGGCGCGGGCCTCCCCGCGTCTGGAGCCCTGCCGGAAGAGATCTCGAGCTCGGCGGCGGGCAGCCGGGCGCGGATGTGGGGCGGCGGCCGCCGCTGGTAGAACAGGGTGCCCAGCCCGATCAGGACGAGCGCGCCGATAAGCGCCGCGCCCAGGACGTCCAGACGCTTGCCCTCGGTCGCGGGCGCCCACGGATAGGCCCAGGCCACCATGGCCGTCACCCACACCGCGTAGGCCGTCAGCACCGGCGTGTAGAGCAGCGCCGCCCAGTCGCGCACGACATCGGCGACCGCCTTCCACTGTTTCAGCGGCGGCGGCTTCACGACGCCCGCCCCCGCCTCGGCCCCGCCACCCCCGGCAGGGGGCCGGGCTCGAGCGCTGGGGTGTCGGCGCGCATCCAGCGGATGGCGGCGTTGAGGTCGCGGAACTGCTCCAGCAGGGCGTCGAGCCGCGTCTCCACCCGCGCCACCTGCACCCGCAGGTCGGCGGCGGCTCCGGAGTCGTCCTCCAGCGAGCCGACCCGGTCGCCCAGGGACTTCACCGTGCCCTTCAGCACGCCCCAGGCGACGAGATAGCCCGCCAGGTTGAGCAGCAGCGTCACCGCCATGCCGAGCATGGCGATCCAGTCGATGTCGTTCATGCCGATCACCCCGGGTAGAAGGTCTGGACCCATCCCAGCGGATTGAAGCTGCTGGTGGTCTGGCGGCCGGTGGAGTTCATCGGCCAGGGCGTGGCGTTCAGCACGCCCTGCATCAGGGCCGCCTGCTGCATCGCGTGCTGCTGCTGGCGCAGGAACTCGTGGTAGGCGGCGTCCATGGCGTGCTGCGAATAGGCCTGGTTCTGGGTCCCGAACTGGTTGAGCAGGGTCGCGTCCGCGGCGCCCATCTGTTGCTGCTGCTGGCCGAGCTGGCCCAGCATGCCCGCGGCCGAAAGTCCGAGCTGGGCGTTCTGGAGACCCGCCTGCTGGTTCGCCGTCTGCGCCTGCAGGCTGCGCGCGAGGTCGGCCTGAGCGGCGGCCTGGGCGTTCTGGAAGCCCTGGGAGTAGATGTTGTTCAGCCCCTGGGACGCCTCGCGCAGATAGGCCTCGTTGGTCAGGCTGTCGGCCACCCCGTGGCGGGAGCCGCCGAAGGCGCCCTGCCGCGTCAGGTCCCCGGCCTGGCTGTTCAGCGCCATGGCCCGGCCGCGGTCCAGCCCCTCCATCCAGCCGCCCGCCACCCGGTCCAGGTACGGGTTCATGTAGCCGCCGAGGTCGTAACCGTTCAGCGAACCCCCCTGCACGTTCATGGGCGTATGGCCGCCCGCCGCCTGCGCCGCGGCGATGGCGCCGGCCACCGTGTCGCGCCCGAGCCCCAGGTTCTGCTGCGCCAGCGCCTGGGCCTGCTGCTGCAGCGGGTCGGCGCCGGCGCTAAGCGGCCCGTCGTAGGGCGTCGCCGGCTGGTTGGCGATGCCGAGGATGCCCTGCGACAGGGTCTCGTACTGCTGCTGCGCCCAGGGGTTCAGCGTCTGGGTGTTCCTGCTCTTGGTCTTCGACTTGCTGCTCATGTCAGATCCTTCGCCAGGGCCACGTAGAGCGGCCGGTAATCCTTCAGCGCGCGGGCCCAGCCCTTGCGCCCGTTAATGGTGATGCGGTCGCAGCCCAGCGCCCGCGCGAACGCGCAGGCCGCGCGCTCCATCTCGATCAGTTCGGAAAGGTCCCCGCCGGCCAGCCACACGTGGTAGTCGCGCCGGCGCGGGTGCTGGACGAGCTCGCCGACGGCGGCCGAGCGCACGCCCGGCCAGAAGTGGAACTCACCGGCCGCGACGCCTTCCCAGACGTCGTCCAGCGCATGCGATCCATCGAGCGCCGCCGCGAGCCAGGGCGCGCAGCGTCGCCACTCGGCGCGAAGCGCGCCGGCGGTCGTTGAGGGCATTGGAGTCTCTCTCAGGGAAGACGCGTCATGTCCTGAGCGCCTTGCACGCGGGGGCGGACAAGCCGGCTGCACCTGAATGCCGCTTCGGCCGCCGCCGAGGCCGGGGTCGGCGTCGGCGTACGATGCTATTGTTTGCGATAGTAGCCGTTGAGATCGGAGCCAATGCCGCAGCTGTCGTCGCTGTACTGTTCGAGGACCTCCGCGCCCTCGTCGTCAAAGGCGATGACGACCAGGCCGTCAAAGTCCTCCAGATCCTCTTTCGCGATGTCGGTATACTTGGACCGGAAAGGCGCAGCTTCAGCGACCAGCATCTTTCCTCTCAGATAGCCCTGGACATAGATCTCGCAGGTCGTCGGCGTGGCAGCGCCCCCATCCTCAGCTTCGCCTACGATGTAGGCGTCCCAGTGCTCGCCATACGATCTTATCCTCAACACGCCGTCCGGCCGCTCGCGGCGATAAACGCCTGCAGGATTGAAGGCCAGGCGCGCCAGCTCGGCGCGCGAGCGACCCTTGACCGGAGCGTTCACGTCCGGGGGAACATGACGCCCCCGCGGGCGCCTCGGTTCGGGCGGAACCTCGTCCGCAGTATCCGGCGCCGGCGCGCTCTGGCTTTGAAGTATCTGAGAAGGATACTTGACCGGAACAGCTGGCGCGGGCCCCAATTCCTCCGCCCGATCAGCGAGGGAGCGATCGCAAGCGGAGACACCCAGCGCGAGGAACGCCGCATAGCCAGCTAACAGAGACCGTCTCATCCCGCCTCCCCCTGTTCGCTATATGTTCCACGCCCCCGGATACTGCGTCAAGGCTGGTCGCCTCGGCCCAGCCGCTCAAGCGCATAGTATCCCTGCGCAGCATGGCCTTCTGCCCGGTAGCGTCTGGCGTCCGGATCGTAGGCGGCGCCGCGCGCGATGTAGATTTGGCGCAATAGATCGGCTTCCGATCGCTGTCCTTCCGGCTGACGGCTCCAAGCTAGGACTGCATCATCGATGATCCTTCGGTAAGGCCCATGCTGGATGGCCGTAGACCATAGCGCCTCCTGGAGCGTCCCCGACAGCCGGGACAAGTCGAGCCCCGTCGCCCGGTTGAGGCGTCTCAAGAGTGGCTCATAGTTCTCGCGCCGGACGAAGTCGTGTTGGGCGCGCCAGAAAGACTCCGGATCCAACGCGGCGACCATCCGCCACGTAGCTGAAAATTCAGGCGAACCTGGCTTCTGGTGCTGGAATAGCGGCGCCCAACGACGCCCTTCGGCTTGCAGGAAGGCCGCCGGCATTCCCCGATTACTGGCCAGTTGCCAAGGTCCGTACGATACGCCGCCTGGATCGGGCCGCCCGCCATGGGCGCGACCGGAGGAAACAGTGCCCACGCCCCGGCCGCCGGACTCAAACTGCTCCGACAGGAGACCCAATTGATAGCGTTCGCTCCTCGGTGGGGGCGGCTTGGGTGTCTGGTCGGGCGGCCTGACGTCCAGCAGACCAGTGGGCCTCGTTCGTTCCGAGCCGAGTGGCGGCCGGAAGGGATTGTACGGCAAGGCGGCCGTCTGTCCTTGGAAAGCCGGCCGGACGTCGGCGGTTCGCCGCGCATCCGTCTTCTGCGGCTGTGAGCGGCGGATTTCCGGCTGCACCCCCTGGTGCGGCCAGAAGCAGATAGTCGATCCAGTCTCGCTTTCGCCTTTGGGGCATGTGTCATTCCTCCGAAGTCTCACAGCGCCGCCGTTTCCAGCGCGCCGTCGTCGCCTACGGTGAGGCGGAAGCGGGAGCCGCCAGGGCTGACCAGGATGAGGCCGGCGGCCGGCGCCCCCAGGTCCAGGTCGCGGCCGCGCTTGAGGTTGTCGCGATCGGCCGCCTCGATCAGGCCGCGCACCGACTGCTCCGCCGCCGGGTCATAGGCCCGCGCGGCGCGGGGGAGCGTAAGCATGGGGTGTCCTTTCTTCCTTCCCTCCTTGGAGGGAAGGAGGTCCCGGCGTGCCGGAGCGGCGCCAGCCGCGCAGGCCCACGCCGGAGGAAGAGTGGTAGCGGGCGCAAGCCCGCCAGCGACGGCGGAAGAGAGTGCGCTTCGCGCATGCCACTCTTCCTCCCGCGCAAGGATCTCCGGCGCTGCCGCGCCTCCGATGCGCGGGGCCCTCCTTCCCTCCGAGGAGGGAAGGAGAAGGTCACCGCCGCCCCGCCGGCTTCAGGTCCAGGCGCATCACCCCCACCCGGCTGTCGGCGGGGGCGGTGAACTCGACCTGCGTCTCGAGCTGGCGGGCGGTGAAGCGCACGTCGACGGGTACCGCCCCCAGCGGATAGGGGCCGAACGCCGTCTCGTCGCCGTTCGGAAAGTCGCGGGTGAAGAAGCGCGCCTGCGCCGACCCGGCCGTCTTCTCGTCGCCGACCAGGGCCGCCACCGTCGCCACCCGGTCGCCGGCGCCCAGCTCCAGCGGCGCGGACCGGGCGAAGGGCATGGCCCCCTCCCAGTCCCAGCCCACCTCGTGCTCGAACACCTGGCCGTCGGGCGCGACCAGCAGCGGATGGCGGAACACCCCCGCCGGCGCCCCGCAGGTGCGCGCCAGCTCGCCTGCCGCCCACTTCCCGGTGCGGTAGCTCCAGGCGACGTAGCGGTCGTTTTCGGTCGAGCCGGCGGACGGGTAGTGCCACCAGATCTCGCCGTGCTCGGTGTTGTGCCAGGCGCTGACCTTCGACGCCTGCAGCATGTTCAGGTCGCCGAACACGTGGTCGGCCACCTCGCAGGACAGGTCCTCGACCGCCCCGCCGTTGAAGGTGAAGAAGGCCCCCTTCCCCATCCACACGGCCCGCGCGTCCAGCGACACGGCGCAGCCCTTCGACAGCACGCCGCAGTCGGTCCCCACGCGCTGGAAGCCATAGACCGCGACGCCGCCCAGGTACTGGGCCGCCCACACGTCCACATCCGAGAACACCAGCGTCGCCCCGCGCACACGGCGGCCGCACATGAGGACCCCCGTGGTCTGCAGGTCGAGGTCGCCGGCCTGGTTGGTCGGCCCGGGCGCCCAGCTCGTTTCGTCGGCCTGGTCGCACCAGGACACGCGCCGGTCGCCCAGCGCGAAGATGAAGTTCTCGGCCGTCACCACCAGCCCGCGGCAGCCCGTCGGCGCGCCGGCGATCGGCTGGGCCGCCGTCCCCTCGTCCAGCGTCCACAGATAAAGCTTCCCGTCGCCCTCGCAGCAGCCGGCCAGGTGCTGGCCCCAGGTGTCGAGCGTCCACACCGCCGCCGGGATCACCCCGCCCGCGTCGGGCCTCGGCGTGCCGTAGGCGGGCGCCGTCCCGTACACTCCGGCGCCGTAGCCCGCGCCCTGTTCCGCGTCGGCGGCGCCGGCGACGAAGCCCGCGGGCGTGATGTCGTGCAGCACGCCCGACGGCGTCATTACGTGCAGGCCCAGGTGGGCGCCCACGGCCATCCAGCGGCCGGCGGCGTTGTCGCGCCAGCAGATCGCCGCGCGCGCCCGGCCGGGCACGAGGCCCTGCGATTTGGGACGCCAGCCGCCCACCGGCTGCAGGTCCGGTCCGTTGGGCCAGCGCACCAGGTTCGACATCCGCCATCGCCCCCTGGCCTGGCGCGCCGTGCCGTTGGCGAAGACGCCCGGCGGGATCTCCAGTTCGACGTACATCAGGCCGGCCCGAAGACCATGACCGACAGGCTCGTCGGCGCCACGGCCGAGCCGCCGTTGGTCTCGACGCGCAGGTCCACCTTCGTCGTGGTGCGCGAGTGATAGGTGCAGATGGCCACGTCGCCCCCGCCCGCGGTGCGCGTGGCGCAGGCGATGACGCCATAGTCGGCCGAGCTCATGGCCGTCCCGAAGCTCAGTCGCAGCTCGCCGGTCCCCAGCACCGACAGCGTCCCGTTGTGGCCGCTCTGACCGGTGATGGCGCCCAGCGTCAGGCTGGCCTGGGCCCAGGCCGAGGCGAGCTTTCCCGACAGCCCCAGCACCGCCAGCGCCTCCGCCGCGGTCAGGTCCTCGGGGTCCCCGCTTCCGGACGAGGCGCGGCCCTTGATGCGGCCGCTCGCCATGTTGGCCAGCTTGCCGTTGGTGACGCTGTCGTTGTCGATCTCGGCCGTGCCCACCGTCGCCTTCACCGCCAGGGCCGCGAGGCCGAGGTTGGCGCGCGCGGCGGGGGCGCTGGAGGCGCCGGTGCCGCCGTTCTCGATCGCCAGGTCTGCGCCGGACCAGTCGGCGTTGCTGACCCCGGCCTTCGTGGCCAGCGGCCCCAGCCCCAGGTTGGTCCGCGCGTCCGCCGCCGTCGAGGCGCCGGTGCCGCCGTTGGCCAGCGCCAGGTCGGCGCCGGACCAGTTGTCGTTGTTGATGGTCACCGCCCCGCCCGCCTGGGCCAGCGGCCCGACCGTGGCTCCGGCGATGCGCGCGAACACGCCCGCCTCGGTGGTCCAAAGGTCGCCGTCGGCCAGCGTGTCGGTCGGCGCCTCGCCGTGCGGCAGGCGGATCGACGCCCCGCCCTCGGGGCCCGCCGCGGGCGTGGCGCAGACCAGGACGCCCGTCATCGGCAGGGGGCTGAAGGCGCCGGCCGTCATCGCGCCCGAGCGCGGCAGGAACAGCCCGTCCGCCGCCTCCAGCGCCGCATTCAGCTTCGCCCCCCAACTGTCCGCATCCGCCCCCACGGCGGGCAGCAGGAGGCCATGGTTGGTCGTCGTCGGCATGTGTGGATTTCCTTTGTGTTTCCTCCTCGGATGAGGAGGACGGACCGGCGTGCCGGAGCGCGTCAGCGCGCAGGTCCACGCCGGAGGTGGAGAGGAATGGAAGCAAGCCGCCTTCGGCGGGAGCCACGAACCACACGAAACGCCGCCCTGTGGGCGGCGACACGAACGCTGGTCCGATACGCGGGCTCCGAATGAACTGACGCGCCCGAGGCGCGTCGACAGACCAGCGATCCCGACCTGGCCGGCGAACGTTCGTGCCGGCCCCGCAGGGGCCGTTTCGTGCTTTTCGTGGTTCTCTTCTTCCTTCCGCCCGTCATCCCCGGAACGAGTCCGGGGATCACGGATGTGGGTCTGAACGGGGCAGAAGAGCCGCCTTCGGCGGGAGCCACGAACCACACGAAACGCCGCCCTGTGGGCGGCGACACGAACGCTTTCCTGATAAGGCCGGAGGGCCAATTGGACTGACGCGCCCACGGCGCGTCGATATAACCAGCCGCCCACCTGGCCGGCGTACGTTCGTGCCGGCCCCGCAGGGGCCGTTTCGTGTTTTTCGTGGCTCCTCTTCCTTCCCCGAAGCGGTCGCCGCCCAGCTCCGATGACGAGAGAGCACCCCCCTACCCGATCAGCCCGTGCGCCCTCAGGGCGGCCAGCAGGGCGTTGAACCTTGTCACCGCGTCGGCGCCGGTGGCGTCGGGGATGTCGGGCTGGCGGGGGCCGAGCACCCGCGTCCCGCCGACGCGCACCTCCGAGGCGCCGAAGCCCACGCCGTCGAGCGCGCCCTCCACGTCCGCGGCCTGAAGGGTCACCGCCCCGTCACGGCCGTTGAACGAGGCCACGCCCGCGCCCCCGCCGGCGGCGGAGACGGTCACGTCGATGCGGCCCTCGCCCGGATTGTCGGACCCCGCCAGGGTCACCCCGGCGCCGGCCGCCAGGTTCAGCCGCCGGCGGATCCCCACCGGCGCGCCGTCCACGGCCACCGCCAGCACCTCGCCCTCGATCAGGTGTCGCGCCATCGTCGTCTCCCCGGTGAACCTTTCGCCCCGCCGCGCGCTCTCAGGTCGAGGGGCGCGTTCGAACGGAAGGACGCTGTCGAATGCTCGAACTGACCATCCTGGCCATGGGCGTGGCGATCGGATCGCTGTTCGTCTACCTGCCCGCCATGCAGCAGGCCGAACGCCGCCGCCCGCCCTCCTGAGCGCCCGGACCAAAGCACAACCAACACAAGGCGCTAAAGCGAACTGCAATCGCAGAACGCTGGTTTTTGAGTGTCGGCCGTGCATAGATTCTTCAAATGCTTGAGCTCGCCATCCTGGTCGTAGGTGCCACACTCGCCGCCGGCCTCATTTTTCTGCCGAACGCCGTTCAGGCGTGGAAACGCCAGAAGCGCCGCACCTCTACCCGCGCGGCTCCGACCGCGCCTGCCTTACGCGCCAAGAAAGTCGCTCCGACTGACGAGCTCTAGTAGCCGAGTATCCTCACGGTCGCTGCCGTGACTCCACAGCCAAGGCTGACAGGAGCGGTGCAAACGCCGTAGAAGGCCAACGCTCGACGTGCTCTGACTCAAGCCCGTCTCATCCCCCCGCCTGGACCCACAGCAGAAATGACGATTGAGACGCCTCGGCTGAAAATCAGCAGTATTCAGCTGTTGCGCGCGATAGCCGCCCTAATCGTAGTGATCTTTCATGCCGCGATTACTGTGGGCGGTACGACCGCTGCTTGGGGGCAGATGGGCGTGGACATCTTCTTTGTCATCTCAGGTTTTATAATGGTCCACACTTCCCTGGACCTTCCACGTGGGATGGCATCAGCGCGGTCATTCGCCTGGAACCGTCTCCGCAGAATTGTACCCATGTACTGGCTAGTAACGCTGTGCATGGTCGGCCTCCTCGTCCTCATCCCTTGGGCCTTTGGCTCCAATAAATTGGACGTCGGGCACACTCTCGCATCGTTTCTATTCCTGCCGGCATCCAACCCGCTGACAGGATCACATCACCCCGTCGTATTCGTCGGCTGGTCCTTAAACATGGAGATGTGGTTCTACCTCTTGTTTGCCATCGCGCTCTTCTTGCCAGTACCCACGCGGATTCTAGCGATCTCAGTTACCCTACTTCTTTGCGTCATCGCTGGCTTTACCTTCGAAGGCGGCATCGCTTTCGAAACCTACACAAGCGTGATGATGCTCGAGTTCTTGGCTGGTTGCCTGATCGGATGGGCAGTTAGCAGATGGCGGCTGGCGTCCCAGGGCTGGGGTGCCGCTGCGTTTGCACTGGGGGCCGTCGGCGCAGTTGTCGTCTCAGGCCTGGACGTCAACGAGCTAACTCGCGTGGTCTTCTGGGGAATACCTGGCGCGCTCTTGGTCGCCGGCGTCGTTCTGTGGGAACGATCGAGAACTCTCGTTGTCCCTCGTTTCGGCGTCGAGTTAGGGAACAGTTCCTACTCGCTTTATCTGATCCACCCGCTGGTCTTAGCCGGCTTAGGCAAAGTGCTTCCGCATGGCTTGATGGCGATGGCGCTAAGTGTCCTGATCTGCGTCGTTGTCGGCCATTTGCTGTATCTCGCTATCGAACGCCCTTTAGATCATTTGCTTAGACGCCTCGGAAACCCTGAGCAGAAACAATCGTTGCCGTTGCAGTCGTAAGCAACGCGACGGTGAGAGGTGTATTGGGGGCTGCCCGTAGCGGGACCTCAAACATTATTTTCTCAGCTTGGGTCATTGCTGCCGGTGCGTACCCCCGCCACAGGACCGTGCTTCCCTCTTTCACGACGATCTCAGACGCGACGGCGGAGGTGTTGATATACTGAAGCGCGGAAAGGTAGTTGCGAACAGACGTCCCGCCCGCTGCGATGAGGGTCACATCGCTGGTCGTCGTGATGCCTCCGGAGACGCCAGCGTAAGACCACCTCGAAGCGGCAAGCGCATGCGGAGTTACAACCGTTCCGTTCGCGTCGCCGCGACTCCGATCCCAAGAAGTCCCATTGAATACAAACGCCCCGACCCCGAGCGGGCGACCAGAATCGCTTGTTCCGTTCGAGTTGTGCCCGGAAACGAACGTGAGCCCGTTGGAGGCACCGTCGACAGCAGCTACAGCGTTCCCGACGAGCTTCGTCCGCAAATTGAAGTTTGCGTCGAGTGTGAGATCGCCCCTCTGCCCCGGCACAAGGCCTGCGGGGTCTGTGCCTTGGTACACACCGCCCGCCTTTACAGGCTTTCCAACATCAGCGGCGTTGGATGCGGTGTTCCCTTGGACCTCTCGCGCAGTGCTGCCTGCCCCTGCCGGGAATCCAGGCTCGCCTGTTGCGGGGTCAACGAAGACGACTTCAGTGGCGGTGCGGGCTCCGGCAACGGAGCCTATCGAACGTTCAGACATGAGATTTCCTAACGTATCCACCCGCCATCGCAGGCGGCGGGTTCGGGTCTGAGGGGGATGCGGCGGCTGGCGGTTTCGGCGTGGCGGACGGACTGGACGCAGGCCTCGTAGCGGGCCTGCCAGCGCACCGCCTGGTCGTCGTCCTGGGCCCACAGGGCCGCCTCCACGAGGCAGGCGGACAGGTAGGCGTCGGGGTGGCGCGACAGCAGCCAGTTGGCGGGCGCCTGGGCCGACAGCTGGAGCCGGCCGATGTAGCGCAGCACGAACTGGCCGGCCTCGGCCAGCGGCCGGTCGAGCGCCGCGGCCTCGCCGTCGACGGCCCAGCGCCGGGGGGCGCCCGGCGTCTCGGCGGGCGTCAGGTCGGCCCGCGCCGGCGTCAGCCGCTCGCGCCCCGCCGGCGTGATCCGCCACAGGGCCACGGGGGCCATGAAGTCGTCCGGCAGGGCGATGAGCCGCCAGCCGGCCTCGCCCGAAAGCTGGGCCTCGCGCTCCATGGCGCGCAGCCGCAGGTCCCGGTTCAGCCGCGCCTCGCCCAGCGCCACCAGCTCGGCCGCCGGCAGGTCCGCCCGGTTGAAACTCCAGGCCCCGATCGCGGCCTTCAGGTCTGCATAGGTGGAAAGGGGCATCGGGTGTCCTTGTGATTTCTCCCTCCCCCGCCCGTCATCCCCGGACTTGTTCCGGGGACCCATGGCGGGGGCGAGGCTGAGCGCGTTGCGGCGAAGCGGCCCCCGCAGGGGCAGCCCCCGACCCGCTCTGCGACGGACGGATGGATCCCCGGAACAAGTCCGGGGATGACGGATGAGGGTCTGGACGGGGTCGAAGAACCGCCTTCGGCGGGAGCCACGAACCACACGAAACGCCGCCCTGCGGGCGGCGACACGAACGCTTTCCCGGCAGGGCCGGAGCGCCGATCGAAATGACGCGCGCAGGCGCGCGTCGCCCTACCAACGGCCACGACCTCTCCGGCGGCCGTTCGTGCCGGCCCCGCAGGGGCCGTTTCGTGTTTTTCGTGGTTCTCTTCTTCCCGGCGCAGCGTTGCGACGGCGCCGGCTCAGTTGCACGCCAGGCGGCAGGCGAGCTGGGGCCTCAGGGTCTTGAAGCCGTACATGACGTCGATGCGGCACGGGAACTTGTCGTTGTTGATGTCGTACTGGCGCACGACCCGCATCGAGATGCCGTCGAACACCTCGCGCGCCGCCCAGTCCACGCCCTTGGGCATGTGCAGGTCGGCGGTGGCGAAGGTGAAGGCGTCCTCGTGGAACAGCAGGCTCTGCCCGTACGGCTGGTTCGCCGTCCCCGACACCGTCACCTGGGCGTTGTCGGCGGGCGAGCCCGAGACCGTGCGGCCCGCGCCGCCCGTCACCAGCGCCGGGCTGACGGGGATCGCCCCCGCCCCGCCCGCATAGTCGGCGGTGACCACGAACTGCTGCAGCCGCCCGGTCGGCGCCTTGGTCTCCGGATGCACCGAGAAGACGCCGGCGATGGTGATGACCTCGCCCGCGTTGATCGCCCCCGAGCCGCCGTCGACGGTGATCGAGGCCCCCGTCTGGCCGGCGCCGTTGACCAGGTAGTTTCCGTTCGCGCCGCCGCGGGCCTGGGTCGACAGGTGCGTGTTCTCGAAGAAGTCGAAGCCGGCGGTGCGGCCCATGGAGCCCTCGCGGTACTGCTTCGACAGGCCGTCGTCGTCGTGGAACAGCCCCTTCAGCGCATCGACCAGGTCGGCGTTGTCGGTGGTGTTGAGCAGGGCCGAGCGGTTCCCCGGCGGCGTCAGGCTGTCCTCCAGCTTCTTGCGGCCGGCCAGCAGCCTGGCGAAGGTCAGGGCCTGGCCCTGGCTGTCCACCTGGTGGAAGACGTCGCGGCGCATGGAAAGGGCGTCGGCCTCGATGGCCGCGGCCAGCACGCCGATCGCCGGCTCCAGCACCCGCCTCGAGAAGTCGTCCAGGCTGAGCGTCAGCTCGGCCGAGGAGAAGTTCATGTCGACGCCCTTCTGGGTGGCGACCTGCAGGGTGGTGGAGGTCTCCGCCGTGTCCTGCACCGACAGCTCGGCGCCCTCGCGCACCACGTACTGGTTGGGCAGGCGGATCTTCAGGCTGTCGCCGATGCGCGCGCCGTCGCGGGCGAAGCTGTCGTCGTACTGGCGGTTGATGGCGCCGATGAAGTTGCACTTCTGGTGCAGCAGGCGCAGCGCCTCGCGGGTGACCGCGGTGGGGGAGAGGATCGAATTGGCCATGGTTTCCTATGCTTTCTTGCGAAGTTGGGCCCGGCGCGCCGCCATCCAGGCGTCCGCGCCCAGGCGGTCGTTGGGCAGGTGGCCGGCGAAGCCCTGGCCGCCGACCTGGGTGGGCGGCGGCTGGGTGAAGGCGGGGACGCGCGCGGCGGGGGCCGCCAGCCCCGAGCCCGCCAGGCCCTGGGCCGCCCGCATGGCCAGGTGCAGCACCTTCACCGCGCGAGGATCCTCGACGGCGGCGATCTCCTCGGGCGTGAAGCCGCTGGCGCCGGCGAAGGCGGCGATCTCGGCGCGCAGCTCGGGCGACCAGCCCTCGATGTCGCGGGCCAGTTCGCGTTCGGCCTCGGCCGCCCGCACCGCCGCGTCGCGCTCGCCGGCCAGCCGGCGGTAGTCCGCGAACGCCCGCGCCGCCGACGCCGGGTCCGCCGCCGACCAGCCCTGCCA
>JAEZEZ010000026.1 GCA_023432855.1 Pseudomonadota bacterium | reverse complement strand
GCTTGCTGCTGGCAGAGGCTTGCCGTGCCTTCGTGGCCTATCTGCGCGCCAAGGCGGCGCTCTACAATCCCGACAATGAAGGCCCTGCCGCCTTTCGCGCGCTGATCGAGGCGCATGCCACCCTGGCCGACCGGTTGCAGGCGGCGCGCGACGCGCTGTTCGCGCGCAAGCGCAGCATGCTGCAGCGCAAGCGCATCGACGTGCTGATCGCCCTGCTGGATGTCTTCGAGACGGTGCTGTCCAGCGACGCCGACATCGAGCTGCTGCGCCATGCCCGTGCGCGCGACCTCCTGTGGCGGTTCAACAGCAGCATCCACCTGATCGCGGACGAAGTGGAGCGGCTGACGCTGGCGCTGCGCGACAGCCGCCCGCATGCGCAAGCCCGCCAGCATGAAGCGGAGATGGCGGCGCTGGTGGAGGCCGTGCGCCTGGCCCGGGAGGACGCGCCCGGTGACGAGACGCTGTATGCCTTCGCCGCCACGGCGCTGAAGCTGCAACTGGCGGACAGGCTGACCGCCGGGCTGGCGCGGGCGATGGACCGGGACACCCCGCCCTCGCCCATCGCGGCCGAACTGGACCTGGAGCTGTTCCGGCAGGATACGCCGCACGGGCTGGGCGTCCTGGCCCGGCAGTTTCATGCGCGCTCGCCTTCGCTGCGGTATGGCGTGCGGCTGGCGCTGGCGATGAGCACGGGCTATGCGCTGACCTGGATCTTCCCGGCCCTGGCGCAGGCGCACTGGATCCTTTTGACCATCGCCCTGATCATGCGCGCCAACTACAGCGTGACGCGCCAGCGCCGCTGGGACCGCGTCACCGGCACGCTTATCGGATGCGCGCTGGCGCTGCTGTTCCTGAACCTGCTGCCGCCCTGGAGCCTGCTGGTCCTGATCGCGCTGGCGGTGGGCACGTCCCACGCCTATGGCGGCATCGCCTATCGCGTCACCGCCATCGGGGCGTCGGTGTCGTCGCTGCTGCTGCTGCATTTCGTGGATCCCAACCCGCAATTCGCCGCGCGCATCACCGACACGTTGATCGGCGCGGGCCTGTCCTGGGTCTTCAGCTACCTGCTGCCGCACTGGGAGCGCTATGACCTGCCGCGCACGGTGCAGGGCCTGCTGGCGGCCGATGCGGCCTTTGCCGATGCGGTGCTGCGCCGCCATCCCGTCTATGGCGCCTATCGGCTGGGCCGCAAACGGGCGATGGATGCGGTGGCCGCACTGTCGGGCGCGCTGCGGCGGCTGTCGGATGAGCCCAATGTCAATCGCCGCGCCCTGGCGGCGCTGGGGGAACTGCTGGGCGCGAACTACCTGCTGGCGTCGGACCTGTCCTCGATGCCCGTGCTGCTCAAGCTGCGGGCGCAGGATCTGGGACCGGACGCGGAGGCGGCCATAGACGCCACGCGCGGCCGGGTGGTGGCCCTGCTGGCCCCCGATGGCGCTGGGCCCGCCGCGCAGGCCCTTCCGGCGCGGGAGAGTTTCCATACCCTGCAGGGCGACCGGGCGCAGGAGATACTGGCGCGGCGCCTGGCCCATATCGAACACGCGGCGCAGCGCGTGGCGCGGCTTTCGGCACGTCCAATTCTGGAACAGTTCTGATTCGAGCCATGGACCGTAGTGCCTTTTCAGGCACCATGCGGTGGCGCGCGCGCATCACTAGTGTGCCGCCAACATGAATCCCGCCCACATCACCGATCCGCGTCTTTCACAGATACTGCAATACTGGCTGTCCAAACGGCGCGATGGCCGTCCGCCGCGGCGCGCGGACCTGCGCCCCGCCGAAATGGGCGCAGCGCTGTTGCGCCATGTCAACATGGTGGATGTGTTGCGCGAGCCGGAAAAGCCGCTGCAGTTCCGTCACCGGCTGATCGGCACTTACAACATCGAATGGCTGGGGCGGGATTCCACCGGCCGGATGATTGATGAAAATCTGTATGGCGCGGCGGCGGCGGCCATCATCGCCAGCTTTGCCAGCATCGCCGAAGAAGCCCGGCCCTACTACCGGCTCAACCGCCTGGACTTCCACGACAAGGGCCACCTGATGAATGAATCGGTGGAGCTGCCCTTGTGCGACGAGAACAATGACGTTGCGATGATCCTGCGCGGCGCGGTCTTCCGCCATGCCACCGACATGGATTGCGGCACGGACAGGTTTGAAGCGATCGACATCTGATCGCCTTTCGTCGCCTGGCGGCCGGCCAGCCGCGAAATGCCGGGCGTGAGATTACCTGCCGTCGTCGGACCAGTGCGGCGGGTCTGACACAAGCTTGGTGACGCCGAAGGTCTTGCCCACTGCGACAAGCTGGGGGTTGGAGCCGTTGCGTGGGCCCGCGCTGATCTTGTGCTCCACCCCGTCGAAATCGGTGATGCGCAGCGTGCCGGTCCAGCCGATGGTCATGTCGATGGCGCGCTTCTGGGTGTGACGGCTGACCAGGGCGGCGGGAAAGCGGATTTCGTATTTCGCCATCATGGCCTGGGCGGCGGCCTTTGCGGCGGCGTGGTTGCCATTATGGGCCCAGTCGATATCCACGCCCTTCATGGGCGGCACCTTTGACGGATCCTGCCCGGACTGGGCGATCATGCAGCACCAGTGCATCAGGTAGGCGCGCTCGGCCGGGCGCCAGGTGGCGCCAATGGAAATGGTGGCCCCGCCCTTCTTCATGGCGCTGATGAAGGCGCGGCAGGCATCGCCGAAATCGGGCGACAGGTCTTCCAGCTTGCTGCTGGTGGGAAACTTCGCGCACCATGCCGGACCCGATATTGTCGCCATCCCCTGCCCCCTTTGAGCCGGCGCGACGCTACTATGAGTCGCTGGTGGATAGCGCGGCCAGAACCTCGCGAATGCGATGGACAGCGGATGACACGTCGCGCGCGGCTTCGGCGCGCCAAAGCCGAAGGATGACATAGCCTTGTTCGGCCAGCAGGCGATCGCGGACGGGGTGGACAGCGATTTTGTCGCGCCCCGGTTCGCCCGCCACCAGGTCGATCACCAGCCGCGCATCATGTTCGACGAAATCCAGGCGGAAGGTGCGGAACGATGCGCCCTTGCGGAAATGCCAGCCCTGTTCGCGCATCCCGCGCAGACAGGCCCAGAGACGGGCATCGAGATCGCTGCGGGGACCAAGCGCATGGCGGCGCTGCATGGCTTAGTCTGTCTTCAGGCGCGATGCGGCGATGAATGCGGCCGCCTTGTCGAGTTCGCGCGCCAAGTTCTGGGCGCGGGTTTCCGCTTCATGGTCGCGGCCCCATTTGCTGGCCTGGTAATCCTCGTCGATCCGGGACAGCGCGAAGACCTGGGCCGCGGTCAACGCGCCTTCGGCCAGCGCCAGCGCCAGCACCACCGAACCTGCGATGGACGCCACCACATGCAAGGCTGCCAGCGCGAACGGGTCGTGGCGTTCCAGCGCGGCACGCAGGGCGGCCAGCGTGGCGGGCGGCTGGTCGGCATGGGTGAAGCCTTCGACCAGCGTGAACGTCACGCCATGGCGGCGGCGGGCCCAGTCCAGCACCGGATCCCAGCCCTGCGCCTGCAGCGCCGCCAGTTCCGGCGGCTGGTGGGCGCGATAGCAGAGCAGGTCATTTTCGCCGAAGCGCAAAATGGCGGTGACCACTTCGGCGCGGTTGGCGGTGACGCCGTCGATCACCGTGTTGGCCAGCTTGAGGAACGCCATGGCGGCCGGCGCGATCTCGTCACCCTGCCCGGCCCATTCGGCGGCGATGGCGTCCGCCAGCGCGCGGGTGGGCAGCACCAGCGTGTTCTTTGCCGGGGTTTTCACGGGACGGCCATCGAGCAGGATGCGGAATCCTTCCGCATCCGCAGCGACGCCGACTTCCTTGTAGAAGCGCTTCATTTGCTTTTGCGCTTTCGGCCTGTGGCGGTGGCCTTGCGGCGGGCTTTCTGCATGGGCTTTTTCGGGGCGGCGTGGCGCGGCGCGGGCTTGGGCTCCGGCTTTTTCAGTTCGTGCTTTTTCTGCGGGAAGGGACTGCGGCCATCTTCCGGGTTGAAGCCCAGCACCTGCCAGCTTTTCTCCATATGCGGTGACAGGGGCGCGATGACGTTGAGGCGCCCACCATCGGGGCGGGCGATATCGATCTGGCGGGCATGCAGGTGCAGCTTGTCGGCGATCTCGCCCTTGCCGCGGGACTCCGCGCCGCCATATTTGAAATCGCCCACGATGGGCGTGCCCAGCGAGGCGAGATGGACGCGGATCTGGTGGGTGCGGCCGGTGATGGGGCGTGCCGCGACCCATGCGAACTCGGTGCCCGCAGTGGCGACGACGGCATATTCGGTGAGGGCGAATTTCGCGCCTTCCTCGTCTTCATCCACCGTTGTCATGCGTTCGTCGCGGCCATGGGGACCGTGGCCGCCTTCCTTGGCCAGCGCCGCCTTGATCACGCCGCGCGCCTGCCTGGGCACGCCGCGCGTCAGCGCCCAATAGACCTTGGACGCATCACGATGCGCCAGCGCCTGGGCCAGCCCGGAAGCGGCCAGCGTGGTGCGGGCGAGCAGCAGCACGCCCGACGTATCCCGGTCGAGACGATGCACCAGCTTGGGGCGGGTGGTCTTTTCGAACATCAGGCTGTCGAGCATGCCATCCACATGCTTTGTCAGGCCGGAGCCGCCTTGCGTCGCAAGCCCCGATGGCTTGTCCAGCACGATGACATGCTTGTCCATGTAGAGGATGCGGTCGGCCAGCGAACCCATGGGCTTCTGCTGTTCGGGCCGGGGCTTTTCCGGAGCGTCGGAAACAGCATGGATCACCTGGGGCGGCAGCTTGACCTGCTGGCCCACGGACAGGCGGGCGCCCGCCTCCACCCGGCCGCCATCGAGACGGATTTCGCCCTTTCGCAGGAGCTTGACCAGCAGCGCATGGGTGACGGCGGGAAAATGCCGCTTGAACCAGCGGTCGAGCCGGATGCCATCATCCTCGGCGTGGATCTTTCGAATCTCAGGCATAGAGCGCACGCACCAGCCACAGGCCCGCGAACAGGGCCGCGATGGAGAGCACCACCGAGCCGATCACATACAGGGCGGCCAATCCATATTCGCCCTTTTGCAGCAGCAGGGCGCTATCGAGCGAGAAGGCGGAGAAGGTGGTGAAGCCACCCAGCACGCCGGTGGTGAGGAAGGCGCGCATGTCGGGCGAAAGATCGAGCTTGAGCGCGCCCAGCTCCACGATGATGCCCATCAGCAGCCCGCCAAGGACATTGACGCCGAAGATGCCCCAATTGACCAGGGCGCCTTGCGGCTGCAGCACCGCCGCAAGCCAGAAACGCATGATCGCGCCCAGGCCGCCGCCCGCGCCAACCGCCAGCCAGATCATGTGCCCTCCCCGCTGCGCCTTGCCCGCCGCTTGGACCAGTATTCGAGCCGCTTGGCAATCTCGCGCTCGAAGCCGGTTTCCCTGGGGGTGTAGAATTGCTGGCGGCCCATGCTTTCGGGGAAATAGTCCTGGCCGGAAAAACCGTCCTCGGCGTCATGGTCGTAATTGTAGCCCGCGCCATAGCCGAGATTCTTCATCATCTTGGTCGGTGCGTTCAGGATATGGGCGGGCGGCATCAGCGAGCCATGGTCCTGCGCCGCGCGCTTGGCCGCCGGAAAGGCGCGATAGACGGCGTTGGATTTGGGCGCGGTCGCCAGATAGACGACGGCCTGCGCCAGCGCCAGTTCGCCTTCGGGGCTGCCCAGGAATTCGTAAACATCCTTGGCGGCCAGCGCCTGATGCACCGCTTCGGGATCGGCGAGCGAGATGTCTTCGATGGCCATGCGCACGAGACGGCGCGCGATGTAGAGCGGCTGTTCGCCACCCGCCAGCATGCGCGCCAGCCAGTAGAGCGCGGCGTCGGGATCGGAGCCACGCACCGATTTGTGCAGGGCGGAGATGAGGTTGTAATGCTCTTCGCGGCTCTTGTCGTAGAGCGGCATGCGCCGCTGTACCGCCGCCATCAACCCGGCCGGATCGAGCGGCCTGGCCACGCGGAGGTTCGCCACTTCCTCGGCCAGATTGAGCAGATAGCGGCCATCGCCATCGGCCATGGCGCGCAAGGTGGCGCGGGCGTCGGCATCGAGCTTCAGCGGCTCGCCATAATGGGCTTCGGCGCGCGTGAGCAGGGTTTCCAGCGCGGCATCGTCGAGACGGCGCAGCACCAGCACCTGGCAGCGGGAGAGGAGCGCGCCATTCAGCTCGAAGGAGGGATTTTCGGTGGTGGCGCCCACCAGCACCACGGTGCCGTCTTCGACCACGGGGAGGAAACTGTCCTGCTGGCTGCGGTTGAAGCGGTGGATTTCATCCACGAAGAGCAGCGTGCCCTGCCCCATGCGGCGGCGCTGGCGCGCGGCCTCGAACGTCTTTTTGAGATCGGCCACGCCGGAGAAGACGGCGGACAATTGTTCGAAGGTCAGGTCGAAGGCATGGGCCAGCAGCCGTGCCGTCGTGGTCTTGCCGGTGCCCGGCGGTCCCCAGAGGATCATGGAGGCCAGCCGGCCGCCCTCGACCATGCGCCGGATCGGCCCCTCGGGCCCGAGCAGATGATCCTGGCCCACCACCTCGTCGAGCGCCTGCGGGCGCAGCCGGTCGGCCAGGGGGGCATCCCGGGCGCCGGACGACAGGCCTGCAGCTTCGAAAAGATCGCTCATGGGTCTAGGCTAGATAGAGGCGGCAAGGGAGAAGCGCCATGCATGAGACGCCGATCGGCCTGGTTCCCTATCTGACGATCCACGGCGGCAAGGCCGACGAAGCCCTGGACTTCTATGAGAGCGCGTTCGGCGCCGAGGTGCTGATGCGCAACCACGGCGAAGACGCGCCGGGCATGGATGCGGGCGGGAAGCTGATCCATGGGCGCATGCGCGTGAACGGCGCCCTGATCTTCCTGTCCGACGACTTCCCGGAGTGGAAAGGCGGCGTCGAGACGCCGCCGCCGGCGGCCGTCACCCTGCACCTCCAGGTCGACGACGTGGAAGCCTGGTGGGAGCGCGCCGTCGCGGCCGGCTGCAGCATCCGCTTTCCGTTAGCCGACCAGTTCTGGGGCGACCGGTACGGCCAGCTGGGCGATCCCTACGGCCACACATGGTCGCTCGGGCAGACCCTTCGCCGCTGAGCCTCAGATCGCGGCCAGCGCCTGCTCCAGGTCGGCCCACAGGTCCTCGACGTTCTCGATGCCGACGGACAGCCGCACGAGATTCTCGCCGATGCCGCAGTTCGCCTTGGCTTCGGGCGAGTAGTCGGAATGGGTGGTGCTGGACGGGTGCGAGGCCAGGCTCTCGGTGCCGCCCAGGCTGACGGCCAGCTTGAACAGCTTCAGCGCGTTGAGCAGGCGGAAGGCCTCCGCCTCCCCACCCTTCAGGGCGATGGAGAAGGTAGAGCCGTGGCCCGAGCACTGGCGGGCGAAGATCGCCTGCTGCTCGGCCGAACGCTCGCTGCCGCCCGCCGTCAGCACCGCCTCGATGCGGGGGTGGCTGCGCAGACGCTCGACGAGCGCCATGGCGTTGGCCTGGGAGCGTTCCATGCGCACGTGCAGGGTCTCCAGGCTGCGCAGCACCATCCAGGCCGTGTGCGGGTCGGTGACCGTGCCGCAGATGGTGCGCATCTCGGCCACCCGCGCCATCAGGTCGGCGCGCCCCATGCAGGCTCCCGCGATCAGATCGGAGTGTCCTCCCACGTACTTGGTCAGGGAATAGAGCGTCAGGTCGGCGCCGTGGGCGAGCGGCTTCTGCCACAGGGGTCCGAGGAAGGTGTTGTCGACGCACAGCACCGGCGGCTCGTCCTGACCCAGCCCGCGGATGGCCTCGGCGGCGGCGGCGATGTCGATCAGCAGGTTCGTGGGATTGGCGGGGGTCTCGATATAGACCACCGCCAGCCGGCCGCCGGCCTCGGCGGCGCGGGCCGCGGCGTTCCGGATCGCGTCGTCGAACTTCCCGTCCCCGTCGCAGTCGGTGATGGCCCGGGTGTTCACGCCCATGCGCGGCAGGATGCGGTCGAAGAGATACTCGGTCCCTCCGTAAGCCGGCGCCGCGTAGAGAATCGAATCCCCCGGCCGGGTCAGGGCGAGCATGGTGGTCGAAATGGCCGCCATGCCGCTGGAAAAGACCAGCGCCTTGGCGGCCCCGTCCCATACCGCCAGGCGGTCTTCCAGGATCTCGATGTTGGGATTGTTGATGCGCGAATAGATCAGCCCCAGCGCCTCGTCGGGGTCCTTCTCGCGCAGGCCGTAGGCCACCTCGAAGAAGCGCTTGCCGTCCTCGGCGCAGCGGAAGACGAACGTCGAGGTCTGGAAGATCGGGACCTTGATCGAGCCCTCGGACAGGGCCGGGTCGTAGCCGTAACCCATCATCAGGGTCTCGGGCGCCAGGGTGCGGGCGCCCAGGGTGCGGCGGCTGTGGTCGGTCATGAAGCTTCCTCCGGAGTCGGCGTCGGCCGACTCGGAAACGCGGGCGGAACGGACAGGGTCCGGCCCTAGCCCGTCAGGGCGTCGGCTTCAACGCCGTCGTCGTTTTCGTCGCGATCAGTCTTCCTGACCCTCGCGCATCTCGCGCTTGATGCGGCCCTGCTGGCGGGAAAGGTCCGGCGCATCGCCGCGCTGGAGGTAGAGACCCTTCAGATAGTCGAGGTCCCAGTCGGTCAGGCCGTTGGGGACGGGGCGCCCGGCGGCGCGGTCCTCGAACAGGTTGAGAATCGTGGGCAGGCCCGTCAGGTCGGCCTCGGGATTGACCTGCGCCAGGGTGACCATCGTCAGGTAGCCCGCCAGGCTGTCGAAGCTCAGTCCCTGCGCCTGTTCGGCGTCGACCACGATCAGGATGTGGGCGAAGTCCTGGCGGACGGGCGAACGCAGGCGGCTGACGCTGGAGCTCTCGACAATCATCACCCCGCCGACCGGACGCCCGGCGATCATGTTGGCATAGCGCACCGGACGGCCTTCCGACGAAGCCAGTTCCGAAACGTGCCACCAGCGAACCGGCCGGGTGCTGTTGAGGAAGGCCTCGTACGCGTCCCGCCCGGGGCTCGACACGTCGGCGTCGGAATCGGCGTCGACCTTGAAGCTGGCCTTGTATGTCGTCGCCAACGCCTCGGTGAGAGCCGCTGCGTCGGGGGTCACGACGATCAGCACGTCCGGACGGCACCCGGGCTCGGCCACCTTCAGCTTCAGCTGCAGCGCGGTGCGGGCGATGGTGTCGTTGATGAAAGCGCCCTGCCGCTCCGGCAGCCCGACCGTCGCGGGGCAGATGGTGCGGTTCCAGCGCGCCAGCAGCTCGGCGCCCCGGCTGGTCGGCTCCGACATCCCTTCGACGAACTGCTTCACCGCATCGGCGGTGCGGGCGGTGACCGTCACTTCGCTGACGGTCGTGGGGTCGTCGTCCTGGGCCGCCGCCGCGCCGCCGAGGGCGAGCGCCGCCAGGGCGCCCACGATGATCCGAGATGTGCGAGCCATGCCGGCCCCTCCCCTGTGACGAGCCGACGGACCGTACCCGCTCCGGTCGCGGGGCCTCAGCCCCGGAACTGGCCGGTGATGCGGCGCCCGTCGCGCTCGATGGTGACGCGCCAGACGGCCGCGCCCTGATTCAGTATCGCCTGCAGTTCACGGGTGTCCCCGATCTCGTTGCCGTTGATTTCGCGCACGATGTCGCCGGCGCGGAAGCCCGCAGCCGCCGCGTAGCTTCGGCCGGGCTTGGAGATCACCACGCCCCGGCCGCTGAACGGATCGGCGCCGATCTCGTCGGCGACCGCGGGCGACAGGTTGACCACCGTCGCCCCGGTCAGCGGATGCGGACCGTCCAGAACCCGCTCGTCCCGAGCCGGGGTCGCCGGCGGCGGATCGAGGCGCGCGCGCAGTTGTTGCGGGCGACCGTCCCTCAGGATGGCGATGGTCACGGTCTCGCCCGGCCGGTTGGTGGCTACGCGGTAGTTCACGCTGGCGGGATCGTTCACCGCTGCGCCGTCGACGGCGGTGATCACGTCGCCTTCGCGCAGGCCCGCCCGGGCGGCGGGGCTGCCCGGATAGACATCGGAGACGAGCGCACCTTCGGGCCGCGCCATGCCGAGGCTGCGGGCGATCTCGCCGTTCACGGTATCGGTCTTGGCCCCCAGCCACGGCCGCACCACGACCTGTCCGCCGCCGACCGCAGTCTCGACCACCCGCCGCACCATGGCCGCGGGAATGGCGAAGCTGACGCCGCTCGAGGTGCCCGAGCGAGACAGGATGAAGGTCGGCACCCCGATCAGGTCGCCGTCCATGTCGACCAGGGCGCCGCCCGAGTTTCCGGGGTTCACCGAGGCGTCGGTCTGGATGAAGGCCGAGGCGTCGAGACCGCCGGGATCGGCGGTGCGGTTCAGCGCCGAGATGATGCCGTTGGTGACCGTCTGGCCCACGCCGAACGGGTTGCCGATGGCCAGGACGAGATCGCCCACCTCGAGGTCGTCGCTGTCGTCGATGGGCAGGACCGGCAGGCGCTCGCCGTCGGATTCGATCTTCAGCACGGCCAGGTCGGTGCGCGGGTCCGCCAGCAGCAGCTTGGCCGGAAACTCGCGGCGGTCGGCCAGCACGACCATGAATTCCTGGCCGCCCTGGACCACGTGGTTGTTGGTGACGATGACGCCGTCGGAGCGGACGATGACGCCGGACCCCAGCGACTGCTGCACGCGGGCGCGCGGGATGCCGCCGCCGAACAGTTCGAAGAACGGATCGCGCTGGCGCACGAGGCGGCGGGCATAGACGTTGACCACCGCCGGGCCGGCCCGCTTGGCCACCGGCGCGAAGGAGGTCTTCATCGAGGCGATGTCGGCGGGCGCCCGGCGCGTGGGCTCGACCAGCTGGTCCTGCGCCTTGCTGTCGTTCGGCGCGTTGCAGGCCGCCAGCACGGCCAGGGCGGGCAAGAGGAGACGCGTGAGTTTCTTCATGGTCCGTCGATTTAGGAAGGTCGGCCGTCAAGCTCAACCGACAGTGTGGCGCCGCTATGGCGGGTCCTCGCGCGCTTTACCCTCGTTTGCGGTCAGGTGGACTGGGCCATGGACCGCAGCAGCACGCCCCACCATTCCGCCTCGCGCTGGAGAAAGACCTGAAGCGCGATCCCGTGGCGGGCGGGGTTCTCTGCGGGGACCGCTTCCCAGCCGGAGTGCTCGACCGTGACCCGGGTCTCGTCGCCAACCGGCTCGAAGCGCACCTCGACAAGCGTTTCCACGCCCTCGGGAAACCAGGCGCAGCACCAGCCGAAGACGAGGCGCTCGCCAGGGACCCAGGCATGGATGCGGCCGACTTCGAACACCTTGCCGCCGGGCAGGGTCTCGATCAGGCGTCCCCCTTCGCCGGGCTCGAAACTGAGGACGCCGGGGCTGCGCGGCGTGAAATGAAACAGCCCGTTGGGCCGCCACCAGGCCCCGATCTCGCGGGTGAAGACCTCGAACGCCCGGGCCGGCGTCGCCTTCACCCTAAGCGCGACCACCACGCGCGAGGTCACGCCCCCTCCCCGTCCCGCTCGATGTGCGCCTTGAAGGCCGCCAGCTGCCCGGTCCAAAGGCGCTCCGCTTCCTCCAGCCACTGCTTCAGATGGGCCATGCCTTCGGGCCTCAGCGCATAGATGCGGACGCGGGCATCGTAGGCGACATCGGCGTCCGGTCGGGTTTCGAAGATGATCCGCGCGTCGCGGAGGGCGCGCAGGTGGCGGCTCATCGCGGGCGGACTGAGACCCACCTCCCGCGCCAGTTCGCCGGCCGCCCGTGGCTGCTCGCTGAGCAGCTCCACGGTCCGCCGGCGATGCGGATCGGCCAGGGCCGCGAACACCCGGTCGACGTCGCGGGCCGCGTTCACCGGTACATCGTGGTCTTCAGGCCCGACGCGGCGTCCCACTCGTCGGGCTGCATCACCTTCGTCGTCTGGCCGAAGGTCCAGACGTGGCCTTCGAAGTCGCGCGCCCGGTAGGTGCGGTCGCCGTAGAACTGGTCCGTCGGCTCCTGCAGGATCTCGGCTCCGGCGGCCCTGGCCCGCTGACAGTGGCCGTCGATGTCCTCCTTGAGGTGGACGTGGACGGACTGGGTGTTCCTGCCGCCCAGGGTGGACGGCGTGCCTGTGAAGTCGGCCCACTTGCCGCCGACGTAGATGAGCCCGTCGCCGAAGCTGAGTTCGGAGTGGCCGAGGTTACCGTCGGCGTCGGTGATCATCATCACCGGCTCGAAGCCGAAGGCCTTCTGGAGCCAGTCCCACGCGGCCATGGGGTCCTCGTAACAGATCGCAGAGGACAGGCTGGGACGATGGTAGGGATCGGACATCGGGATACCTCGCGCTTGATGCAATATTTAACGCATACCGCAACTGCTCGGTCAAGCGGTGGCCGTGGTTTACAGGCGGGTTGCGCCTGCTACGGTCCTGCTTCGCCTTCGTCGCCCGACGATGCGCCCCGCGCCGCCGGCGCCCCAAGCGACGGAGACCTCATTTGAGCGCCGTGCTCGAAGCCGAAAACCTGTCCAAGACCTACGGCGCCGTGAAGGCGCTGGACGGCCTCAGCCTGAGCGTCCCGCCGGGCGGGGTCTATGGCGTGCTGGGCCCCAACGGGGCGGGCAAGTCCACCCTGTTCCGCATCTGGCTGGGCCTCATTCGCCCGACCGCAGGTCAGGCTCGGGTCCTGGGCGCTGTCGCCGGCAGCGACGCGAAGATCGAGCGGCGCGCCGGCTCGATGATCGAGACGCCGCGCTTCCCGCCCTTCATGACCGCACGCCAGGTCCTGCGCATGCTGGCGCTCGCCAGCGGCCTGAAGAAGGCGGGCTATGAGCCGCGCATCACCGCGTTGCTGGAGCGCGTGAACCTGACCGAGGCGGCCGACCGCAAGGTGAAGGGCTTCTCCGTCGGCATGGCCCAGCGGCTCGGCATCGCGGCCGCCCTGCTCACCGAACCGGAAATGCTGATCCTCGACGAGCCGACCAGCGGCATGGACCCGGCGGGCATCAACGAGATGCGCGGCCTGATCCGCGAACTGGCGGACAAAGACGGAGTGACCATCGTGCTGGCCAGCCACCAGCTGGCCGAGGTGCAGCGCATCTGCGACCGCGTGGCCATCCTGGACCACGGCAAGCTGGTGTCCGAAGGCCTGGTCAGCGAACTGGTGGGCGGCCACGCCCAGGCCCTGCGCATCGTCGCCAGGCCCGTCACCGCGGTGATGAAGGTGCTGGGCAAGAAGGGCGCGAGGGACGGCGAGGCGGTGCTGGCCAGCATCGAGCGGGCCGAGGCGCCCGACCTGATCCGCCGCCTGGTGGCCGAGAACATCGACATCTCCGAGGCCCGCTGGGTCGGCGGCGACCTCGAAAAAGTCTTCCTGCAACAGACGGGAGAGCCCCGTGCTCAGTGACGCGATCTCTTCCGAGAGCTTCAAGCTCTGGCGCAACCGCTCGGCGCTGTTCTGGGGCTTCGCCTTCACCCCGGTGGTCGCCCTGGTCATGGGCGTTGGTTCGGTCTTCATGCTGCGCATGACCGCCGGCGACGCGGTGGCGGGCCAGCCCGCCGACATCGGCCGCCAGGCCCTGCTGGCCGCGGCCCAGGCGTCTGCGCCGCTGACCATCCTGTTCGCCCTGCTCGGCGCCTCGATCCTGTTCGCCGCCGACTACCGCTGGGAGACCTGGCGGCTGATCGCGCCGCGCAACAGCCGGCTGAACCACATCCTGGGCAAGGCGCTGGTCTATGCCCTCGCCTCGCTCGGCACGGTGCTGCTGATCACGCTCATGGGGGTGATCACCGCCCTCGTCGGCGCCTTCGTCAACGCCTCGCCGGTGGAGTGGACCTCGGGCGAGCCGGGGACCTGGACCATCGTCTTCGTCAGCCTGCTGCTGACCTCGTGGCTTCAGCTGCTGCAGGCCGGGGCGCTGGTCGCGCTCGTCGCCGTCGTCACCCGTTCCATGATGGCGGCGGTCATGGTCCCGCTGTTCATCGGCATCGTACAGGCCATCGTCCAGGCCCAGACGCCGGGACCGGTGCAGATGGATCCGGAATGGTGGCGCATGCTGGCCCTGCCCGGCCTGGCCGTGGACCTGGTCAAGGCGCACGTGGGCGGCCGCATCCTCATGGGCCAGCAGATGATCACCCCGGCAGCCGCCGGCATGGCGCTCGGCATGCTGCTCGTCTGGATCTTCGGCGCCCTGGCCGCCGCCTGGGCGATCTTCCAGCGGCAGGATCTGTCGGAGGAGTAGCCCGAAATCCTCGTCCTTCGACAGGCTCAGGATGAGGCTTTCTACTGCGGCCTGTCGCCAGCCCTCATCCTGAGCTTGTTGAAGGACGAGGGCGCGGTTCGCCACAGCCGCAAAGAAAAAGGGCGGCCCCGTCACCGGAGCCGCCCCTGATCTTATTCGCCTGTCTCGAACCCTACTGGTCTTCGAAGGTGATGCGCTGTTCGACCGGGCCGGAGTCCTTGCCCTTGGCGTCAACGTCGCGGTCGACGAACTCGATGACGGCCATCGGCGCGTCGTCGCCGTGGCGGAAGCCGGCCTTCAGGACGCGGATGTAGCCGCCGTTGCGGTCGGCGTAGCGCGGGCCGAGCGTCGAGAACAGCTTGCCGACCTGTTCGACGTCACGGACCTTGGAGATGGCCTGGCGGCGGGCGTGCAGGTCGCCGCGCTTGGCCAGCGTCACCAGCTTCTCGACGAAGGGACGCAGTTCCTTCGCCTTGGGCAGGGTGGTGACGATCTGTTCGTGCTTGATGAGGCTCGCAGCCATGTTGGCGAACATGGCGGTGCGGTGAGCGGCCGTGCGGCCGAGTTTGCGGTGGCCGTTGCCGTGACGCATGTCGTTCTCCATGAGACCGGCGCCGCGCACGGCCGCCGATCCCCCAATAGCCGGCCCGGACGCTCAGGCGACGCGCCTCCATGGCGGCCGCCCGGTCCGGACGTCGGCGCGCCCGTGAGGGGAGCGCCGAGGTCGCCGGGACAAGGTTTGGGGCTCTTTCCCGACGAGCAGGCGGACCGGAAAGGTCCTCCTATAAAAAGGGAAACCGGCCGCGGGTCGCCCCGGGCCGGTTCCTGAAGTCGAAGGCTTGTAGCCGAAAACCTAGATCTGGTCTTCGAACTTCTTGGCCAGGTCCTCGATGTTCTCCGGCGGCCAGTTCGGCACGTCCATGCCGAGCGACAGGCCCATGGAGGCGAGCACTTCCTTGATTTCGTTGAGCGACTTGCGGCCGAAGTTCGGGGTCCGCAGCATCTCGGCTTCCGACTTCTGGATCAGGTCGCCGATGTAGACGATGTTGTCGTTCTTCAGGCAGTTGGCCGAACGGACCGACAGTTCCAGCTCGTCCACCTTCTTGAGCAGCGCCGGGTTGAACGGCAGCTCGGGCTTGCCCTCGTCGGCCGCGGCCTTCTTGGGCTCCTCGAAGGTGATGAAGATCTGCAGCTGGTCCTGCAGGATGCGCGCGGCGTAGGCCACGGCATCCACGGGCGTGACCGCGCCGTTGGTCTCCACTTCCATGATCAGCTTGTCGTAGTCGAGCGACTGGCCTTGGCGGGTCGGCTCGACGCGGTAGGCGACGCGCTTGACCGGCGAGTAGAGGGCGTCGACGGCGATCAGGCCGATCGGAGCGTCTTCCGGACGGTTGCGCTCGGCCGGGACGTAGCCCTTGCCGTTCTGCACGGTGAACTCGATGCGCACCTGGGCGCCCTCATCCAGGGTGCAGAGCACGTGGTCGGGGTTCAGGATCTCGATGTCGGCCGGAGCCTCGATCTGGCCGGCGGTCACCGGGCCCGGGCCGTCGGCGCGCAGGGTCATGCGCTTGGGCCCTTCGGCGTGCATGCGCAGGGCCAGCTGCTTGATGTTCAGTACGATGTCGACGACGTCCTCGCGCACGCCCTCCATCGAGGAGAACTCGTGCACCACGCCGTCGATCTGGACGGCGGTGACGGCCGCGCCCTGGAGCGACGACAGGAGCACGCGGCGCAGGCTGTTGCCCAGCGTCACGCCAAAGCCGCGCTCGAGGGGTTCGGCCACCAGGCGCGCCTTGCGGGCGGCGTCGGCGCCGGTCTCGATCTGCGGCTTTTCGGGACGGATGAGCTGCTGCCAGTTTCTTTCGATCATAGACGTCCCTCGAACGGGTTGCGCCGGCCCCGGTTCCGCATGGGGAACCGCCGGCCGGCGAACAGAAATTTCAGACGGTTGCTATTAGACGCGGCGGCGCTTGGGCGGCCGGCAACCGTTATGCGGAATAGGCGTGACGTCGCGGATGGTGGTGATGGTGAAGCCCACCGCCTGCAGCGCCCGCAAAGCCGATTCGCGGCCCGAACCGGGGCCGGCGACGTTCACTTCCAGCGTCTTCACGCCGTGCTCCATGGCCTTCTTGCCGGCGTCCTCGGCCGCGACCTGGGCGGCGTACGGGGTCGACTTGCGCGAGCCCTTGAAGCCCATGGCGCCCGCCGACGACCAGGAAATGGCGTTCCCCTGCGCGTCGGTGATCGTGATCATGGTGTTGTTGAACGAGGCGTTCACGTGCGCCACGCCCGAGGTGATGTTCTTGCGCTCGCGGCGTTTGACGCGCGCCGGTTCCTTGGCCATCGGGCTCTCTCTTACTTCTTCTTGCCGGCGATCGGCTTGGCCGGACCCTTGCGGGTGCGGGCGTTGGTGTGGGTGCGCTGGCCGCGGACCGGCAGGCCCTTGCGGTGACGCAGGCCGCGGTAGCAGGCCAGGTCCATCAGCCGCTTGATGTTCATCGAGGTCTCGCGACGCAGGTCGCCCTCGACCGTGTAGTCACGGTCAATGGCTTCCCGGATCTGCAGGACTTCGGCGTCCGTCAGCTGATTGACCCGGCGCGCATCGTCGATGCCCACCTTGGTCATGATGTCCTTGGCGGTCTTAGGTCCGACGCCATGGATGTACTGCAGCGCGATTTCCACGCGCTTGTTCGTCGGAATGTTGACGCCTGCGATACGGGCCACGTCTTTAGTCTCCTGAACGCGTTAAGGCGCGAAAGCGACGCCCGCTCTTCATCCTTCGACAAGAGCTTGCACGGCCTTCGCGCGTTTCGCGGAAGCGCGCCTTTATAAAGGGGTTCGCGCTCCCGTCAACTCCTTATGCCGGCATGGTTTCGAGGGCCCCGTCGATCGCCTCGGCGACTTCCGGGATCGAACCCATGCCATCCACTTCCACCAGTTTGCCCTGCCCTGCGTAGTAGGGCAGCAGCGGCGCGGTCTGGCCATTGTAGGCCGCCAGCCGCGTCTTGAACGTCTCGGGGTTGTCGTCCGCCCTGCCCTGCTCGGCGAAGCGCTGGGTGATGCGCTCGAGCAGTTCGGCGTCGTCGACCTTCAGCCGCACGACCAGATCGATTCGCCGGCCGCGCGCCTCGAGCATGGCGTCCAGCGCCTCGGCCTGGGCCACGGTGCGCGGGAAGCCGTCGAAGATCGCGCCTCCGGCGGCCTCGGCCTCGGGCATGCGCTCCTCGATGAGGGCGATGACGATGGCGTCGGGGACCAGGCCCCCGGCCGCCAGGATCGGCTCCACCTGCAGGCCAAGCTCGGTGCGGGCGGCGATGGCGGCGCGCAGCATGTCGCCGGTCGACAGCTGGACCATGCCGCGCCCGGTCACGAGGCGCTTGGCCTGGGTGCCCTTGCCGCTGCCCGGAGGGCCGAACAGGATCAGGTTCACCGGCCGCGCCC
The DNA here is from genome assembly GCA_023432855.1 of Pseudomonadota bacterium. GTDB lineage: Bacteria > Pseudomonadota > Alphaproteobacteria > Caulobacterales > Caulobacteraceae > JAEZEZ01. The sequence goes on along the minus strand of JAEZEZ010000026.1, from coordinate 7,443 downwards.
TCCGCGCAGCTTCGACTTCTTGATCAGGCCTTCGTACTGGTGCGCCAGCAGGTGCGACTGGATCTGCGCCACGGTGTCCATGGTCACCGTCACCGCGATCAGCACCGAGGTGCCGCCGAGGTAGAAGCTGGTCATGGCCCCGGACTGGGCGATCAGGAACTCGGGCAGCAGGCAGACGAAGGTGATGTAGACGGCGCCGATCGTGGTCAGGCGGGTCAGCACGTAGTCCAGGTAGTCCGCCGTCCGCTTGCCCGGGCGGATGCCCGGCAGGAAGCCGCCGTACTTGCGCAGGTTCTCCGCCGTGTCCTCGGGGTTGAAGACGACCGAGGTGTAGAAGAAGCAGAAGAAGATGATCAGGAAGCCGTAGAGCAGCATGAAGGCCGGCTGGCCCTGCTGCAGCGAGCCCACGACGATCGGGAGCCAGCCCATCCACTGGGGCAGCTCAGCCGTCGACAGGAACTGCATGGCCGTGGTCGGCAGCAGCAGCAGCGACGAGGCGAAGATCGGCGGGATGACGCCGGCGGTGTTGATCTTGAGCGGCAGGAAGGAGCTTTCGCCGCCGAACATGCGGTTGCCGACCTGGCGCTTCGGATACTGGATCAGCAGGCGGCGCTGCGAGCGCTCCATGAACACGATGAAGATCACCACGGCAGCCAGCAGGGCGATGATGCCGAAGGCGAAGCCGGCGTTCAGCTCACCCGACTGGGTAAGGCTGAGCATGCGGCCGATGGCCGACGGCAGGGCCGCCACGATGCCCGCGAAGATGATCAGCGAGACGCCGTTGCCGACGCCGCGGCTGGTGACCTGTTCGCCCAGCCACATGAGAAACATGGTGCCGCCGGTCAGGGTGGCGACCGTGGTCATCAGGAAGAAAATTCCCGGCTGGTCCACCAGCCCCTGGGCGTTCTGCAGGCCCACCGCGATGCCGAAGGACTGCGCCAGCGCCAACACGACCGTCAGATAGCGGGTGTACTGATTGAGCTGCTTGCGGCCCTGCTCGCCACCTTCCTTCTTGAGCTTCTCCCACGGCCCGTAGATCGTCTGCATCAGCTGCACGATGATCGAGGCCGAGATGTACGGCATCACGTTGAGGGCGAAGATCGCCATCCGCTCGACGGCGCCGCCCGAGAAGGTGTTGAACAGGCTCAGCATCCCGCCGGCCTGGCCCTGGAAGGCCGCGGCGAACGCCTCGGTGTTGATCCCCGGGATGGGGATGAAGGTGCCGAGGCGATAGACGATGAGCGCGCCCAGGGTGAACCACAGGCGCTTGTGCAGCTCGGTCGCCTTCGCGAAGGCGCCGAAATTCATGTTTGCGGCTAGCTGTTCCGCGGCCGAAGCCATGCGAACCCCCGTTTAGAGACCGGCTTCAGATAGGTGACGAGAAGCTCGAGCGCGAGGCTCAAGCTTCCGTCGCCTCATCCGACCTGGCCGGACGCATCTGGGTGACCTTGCCGCCGGCGGCCTCGACGGCCTTCACGGCCGACGCGGAAGCGGACCAGACGGTGATGTCGATCTTCTGCTTCAGCTCGCCCAGGCCCAGCAGGCGGACGCCGTCACGTTCGCGGCGGATGACGCCGGCGGCGATCAGCGCCTTGGCGTCGATCGGCTGCTTGGCGTCGAGCTTCTTGGCCTCGATCGCCTTGACCAGGCGCCAGAGGTTGACCTCGGCCAGCTTCAGGGCGCCGGGGTTGTTGAAGCCGCGCTTGGGCATGCGCATGTGCAGCGGCATCTGGCCGCCTTCGAAGCCGGCGATTGAGACGCCGGTGCGGGACTTCTGGCCCTTCACGCCGCGACCGGCGGTCTTGCCCTTGCCCGAGCCCGGGCCGCGGCCGACGCGCATCCGGCCCTTTGTCGCGCCTTCGTTGTCGCGCAGTTCGTTCAGTTTCATCTGCCTCTCCTCGGAGATCTGGCGCCGGACCGGCGGTCCGACTCGGCTGGAATGGAATTCGCCCCGGCCTTAGCCGGGGCGAAGGGATCAGTCGACCACCTGCACCATGTGCTGGACCTTGGCGATCATGCCGCGGACCGCGGGGGTGTCCTCGAGTTCGACCTCGCGGCCGAGCTTGTTCAGGCCGAGCCCGATGAGGGTCGCGCGCTGGTCGTTCTTGCGCCGGATCGGCGAACCGGTCTGGCGGATCTTGACGGTCTTCTTGGCCATGATCAGCCCTCGATGGCGTCGGGTGCGGAGGCGCCGTCGTTGCGGCGGCCCATGATGTCGCCCACCTTCTTGCCGCGCTTGGCGGCGATCTGGCGGGGCGAGCTCTGGACCTTCAGCGCTTCGAAGGTCGCACGCACCATGTTGTAGGGGTTGGACGAGCCCGAGGACTTGCCCACGACGTCCTGGACGCCGAGCGTTTCCAGCACCGCGCGCATCGGACCGCCGGCGATGACGCCCGTGCCCGGAGGCGCCGCGCGGACCATCACCTTGCCCGCGCCCCAACGGCCGTTGCCGTCGTGGTGCAGGGTGCGGCTTTCGCGCAGGGGCACGCGGATCATCGACTTCTTGGCTTCCTCGGTCGCCTTGCGGATGGCCTCGGGGACCTCGCGGGCTTTGCCGTGGCCGAAGCCGACGCGGCCCTTCTGGTCGCCCACCACCATGAGAGCGGCGAAGCTGAAGCGACGACCGCCCTTAACGGTGGCGGCGACGCGGTTGATGTGCACCAGCTTCTCGACGATGTCGCTCTCGGGAGCGTCCTGCTGGTTCCGGTCGCGCCGGTCCCGGCGATCGCCGCCGCCGCGTTGTTCGTTGCCACGAGCCATCAGCGTTTCCTTAGAATTTCAGGCCGGCTTCGCGCGCGGCGTCGGCCAGGGCCTTGATGCGGCCGTGATAGACATAGGCGCCGCGGTCGAAGACGACTTCCTCGACCTTGGCCTCGAGGGCGCGCTGGGCGATCAGCTTGCCGACTTCGGCGGCCGCGTCCCGGTTCGAGCCCTTGGACAGCCCAAGCGACGAAGCGGCCGCCAGGGTGACGCCCTTCGAGTCGTCGATGATCTGCGCGTAGATGTTCTTGTCCGACCGGAACACCGACAGCCTCGGGCGGCCCGCGCCGAACTTCTTGAGTCGGGTGCGGGTGCGCTGGGCGCGACGTTGGGCGGATTCGCGAGGAGAGAGCGCCATGGCTTACTTCTTCTTGCCTTCCTTGCGGCGGACCTGTTCGCCCGCGTAGCGCACGCCCTTGCCCTTGTAGGGCTCCGGCGGGCGGATCTTGCGGATGCGGGCGGCCATTTCGCCGACAAGCTGCTTGTCGATGCCGCTGATCCGGATTTCGGTTTGCTTCGGCACGGCGAAGGTGACGCCTTCCGGAGCGGGGATGTCGACGTCGTGGCTGAAGCCGAGCTGCAGCGAAAGGGCAGACCCCTTCATCGCGGCGCGGTAGCCGACGCCCACCAGCTCGAGCGTGCGCTCGTAGCCCTTGGTGACGCCCTCAACCATGTTGGCCACGAGCGAACGCGACAGACCCCACATGGCGCGGGCGCGCTGGCTGTCGTCGCGGGGGGTCAGGGTCAGGCCGTCGTCGCCCTGGGCGATCGAGATTTCCTCGGCCACGGTCCAGGAGAGTTCGCCCTTGGGCCCCTTCACCTTGATCGTCTGCCCGTCGACCGTCGCCTGGACGCCGGACGGGATTTCGATCGGTTTCTTGCCAATACGAGACATCTTGTTTCCCTCGCCTCGCCTAGTAGACGCGGCAGAGCACTTCGCCGCCGACGTTGGCGTCGCGCGCGGCGGAGTCGGACATGACGCCCTTCGGCGTCGACAGGATCGAGATCCCGAGGCCGTTCTTCACCGGCTTCAGGTCCTTGATCGACGAATAGACGCGGCGCCCCGGCTTCGACACGCGGGCGATCTCGGCGATCACCGGTTCACCGTCGAAGTACTTCAGCTCGATCTCGAACTGCGGGAACTCGCCGGGCTCCTCCACCAGGGAGTAGCCGCGGATGTAGCCTTCGTCCTGCAGCACGTCGAGGACGCGCTGGCGCAGCTTGGAGGCCGGCGTACGCAGCGACGAACGCTTGCGCATGGCGGCGTTCTTGATGCGCGCGATCAGGTCGCTGAGAGGATCGTTCACAGACATTCGGGCCTCCTCACCAGCTCGACTTGGTCATGCCGGGGATCTGCCCCGACGAAGCCAGGTCGCGCAGGGCGATCCGGGACATCTTGAGTTTGCGGTAGTACGCCCGCGGCCGGCCGGTGAGTTCGCACCGGTTACGGATTCGCGTCGGCGACGAGTTGCGGGGAAGCTCGGCGAGCTTCAGCCGCGCTTCGAAACGCTCCTCGAGAGAGCGGTTCTCGTCGTTGGCGATCGCCTTCAGGGCGTCGCGCTTCTCGGCGTATTGCTGGACGAGACGGCGGACCATCTCGTTGCGGTTGACCGCGCTTTTCTTAGCCATCTTGTTTCTTTCCCCCCGCTCAGTTGGCCGTGAACGGGAACTGGAACTCCTTCAGAAGCGCACGCGCCTCATCGTCGCTCCGCGCCGTGGTGCAGACGACGATGTCCATGCCCCACATCTGGTCGATCTCGTCGTAGTTGATCTCCGGGAACACGATGTGCTCCTTCAGACCCATGGCGTAGTTGCCGCGACCGTCGAAGGACGTCGGCTTCAGGCCGCGGAAGTCCTTCACGCGCGGCAGCGCGATGGTGATCAGGCGGTCGAGGAACTCGTACATGCGGTCCTTGCGAAGGGTGACCTTCGCACCGACGACCATGCCCTCGCGCAGCTTGAAGGTGGCGATCGAGAGCCGCGCCTTGGTCGGCGCCGGCTTCTGGCCGGTGATGGCCGCCAGGTCCTTCATGGCCGCAGCGGCCTTCTTGGAGTCGGCCACCGCCTCGCCGATCCCCATGTTCACGACAATCTTGTCGAGCTTGGGGATCTGCATTTCGTTGGTGTAGCCGAACTGCTCCTTCATCGCCGCGCGGATGCGCTCACGATAAATGGTTTTCAGCCGCGGTTCGTACTTTTCGGTCTCAGCCATCGAGAGCCTCGCCAGACTTCTTCGCGAAGCGCACCTTGCGATCCCCGTCCATGCGGAAGCCCACGCGGGTGGGTTCGCCGGACTTCGGATCGACGATCGCCACGTTGGAGACGTGGATCGGCGCTTCCTTGTTCACGATGCCGCCCTGCGGGTTCGCCTGGGTCGGCTTGGTGTGGCGCTGGACAATATTGATGCCCTCGACCAGCACGCGGTTTTCCGTCGGGAAGACCTTCAGGACCGAGCCTTGCTTGCCCTTGTCCGAACGCTTGCCCGTCAGCACGACGACCTTGTCGCCCTTCTTGATCTTCGCGGCCATCAGATGACCTCCGGAGCCAGCGAGATGATCTTCATGTGGTTCTTGGCGCGCAGTTCGCGGGGAACCGGGCCGAAGATCCGCGTGCCGATCGGCTCGCTCTGCTTGTTGACGATCACCGCCGCGTTCTTGTCGAAGCGGATGGTGGAGCCGTCCTTGCGGTGAATGTCCTTCGACGTGCGCACGACGATGGCGCGCAGCACGTCGCCCTTCTTCACGCGGCCGCGGGGAATGGCTTCCTTCACGGACACGACGATGGTGTCTCCGACCGAGGCGTAGCGACGCTTAGCGCCGCCGAGCACCTTGATGCACATCACCCGACGAGCGCCCGAGTTGTCGGCGACCTCCAGGTTCGTCTGCATCTGGATCATGGTTCAGATCCTTCGCTTACTTCGCCGCGGCCTGGGCGTCCTTCGGCAGGACCTCCCAGCGCTTCAGCTTGGACTTCGGGGCGCACTCGACGATGCGAGCAATCTCGCCGGCCTTGTACGAGTTGGCTTCGTCGTGGGCGTGGTACTTCTTGGACATCCGCACCGTCTTCTTCAGAAGCGGGTGCAGGATCGTCCGGTCGACCTTCACGACGACGGTCTTGTCGCCCTTGTCGGAGACGACCACGCCTTCAAGAATTCGCTTCGGCATTTGTCTCTTCCTCAGGCCGGACGCTGCTGGTGCTGCAGCGTCTTGATGCGCGCGATGGTCTTGCGGACCTCGTCGACCCGGTGGGTCTTCTCCATTTGGCCGGTGGCCGCCTGGAAGCGCAGGTTGAACTGCTCCTTCTTGAGCTTCAGCAGCTCTTCCTGGAGCTGGTCGGGGGTCAGGCCCCGCAGTTCTTCGGTCTTCATCGCGCTCACTCCGCCATGACCGCGCCCGCGTCGAGGCGGGTCACGACCTTGGTCCTGATCGGCAGCTTGGCCGAACCCAGACGCAGCGCCTCACGGGCCACGTCGTCCGGCACGCCGTCGATCTCGAACATGATCCGGCCCGGCGCGACGCGCGCGGCCCAGTAGTCGACAGAACCCTTGCCCTTGCCCATGCGGACTTCGGCCGGCTTGTCGGTGACCGGCAGGTCCGGGAAGATCCGGATCCAGACGCGGCCCTGGCGCTTCATCTGACGCGTGATCGCGCGGCGGGCCGCCTCGATCTGGCGCGCGGTGATCCGCTCGGGCTCCATGGCCTTGAGGCCATAGGCGCCGAAGTTCAGCGCGGAGCCGCCCTTCGTGGCGCCGTGGATACGGCCCTTGAACGCCTTGCGGTACTTGGTTTTCTTCGGTTGCAGCATGACGGTTACGCCTCAGCTCCACGGCCGCGGTCGCGGCGCGGACCGCGCGGACCGCGGTCGCGATCGCCACGGCCTTCCGACGAGGAAGGACCAGAGGCTTCGGCCGACCAGCGCTTGTCCTGCGCCATGGGATCGTGTTCGAGGACCTCGCCCTTGAAGACCCACACCTTCACGCCAATGATGCCGTAGGTGGTGCGGGCTTCGGTGAAGCCGTAGTCGATGTCGGCGCGCAGGGTGTGCAGCGGCACGCGGCCTTCGCGGTACCATTCCATCCGCGCGATCTCGGCGCCGCCGAGGCGGCCCGACACGTTGATGCGGACGCCCTTGGCGCCCAGGCGCATGGCCGACTGCATGGCGCGCTTCATGGCGCGGCGGAACGCGACGCGGCGCTCCAGCTGCTGGGCGATCGAGGCGGCCACCAGGTTCGCGTCGATCTCCGGCTTGCGGACTTCGACGATATTGATGTGAACCTCGCTATCGGTCAGCTTCGCAACAGTCTTGCGCAGCTTCTCGATATCGGCGCCCTTCTTGCCGATCACGATGCCGGGGCGGGCCGAATGGATCGTCACGCGGCACTTCTTGTGCGGACGCTCGATCACGATCTTCGACACCGCAGCCTGCTTCAGATCCTTCATCAGGACTTCGCGGATCTTCTGGTCCTCGTGGAGCAGACGGCCATATTCGCCCTTGTTGGCGAACCAGCGGCTGTCCCAGGTCCGGTTGACACCGAGGCGGAGACCGATCGGATTGACTTTCTGGCCCATCAAGCGGCCTCCCCAGCTTCACGCACGACAATTGTCAGGTGCGAAAACGGCTTCTCGATCCGGCCAACGCGACCACGGGCACGCGGCGACCAACGCTTCATCACCAGCGCCTTGC
>JAEZEZ010000089.1 GCA_023432855.1 Pseudomonadota bacterium | reverse complement strand
CTCGATGTCGGCTCATCACATCCTGGGGCTGGAGCAGGTCCCAAGGGTTTGGCTGTTCGCCAATTAAAGTGGTACGTGAGCTGGGTTCAGAACGTCGTGAGACAGTTTGGTCCCTATCTGCCGTGGGTGTTCGAGACTTGAGAGGATCTGTCCCTAGTACGAGAGGACCGGGATGGACGTACCTCTGGTGGACCTGTCGTGGCGCCAGCCGCGCAGCAGGGTAGCTAAGTACGGAATAGATAACCGCTGAAAGCATCTAAGCGGGAAACTAACCTCAAAACAAGGTCTCGCTGAGAGCCGTAGTAGACCACTACGTTGATAGGCCGGGTGTGGAAGCGCTGTGAGGCGTGGAGCTTACCGGTACTAATAGCTCGATCGGCTTGATCGTTTCTCAGCCGAGCCCATGCGTGGCGACGAGATCGTCGCCGCGCGCTGAAACTACTTTGCGCAATGACGCTGTCTTCTATCATCCATTCAATTGACCTGGTGGCTATGTCGGAGGGTCCCCACCCGATCCCATTCCGAACTCGGTCGTTAAGCCCTCCAGAGCCGATGGTACTTCGTCTTAAGACGCGGGAGAGTAGGTCGTCGCCAGGTCTATTGAGTGGATGTCTTCGGATCCTGACCCTTCTTCACGTATTCTATTCGCAGCTTTGCCGCGGGGTGGAGCAGCCCGGTAGCTCGTCAGGCTCATAACCTGAAGGTCACAGGTTCAAATCCTGTCCCCGCACCCAAAGTTTTCAGAAAGCCCCGGCCTCGCGCCGGGGCTTTTTGCGTTTCCGGCGTCAGACATCGCGCTTGAGAATGCCGGCGAAGGTGAGCAGCGCGATCGACAGGATCACCCAGCCGCCTGCGCGGTACAGAATCGTGGCCCAGTGCCAGGCTTGGGAATCCGTGCGCACGGTGCAGAAGTTCTCGTTTCCCAGGGTGGTCATGGGCGCCATGAGGTCGAGCGCATGCAGCGGCGCCTGCAGCCAGGGGCAGTCGCCGGGGGACCCCGCCTTCACGGCGGCCAGCACCGACCCGTCCATGAACGGCGACGCCTCGTAGGCCCCCTGCAGGTTGGCGATCTCGACGCCTGCCCATCCGATCAGGAAATAGATCAGCACCGTCAGGGCCGCCCGGGATGGGAAGTAGCCGTAGCCGCTGGTGAGATCCAGAAACGCGTCTCCGAGGCGGTTCAGCAACGGCGCCGAACCCCGCCGCCTGGCCTGGCGCAATGAAGCCAGGGAAGCCCGCTTCACCCCGTTGGCGTCGCCGGCCGCGGCCAGGGCGGCGATCAGCACCCGATAGGGCTCCGGGCTGAACCCCCCATGGCCGCCGTGCCGCTCCAGCCACCGGAGCCGGGAGTCCAGCGCGCCAGGCTGCTGCAGGTCCTCGATCCGATCGTAGCGCAGGGTGTCGATCCGCATGGCGGGCAGCTGGTCGGCGGTCTCCCACGACCGGCCGTGGCCGTCGTCGAGCCGGCCGACAGCGCTTTCGGACAGGTCGATCACCGCCGCGTATCCCAGCGACAGGTTCAAAGCCCGCAGCGCTCCGCCCACCTGGCAGGCGGTGATGTCCAGCACGACGGGTCTGGAGGGCTCGGCGCCCGACAGGCGCAGGTTGCGGATCTGCAGGTCGCTCCCGATCGTCATGCCCGACAGGTCGACGTCGCCCGTCAGGGTGAGCTGGCCCTGTGCCCGCGCCGCTTCTCCACCAAGCTCCAGATCGCTCTCGATCCTCGCCTTGCGCAGCGACAGCGAGCGTGGCGCACCGATAGCGCAGGTCGCCGGTGCCGTTATGTCGACCCCCGAGAAGCGGAGGTCGTCGCCGATGCGGGCGTAGTCGAAGGCCGCGAGCCCGCGCAGGGTCACGCCGTCTCCGCCGTCATCGGCATGTCCGATCCGCGCCAGGGTGCCAACCTCGAGCCGGCGCGCGGCCAGGGCCACTCCGGCCCATCGTCCCGTCTGCGCGGCATCGATGCGAAGACGCCTCACATTGAGCTCGTGACAGCTCAGGTCGATCAGCGACAGGGTTCCGATGATCGCCGTCTTGCGGCCCGCCGCCCCCAGTGCCGCACGCCCTGCGCAGGCGAGGCCGAGGTGAAGCGGGAAATCCGGCGGGCAGACATAGCTGCCTGACACCATCAGCCCGGTGCAACGGGACTGGCGTATCGAGACCCCGCCCGTCAGCTCCCGAAAGCGGAGCTCGAGCCGCGCCGTCTCCAGGCGGGTGACGTCCAGGGCGTTGCCCTCCGCTCCGGCCAGACGGCCGGCGAAGGTCACGTTCCCCCCGACCTCGCAGCCGGCCAGGCGCACCGGCCGGTCGCTGTCGAAACCGTCCCCGAAGTCGAGGCCGCCCCCGATGCGCGCGCCGGACAGGTCGAGGGCGAGGAGATCGCCGCCGGGCCGATGCTCGGCGCCCAGGCGCAGGCGGCCTGCCACGACGACGCCATCACCGTCCACGGGCCCATCTATGCCGGCGCCCGCGCAGAGTTCGACGTCGCCCAGCTCGGCCCGGTCGAGCCGAATGCCTCCGACGTGGGCGCCGGTCCTGATCGTCAGGGTTTCGACGCGAGCCCGCGCCAGGTCCAGCACCCCGCTGCAACGCACGCCACCGGCCAGATCGACGCTGTGCACGCGCGATCCGGCGAGGCTGATCGCGCCGTCGAGTTCCAGCGTGCCGCCGGCCCGCTCGTCGCCGAGGCGGATCCCTCGGCCGAGGACGGCGGCTTCGGCGCGCACGGCCATCTTAGCCGATCCGATCCGTGAATCCGTGATCGCCACCGTCTCGACGATGGCTGCGCCGTCCAGGCATACCATCCCGCTGATGCGCGCCCCGCTCACCCGCACGCGCCCGGCCTGGATGTCCTGCATCGTGAGGTGGCCGGGCGTATTCAGACGCTCCACCACGACCACGTCGGCGGCGCAGCCGCGCAGCGACAGCGCCGGCGCCTCGCAATCCATCAGCGAGAGGCGCGCCACGCGGGACCCGGAAAGGCTCACCCTGCCGTCGAAGCGGCAGTTTCGAATCTCCAGCTCGCGCTCGGCCCAGTCAGGCGTAGAGAGCCTCAGGCGAAGCGGTCCGCTGACCGACAGACCATCGACCGTTACGCGGGCTGGGAGATCGGCCCCCTGGGGGCCGGCGAGCACGGCCTGCAGTTCGTCCGCCGCAATCTCCAGGAGATCCCCGCTTCCCCCGACGCCGCGCAGGCGGTCGAGCAGATCCGCCGCGCCCGCCTTGCCCTGCGGTCCCGCGGCCTTGCCCGCCCCTCTCGCTCGCCGGGCGGTCACCAGGGCCTCAGGGCATGAAGAGGTTGGACGAGGGCAGCGCCTGCTGCGGCTGCTGCTGCAGAGGCTGCATGGGAAGCCCGGCGGCGGTCCACGACGCCAGTCCGCCGCGGTACCAGAAGATGTTCCGGTACCCCGCCGCATGCGCCCGCAGGACGGCGTTGTACGACTCCCAGCAGGTGGCGCCGGCGCAGAAGAAGATAAGCGGCCGGTCCGTGTTCTCGCCGACCGCCTGGCGTAGCTGGGTGACCACCTGACCCTGGGTCGCGTCGGTCACCGTGCCGCCCATCCCCGCGGCCGGGATGAATACCGCGCCCTGGATGGTCGACGGGTGCGGATCGGCCAGGACGTCGATCAGCAGCGTGTTGCGGTCCTGGGCGATCATCTGCCGGACCTGATCGGTCGTCACCCGACGCCCGACCGGGATGGAGATGGGTGTGCGTGACCCGACGTTCGACTCCAGCTCACGCTTGGGCGGCACGCCGAAATCGACGTTCTCGTCGGCGTAGCCGGGACCGGTCGCGGCCGGAGGGACGGTCTCCTGCTGCGGGCTGGCGGGAGTGTCCGACCCCGGCCCGACCCCGGGCTTCGGACCCAGCACCTGGTAGCCGAGGACAAGGGCGACGAGGCCCGCGGCGCCGAAGGCCAGATACTTCTTGTCGAAGGGCAGCTTGTCGAAGGGCCCGCCTGCGGGCGCCGGCCTGCCCCCGGGTCCCGCCGGGGGCTGATGATGGCCGGTCGAGGCGACGCCCGTGGGCTGGGACAGCCCCGCCCATGCGCCGTCGCCGGTGTCCGGTGCGGCGCGCGGCGCGGGCGTCGCCTGCTGGTAGGCCGAGGGCAGGGGGCCCAGATCCAGGGAGAAGGCGATTACCCGCACGACCGGCAGGGCGATGTCCTTGCGCAGGCCCGTGCTGCTCTCGAGGCGCGCCGCCTGGCGGTCCATCTCCAGTCCGAGGTGCTGGCGTTCGGCCGAGAGGAGGGCGTGGGGGACGCCCTCCTCTACGGCGCTGGCCAAGGCGCGGATTTCGCGCTTGGCCTCGGGGGCCTTGTCGTAGAGCAGGGAGTTCAGCCGCCGCCGGTCGATGAACAGATCATCGCCAAAGCGTCGGCGCAGTTCCTGGAGGGAGGCCGCCAGCAGATCGTAGGTCTGGCCGACCATCACCGAATCCTGCCGCAGGCGATGACGCGCTGGCAGGCGCGATCCATCAGGCACATGGTCGAACCGCGAACCGCCACGTCCCGCTGGCCCTGCTGCCCGGTGAAGGAGACGCACATCCCGCCCATCCGCGCGCCGTCCAGGTCGAAGCTGAGACTCGCCACCCGGCTGGGGCCGTTGGCGCCGCGGACCAGGCTGGGATAGGTCGAACTGACCGAGTGCTGCGAGTTCATGGTGCCGTTGCCGGCCACGAAGGTGAATCCGCTCGGTCCCGCATCCCATCGTTCAGGCAGGACCGTCATGCCCCCCAGGATCGCGCCGTTGCGCCGGAACTGGTACTCGATGATCCACCCCGACTGGGGAACGTGCTGGGCCAGGATTTCCGGCATCCGGCTGCCGGGCGGGACGAGGAAGGGACGCCCGGTGTCACGCCCCGGAATCTCGTAGCTCGCCTCGTCGGGATCGACCGTGTCGCCTTGGGCGGGAGACACGCCGGGCGCGATCGAGGGATCGGCGGCAGGAGCAGGCGGCGCGTACGTCGGCGCGGCCGGCGCGGGTTGGTCCGCCGTTATCGGCTGCCCCGGCACGGCCGGCTGCCCCGGCACGGCCGGCGCGCCGGGCCACGGCCCGGGCT
>JAEZEZ010000043.1 GCA_023432855.1 Pseudomonadota bacterium | reverse complement strand
GGCCGCGCGGCAGCGCGGTCGGTGCGATGACGGGCGGGACAGCCGCCCTCCTACGCCGACAGCCGCTCGTCCTCCGCGTCCGCCGGGTCGGCAAGGGCGGCGAGCAGGTCGGCGGGGCGCAGGGGCTTGGTCAGGCGGCCGTCGAACAGGGTGGCGTCCTGACTGGCGTCGCCCCCGGAAGCATCGGCAGCCTCGCCGTCGGCGGAGAAGGCGATGATGCGGGCGGTCCGGTTCGGGCCGGGCCGGCCGCGGATGGCGCGGGCGGCGTCGCGGCCGTCGCAGACCGGCATGCGGATGTCCATCAGGATGACGTCGAAGGCCTGGGCCTCGGCCGCGCGCATGGCGGCGCAGCCGTCGCCCACCTCCACCAGGGTCACCTCGAACGGCTCCAGGATGGCGCGGACCAGTTCGCGGTTGACCGGGTTGTCGTCGGCCACCAGCACCCGCAGCCCCTCGCCTGGCGCCGCCTGCTCGCCGTCGTCGTCGGCTGCGGGCGCGTGGGTCTCGGGGGCGGGGATGGCGAACCAGAAGCGCGAGCCCTGGCCGGGAACGCTGTCGACCCCGATGTCGCCGCCCATGGCCTCGACCAGGCCCTTGCAGATGGCCAGGCCCAAACCGGTCCCCTCGTGGCGGCGGGTGGACGAGCCGTCGACCTGCGAGAACCTCTGGAACAGCCGCTCGGCCTCGCCCGGCGCCAGGCCCGGCCCGGTGTCGGCCACGGCGAAGCGCGCGGTCCCTGCGGCCCAGCCGAGCTCCAGGGTCACGCCGCCGGTCTCGGTGAACTTCACCGCGTTGCCGATCAGGTTGAGCAGCACCTGGCGCAGGCGGTCCGGATCGCCCAGCACCCAGGCGGGCGCCGGCGCGTCCTCGCGCACCGCCAGCTTCAGTCCCTTGCGCGCGGCCTGGGCGCCGAACAGGTCGAGCGTCTCGTTGGCGAGATCGGCCAGCGACATCGGTTCGGCGTTGAGCCGCACCTGCCCGGCCTCCAGCTTGGAGAAGTCGAGCACGTCGTTGACCGTGGCCAGCAGGGCCCGGCCGCCGGACGCGATGCGCTCGACGTAGCGCTTCGCCTCGCCGTCAAGCGGGCAGCGCTGCAGCAGGAGGTCGGTGAAGCCCAGCACCGCGGTGATCGGAGTGCGCAGCTCGTGGCTCATGTTGGCCAGGAACTGGGCCTTGGCCTCGGCGGCGGCCTCCGCCTCGTGGCGGGCGGCCACCAGCTCGGTCTCCAGCGCCTTGCGCGCGGTGATGTCGCGGGCGACGTCGATGAACTCCTTGGGCGCGCCGGCCTCGTCGCGCACCAGGGTCGGGCAGGCCTCCAGCCAGATCCACCGACCGTCGAAGCGCTCGAAGCGATACTCGATCCGCTCGGGCTCGCCGCCCGTCATCACCCGGCGGTAGCCGTCGACCAGGGCGGCGCGGTCGTCCGAATGCACCCGCTGCAGGGTGCGCATCCCCACCGCCGCCTCGGCGGATATGCCCATCACCTGTTCGATCGAGGGGGTGACGAACAGGGTCTCGCCCTCCAGCCCGATGCGGGCGATGACGTCGGTCGCGTTCTCGGCCAGCAGGCGGTAGAGCGCCTCGTTGCGGCGCACCTCCTCCTCGGCCCGGCGTTGCTCGGTCACGTCCATCAGGATGCCGAAGACGGCCACCGGAACGCCCGAGGCGTCGTGCTCGACCATCGACTGGCCCACCACGCGGCGCACCTCGCCGTCCTCGCGGTTGAGGTCGAACTCCACGGACTTGCCCGAGGGCCGCGCGACGACGGCCTCCATCTTCGCGCGCAGGTCGGCGGCGACCTCGGGGTGAAAGCGGGCGATGCACTCGTCGGCGGTCAGCGGCGCGTGGTCGCGGTCGCAGCCGTAGATCTCGAACATGCGGTCGGACCACTGGGTGCGGCCCGTCGCCAGGTCGTAGCGCCAGTAGCCGATGCCGGCCAGGCGGCTGGCCAGCTCGGCGAGGCGGCCGGCCTCCAGCGTCTGCCGCTCATCGCGGCGACGCACGCGGCTGCGGCGCTCGGCCCTGGTTGACGTCACGGAACCTCCCCCCGGAAGTCGCTGCAATTTCGGGAGGATACCCACTCCACCCTAGCGGGCGGTTAATCGAACGGCGTTTTTACCCGGGGCGGTTGCGAGGGGTCCCCCGGCGCGTCCGGCGCGTCCCCCGCGGGCCGGGTTTCGGCCTCCAGGATCTCGCAGGCGGCGGCCAGGGCGGCGTACTCCTCGGCCATGCGGGCAAAGGCGTTGCGGTCGGCGGGAAAGATGGCCTTGTCGGCGGCGCGGCGGCATTCGGCCGCCTTCATCCGGAGTTCTGCGGGGTCCTGGGGGACAGCCTCTCGCATAACGCCGATCTCTGAGGAGATTCATACAGCGCTACAAGCTTGGCCGCAGGAATTTCTGCGACCGCCCGTCGATCCGGGCGTTCAGTCGGCGTGCGCATCGCCACCTTCAACATCAACAACGTCAACCGGCGCCTGCCCAACCTGCTGGCCTGGCTGGAACGCGAGCGGCCCGACGTGGCCTGCCTGCAGGAGACGAAGACCACCGACGCCGGCTTTCCGGCCGCGGCGATCGAGCAGGCCGGCTACGGCGCGATCTGGAAGGGCCAGCGCAGCTGGAACGGCGTGGCCATCCTGGCCCGGGGCGCCCAGCCGCTCGTCACCCGCCGCGCCCTGCCGGGCGACGCGACAGACGACCAGCCGCGCTATCTCGAGGCCGCGGTCGCCGGCGTGCTGGTCGCCTGCATCTACCTGCCCAACGGCAATCCGCAGCCGGGGCCCAAGTTCGACTACAAGCTCAGGTGGTTCGACCGCCTGGCCGCCCACGCCCAGACCCTGCTCGACGAGAGGGTGCCGTCGGTCCTGGCCGGGGACTTCAACGTCGTGCCGACAGACGCCGACATCTATCCGTCGAAGTCGTGGGGCAGGGACGCCCTGCTCCAGCCCGAACCCCGCGCGGCCTGGCGGGCCCTGCTCGCCCAGGGCTGGACCGACGCGGTGCGCGCGCTCCACCCGGACGAGCCGATGTACAGCTTCTGGGACTACAAGCGCGACCGCTTCGCCCGCGACGCCGGCCTGCGCATCGACGCCCTGCTGCTCAGCCCCGACCTCGCCCCGCGCCTCAAGGCCGCCGGCGTCCACCGCTGGGTCCGCGCCGAGCATAACGCCAGCGACCACGCCCCGGTGTGGGCGGAGTTGGGGTCGTAGGGTTCTCCCCTTCCCGCCGTCACAACCGCCTTCGGCGGGAGCCACGAAAAGCACGAACCGCCGCCCGGCGGGCGGCGACACGAACGCATTCCGGAGGGGCGGCGCCTCTTCCCGTTGTGACGCGCCCCAGGCGCGTCGCCCGACCCGCGCCCACGGATCCGCAGAAGGTTCGTGCCGGCCCGCAGGGCCGTTTCGTGCTTTTCGTGGCTCCCTTCTTCTCCCCTCCCCCTTCGCCGCGAATCCATCCAGCCTTCCGGGGTCGGACGGCGCCAACGCCCCCTCGGCGCCTGAAATTAACCGTCAGTTTCGCCCCGCGCGCGCCGCGCGGCAGGGGAAATTGTCCGAAAATCCCATTTTTCTCGCTCCGGTCGTAAACCATAATGCCGCAGCCTTACGGTGGAGCTGACGGGCCTCCAGCCTTGCCGCGCAAGGCCTTGCCGCCATTGGTGATAAAGCGCTTTCCGCAACTCACGGTAGTGTGACGGCGGGTCGCAAAATTCCTGTTTCCCTTGGAATTTATTAACCAAACCAATTTCGTGCGAGGGTTGAATAACCGTGTTCTACCCAACCTGGGGGACGCGGCCCAAACGCCCCCGGCCATATGGTGCGGTTAAGGAAGGCTTAACCCTTCCGATCGGTGAGGGGGGCGTCTGGCGGCCATACCGCCATTCTCCCAGTGTTAGTCGGGCGACGTGCGGAGGACACCCTCCGCCGTGACCGGCGAAGCCTGGGCCTCTCCAAACAACCAGACCCTGCGCGCCGCCCTCGCGGCCAGCAGGCGACCACCTTCGGCCCGGCGTCCCCGGGCCAGTCCAGGGCCGTCCGGTCCTGGGCATCCCTAAGGCCGGGGTTCCCGGTCGTCATGAACCGGACCCGAGGGGCCCGATTACACTTGGAGACTACCCAATGAAGAAGATGCTCATCGCCACGGCCGCCGCGGCCGCCGTCGCCCTGACCGCCGGCGCCGCCAGCGCCCAGGTTTCCGTCCAGCTGAACGGCAACGTTCAAGCCGCCTGCAACCTGCCGGTCCTGAACGAAACCCGCACGGTCGACCTGTCGATCGACTCGAACGGCTACCTCGCGGTCGGCAACGACGGCGGCATGACCAAGATCTTCGATCTGGGCGACGAGACCGGCAACGCCGAACTGTGGTGCAACACCTCGAGCGACGTGACGATCCAGGGCAGCCGCCTGGTGCACATCTCGAAGCCGATCACGCACGGCACCTTCGGCATCGCTGGCAACCCCACCTTCACCGACACCCTGCCGATGATCGTTGACAGCCTGACGGTGGGCGGCGCCAACGGCGTGGCCTTCCCGGTGCTGAGCACGGGCGGCAACCTCGACGTGTCGGGCGGCCAGCTCGGCAAGATGACGCTGACCTCGGCCGGCGCCTTCGCGGGCCCGATCGATGGCAACGTCAACCTGTGGCACTCGACCAAGCGCCCGATCGCTGGCGACTACCGCGCCCAGTGGACCCTGACCATCACGCCGAACTAAGGCGCGATTGACGGACCCGGAGCGCCCGGCCCCGGCCGGG
>JAEZEZ010000029.1 GCA_023432855.1 Pseudomonadota bacterium | reverse complement strand
GGAGCGAGTAGCCGCCCATGGTGATCATCGATTCGAGACGGCTCAGAGCTTCGCGCGGGCTGTTGGCGTGGAGCGTGCCCATCGATCCGTCGTGACCCGTGTTCATCGCCTGCAGCAGGTCGAACGCCTCGGGGCCGCGGCCTTCGCCCACGATGATCCGTTCGGGACGCATACGCAGGCAGTTCTTGACCAGATCACGCATGGTGATCTCGCCTTCGCCTTCGAGATTGGGCGGACGCGTTTCGAGACGCACCACATGCGGCTGCTGCAGCTGAAGTTCGGCCGAGTCCTCGCAGGTGATGACGCGCTCGTCCTTCTCGATGAAGGCCGTCAGGCAGTTGAGCAGCGTCGTCTTGCCCGAGCCGGTACCGCCGGAGATGACCACGTTGCATCGCACCCGCCCGATGATCTTCAACACCTCCGCGCCTTCCGGCGAGATGGCGCCGAACTTGACCAGCTGGTCGAGGGTCAGCTTGTCCTTCTTGAACTTTCGGATGGTGAGAGCGGTGCCGTCGATGGCGAGCGGCGGCGCGATGACGTTGACGCGGGAGCCGTCGGGCAGGCGCGCGTCGCAGATCGGCGAGGATTCGTCGACGCGGCGGCCGACCTGGCTGACGATGCGCTGGCAGATGTTCAGCAGCTGCTGGTTGTCGCGGAAGCGGATGCCGGTCTGCTCGACCTTGCCGGCGACTTCGATGAACACCTGCTTGGCGCCGTTGACCATGATGTCGGCGATGTCGTCGCGCGCCAGCAGCGGCTCCAGCGGGCCGTAGCCCAGGACGTCGTTGATGATGTCCTGGACCAGGTTTTCCTGTTCCGCGACCGACATCGAGACGTTCTTGATCGCCACCAGCTCGGCGACGATGTCGCGAATCTCTTCCGCCGCCGCCTTGGGGTCGAGCTGGGCCAGTTGGGCCAGGTCGATGGTGTTGAGCAGGGCGTTGAAAATCGTGGTCTTGGTGGCGTGGTAGTAGTCGCTCTGCTCGCGGACGATCTCGGCCACCGGCGCCTGGGCCTGGCGGATCTGTTCGAAGCCGGACTTGCCGCCCTTGCCGGCCGCCGGCTTTGGCGCGGCGGCGCCGTTCGCCGCGGCGATGCGCTCGGAGGCCGCTGACGGGGCGCGCTCCTGGCGCTCCCGCTCCACCGCGGGCTTGGGAGCGAGGGCGTCGAGCTTGGGCGACTCCGCCGGTTCTTCACGGGCGTCGAAGGTCGGAGGCTGCGGCGCGGGTTGCGGGCGGGCCTGCGCGGCGCGGGCCATCCCAGCCTGCCCGAAGGCGGCGGGGCCCTGCGTATCTCCCGATCCTCGTTTTCCGAACACCGCGCCGAGGCCCTATCGCTTGAACAGCTTGCCGAGCAGCGAGGTCTTGCCCGGCGCGGCGGCGGCCTTCGGCGCCGGCAGCGCGGGAAGGTCCCGCTTGGCGAGAATCTGCGCCAGGTATCCGAAGCCCTCGGCGGCCTTGGACTTGGCCGAGACCTGCGAGACCATCTGGCCGTTGTTGGACGCCTGGCCGAACAGCTTGGCGTCGAACGGCAGCACCAGGGTGGGCGCGGTGCCCATGGCGTTGGTGAAGTCCTTCAGCGGGATCTCCGGGCGGCCCGGAACGCCGACCTGGTTCAGCACCAGGCGAGGCGGCGCGTCGTTGGGGCGCGCTGCGCGGGCCAGGTCGATCATGTTCTTGGCGTTGCGCAGCGAGGCGAGGTCGGGCGTCGCCACCACCACCACCTCGTCGGCGGAGATGAGCATGTTGCGCATCCAGCTCGACCAGGTGTGCGGCAGGTCGAGGATGACGAAAGGCGCCGTGGTGCGGATCTTCTGAACCACCTCCTCGAACGCCTCGGGCGCGACGTCCCAGTCGGCGTCGAGCGTGGCCGGCGCCGCGAACAGCGAAAGGCGGTCGGAGCAGCGGACCATCATGCGGTCGAGCAGCACCGGATCGAGGCGGTCGGGCTGGGACAGGGCGTCGGCGACGCCGGTCAGCGGGTCCTGGTTGAAGTCCAGCCCCGCGGTGCCGAAGGGCAGGTCGAGGTCGACGATGACCGTTTCGGTCGCCATCCGGTCGCTGACCGCAAAGGCGGTGTTGTGGGCGACGGTCGAGGACCCCACGCCGCCCCGAGCCCCGACGAAGGCGATGGAGCGGCCGACGAACGGCGCCGAGGGATCGGAGAACAGCCCGCCGATGGCGCCGATCAGCTGCAGCGGCTGGATGGGGGCGACCAGGTATTCGCTGACGCCCCGCCGCATCAGTTCGCGGTAGAGCATGATGTCGTTGGCGGCGCCGATGACCACTACCTTGGTGCCCGGGTCGCAGACCTGGGCCAGCTGGTCCAGTTCCGCGATCAGGTGCGCGCCCGGCGCCGAACTCTCGACGATGATCAGGGCCGGCGTCGGTTCGGACTGGTAGGTTTCGACCGCGGCCCTCAGGCCGCCCATGCGGACGAGGGTTGTGGCCCTCTGCAGCCGGCGGTCCGCGGCGGCCTTCTGGGCCGAGTCGAGGGTGTCGGGCCGCTCGCCGAAGACGTGAATGGCGATGCGGGGCACCGAGACTTCGCCAAAGGCGGCCTGGGCGCCGGCCTGAAGCTCGGCCACCGGGTTGAAGCTGCTGGGGGCGGTGAACTGCAGGCCTGCGGCCGGCGCGTCCTGCACCACGGGCAGGCGCTCCACGGGCGCGGCGGGCGGGGGTTCGTCTCCGAACGGGCTCGTGAAACCGCCGCCAGGGGGAAAGGCCAGGTCGTCTTCCGTCTGGAAGGCGTCGTTGGCCTGGAAGCCGTCGTCGTCATCGTCGAACGCGGGACCCGGCATGATCGCAGCCCTATTCATCAACTTCCGCCTCGCACTCGAATTACGGCACCACGCGGGAAACCGCCCCGGACGCCTGTTCGTCGACCTCGGCAGAGGTCCGCTCGCCGGCGCGATACTTGCCGAGGACCGTTGACCGGCGCGTTGCGTCGGCAGGATCCAGCGGCCGCGGCGCGGCGATGTCTTCTGGATCGGCGATCTGGGCCGCCATGTTGGCGGTCACCGAGCAACCGAAGTTCGCGTAGGACTGGTTGTCCCGGGTCGCCGTCAGATTGGTCCAGTCGGTCCCGCAGCGATGCACGACCGCCTCGTGGCCCACGAAGCCGACCAGCACCGGCGCGCGCGAGCTGCCGGCGTCGTAGCTGGCCATGCGCACAGCGGGGACGCCCATGGCCTCCAGTTCGGCCCGTGCGTTGTGGGCGCTGCGCATGGCGACCTCATCGCCCCCGGCGGGCGCGCGCACCACGATGGGCTTTCCACCGGCGCGGTTGGCGATGTCGACCAGGGCGGCGCGCTGGGCCGGCGAAAGGCCGTCGGCGCGGGGCGCCAGGGCCACCTCCTCGATCGCCGGACGGGCCTCGAGGGCGTAACGCGACGTCGGTGTCAGCGGCGCAGGGCCGCCGCCGGACGCGGGGGTCGTACAGGCGCCCAGAAGGGCGGCCAGCGCGACGAGGGATGCGATGCGGATCATGGCGCTGGCTCCTCTACTCGATCACGTAGCCGACCGGGCCCTGGTAGGCCGACGGCGGCGCGGCGACCCCGTTGGCCTGGGTCGCGCGGTTCAGGCGGCCGAGGATGGTGGTCTCGAGATCATTGGCGATCTGCAGGCCGTCGACGGGGGTCTGCATGCGGCCGGGACGGGTGCCCGAGACGATGTAGGGCGTGATGATGATGACCAGTTCGGTCTCGCCGGCGAGGTAGTCCCGCGAGCGGAACAGCGCGCCAAGCACCGGCAGATTGGTCATGCCCGGGAGGGAGTCGATGGCCTGCTTGGTCTGCTCCTTC
Organism: Pseudomonadota bacterium; assembly: GCA_023432855.1. GTDB lineage: Bacteria > Pseudomonadota > Alphaproteobacteria > Caulobacterales > Caulobacteraceae > JAEZEZ01. The sequence goes on along the minus strand of JAEZEZ010000029.1, from coordinate 26,521 downwards.
AGCAGGCCGGCGATCATGAGGCTCTCGCCCGAGGCCATCTCCACCGTGGTCTCCGCGCGGCGCACGGCAAGGGCCGGGATGGTCAGGCCCGACAGCTGCAGGGCGCCTTCGGACGTGAGTTCCGAGACCTCGGTGGAGACCTTGATCGAGATGCGGCCTTCGGAGAGCACGACCGGCGTGTAGCCGAGGCCGACGCCGAAGGGCTTGAACTCGACGATGATGTTGCCGTTCTGGTCGAGGCCGACCGGGACGGGGAACTCGCCGCCGGCCAGGAACCGACCGGACTCACCCGACACGGCGGTCAGGTTGGGTTCGGCCAGGGTGCGCACCAGACCGACGCGCTCGAAGGCCTTGAGGATGCCCTTGCCCTTGTTGACCCCGTCCTCGCCGATGGAGTTCTGCGGCACGGAGAGCAGGTTGTTGGGCTGCACCGAGTCGTACCACTGCTGGGTGACCGGGTCGTAGACCTTCACCACCGGCTGCAGGGTGGTGTTCTTGTCGTAACCGCCGATGGCGTTGCCGAGGAACGAGCCGTTGACCGCGAAGCTGGCCGCGTTGCCCAGGATCCACTGGCCGTCGCCCAGCCGGTTCAGCACCAGATTGGTGTCGACGCCCATCTGCTTGATGATGTTGCGCTGCATCTCGACGATCTGCACGCGCAGCATCACCTGGTCGCCGCCGCGGATGCTCAGCATGTTGAGCACCTGCTCGGGCTTTTCGACAAAGCGGTGGGCGATGCGCTCGATGGCGCTGGATTCCGACGCGCTTGCCACCGAACCGGTGAGCACCAGCCCGTCGTTGACCGCCTCGATACGCACGTCCGAGGTCGGCGCCACCCGGCGGATCGTGTCCTCGAGGGCCGCCGTCGACTGCTCGACACGGATGGCGAGGCTGAGAATCTGGCGGCCGGCGGCGTCGAAGAACACCGCGTCCGTCGTGCCCGGCGCGACGCCGAGCACATAGATCCGGCGCGGCGTGCGCAGCACGGCGTCGGCGACCGCCGGGTTGGACACCAGGACGTCCCGGGCATCGACCGGCAGCTCCACGATCGCGGACTTGCCGCGCGGCAGCGACAGGGACTGGGCCGCGCCGCCGGTTCCGCCCAGCTCGACGCGGACGGCGGACTGGGCCTGGGCGGCCATGGGGCCTGCGGCCAGGCTCAGCAGCCCGGCGGCGGCGAGGGCGGCGAGGCGCCCGAAGGAATAGCGAAGGCTCATGTCAGTTCACCGCCACGCTGGTCGGTTGTTGGGCGCCGCGGAAGATGCGGACCGCGCCGGAACCCCGGCCGCCGCCGATGACGTCGCCGACGCCCGACGGGCCGCCCGCGTCGGCGTAGGAACGAAGCGCCAGGGAGAGGTCTCCCTGCGCCTTAGCCAGGGCCAGCACCTCGGCCTCCCGCGGACCGACTTCGACCGTCACCGTGGCGCCCACCACAGTGGTCGCGCCCTTGTCGGGCTGGGTCTGCTGGTCGATGGCCAGGACCTTGACGTTGCGCAGCACCGTCGACGCCACGAAGGACTTGCGCGGCGCGCCGTCCTCGGAGTCGGCCTGCACCTGGGCGCTGAGCACGACATCGACGCGGTCGCCGGGCAGGATGAAGCCGCCGGCGCCGGTCTCGACCGTCACCGGGATCGACATCGCCCGCATGCCGGGCTGCAGCACCACCGCGAGGTAGCCGCTCTCGCCGGCGCGGACGAGTTTGCGGTCGACGATGGGCTCGCCGGCCAGGAAAGGTTCGCGCACCACGGCGCCGATGAAGCCGCCCTTGGGGCCGTTGCCGCCGAGGTTGGCCACCGCGCGGGTGATCTGGGCCGCGGGCGCTGCGGCGTCACCGCCCTTGGCGTTGTCCTTCTTCCCGTCCGCGGCCTCGCCCTCGGCGGGCGCAACCGGAGCGGCGATCTCGACCGAACCGTCAGTGACGAAGGCCGCGTTGACCGACTCGACCGGCCAGGGCTGCCAGTCCATGTCGCTGGAGGTCAGGCGTTCGCCGACCGGCAGGTCGCGCTTGGCCACCAACACCCGCGCCATCGGCTTCTCGATGGGCTGTGACACCGGCACGGCCGCATCGGCCTTCGACGTCGGCTCACCCGCGAGCATGCCCCGGACGAGCAGCGCGAGGCCGATGGCGGAAACTGCGGCCACCGCGAGAACAATGATCCGAACGGGTTTCATTCCCGGTTCCCCCTTGGGCGTTCCGCCGGCCTTCGGCCGGTTTTCGGACGGACTGCGCCGATCCGATAAAGTGAAGGGAGGGTGTTAACGCCGGCCTAAGCCTGGGCCTGTGGACAGCGTCACAGAGTCCCAGCGAATCCAGCGAACAGCGCGGTGTGCGGAAAGGCCGCCAGGGCCCCGGCGCAAATGGCCACCCCGTAGGGAATGTCGCCCTTCGGCTCGAGCAGGCGGCCCACCCACCGCGGCCCCCGGGCGGCGTAGGGTTGGCAATAGGCGCGGGCCTGCATCAGGGCGACCGCGAACAGCCCGCCAGCCAGACCGGTCCACAGCAGGAAGTGCGGAGCCCCGGCCATGCCGAGCCACAGGCTGGCGGCGGCCAGGAGCTTGGCGTCGCCGCCGCCGACCCAGCGCAGGGCGAACATCACCATCCCGATGACTAGGGCGGCGACGCCCACCCCCAGATGCGCCAGCACGTCCGAGATGGGCATGCCGACGAGGAACGCCGCGGGGAAGAACAGCACGATCAGCGCCAGCGAGATCCGGTTGGGGATCGTCATCGTCGTGACGTCGCGCAGGGCGCCCATGATCACGAGGGCGGGAAAGGCGCTCAGCAGCAGAGGGGTCAGGACTTGCATGGGGCGGCATCCGGCGCGGCTTCCCGCACCGGATAGCCCGGGGACGGTAAATTTGCCGTTGCCGCGCCCTAGCCGCCCCGGTTCGCCACGAGGTCGTCCACCACGGACGGGTCGGCGAGGGTCGAGGTGTCGCCAAGGTTGGTGACGTCGCCCTCGGCGATCTTCCGCAGGATGCGGCGCATGATCTTGCCCGAACGGGTCTTGGGCAGGCCCGGAGCCCACTGGATCACGTCGGGCGAAGCGATCGGTCCGATCTCATGGCGCACCCAGTTGCGCAATTCGACCTTCAGGTCGTCCGTCGGTTTCACCCCGACCTGCAGGGTGACGTAGCACCACACGCCCTGCCCCTTGATATCGTGGGGATACCCGACCACCGCCGCCTCCGCGACGCCGGAGTGGCCGACGAGGGCGCTTTCGATTTCCGCCGTGCCCAGGCGGTGGCCCGACACGTTCAGCACGTCGTCGACCCGGCCCGTGATCCAGTAGTAGCCGTCTTGGTCCCGCCGGCAGCCGTCGCCGGTGAAGTACTTGCCGGGATAGGTCGAGAAGTAGGTTTCGAGGAACCGCGCATGGTCGCCCCAGACGGTGCGCATCTGCCCCGGCCAGCTGTCGGTCAGGCACAGATTGCCGCTCACCGCGCCTTCCAGCACCGCCCCGTCGGCGTCGACCAGCTGCGGCTGCACCCCCGGCAGGGGCTTCGTCGCCGACCCGGGCTTGAGATCGACGGCGCCGGGGACGGGCGCGATCAGGATGCCGCCCGTCTCTGTCTGCCACCAGGTGTCGACCACGGGGCAGCGCTCCTCGCCGACCACGCGCCAGTACCAGAGCCAGGCCTCCGGATTGATGGGCTCGCCGACCGATCCCAGCAGGCGCAACGACTTGCGCGAGGTTCGCTGCACGGGCGCCTCGCCTTCGCGCATGAGCGCCCGGATCGCCGTCGGCGCCGTGTAGAAGATCTCGACCTGGTGCCGGTCGATGACTTCCCAGAACCGGCTCGAGTCGGGCCAGTTCGGCACGCCCTCGAACATTACCGTGGTCGCCCCGTTCGCGAGGGGGCCATAGACGATGTAGCTGTGGCCCGTGACCCAGCCCACGTCCGCCGTACACCAGTAGATCTGGCCGGGGCGATAATCGAAGACGACCTCGTGGGTCCAGGCCGACCAGGCGAGATACCCACCCGTGGTGTGCAGGACTCCCTTCGGTTTCCCGGTTGAACCGGACGTGTAGAGGATGAACAGCGGGTCCTCGGCGCCCATGGGTTCGGGGGGGCAATCGTCGGAGACCTTCGCAGCCTCCTCCGCGTAATCCACATCCCTGCCCGCGTGCTTCAGCCACTTGGCCCCCGTCCGGCGAACGACCAGCACGCGTTCCACGTCCGAGCACCGCGTCAGGGCGAGGTCGACGTTCATCTTGAGCGGGATCGTCTTGCCGCCGCGGAGACCCTCGTCCGCAGTGATGACGATCCGGGATTCGCAGTCCTGGATACGGCCGGCCAGGCTGTCCGGAGAAAATCCCCCGAACACAACCGAGTGGACGGCGCCGATGCGGGCGCAGGCCAGCATGGCGTAGGCGGCTTCGGGGATCATCGGCAGGTAGATCGTGACCCGGTCGCCTTTGCGGGCCCCGTGCGCCTTCAGCACATTGGCCATGCGGCAGACTTCCCTGTGAAGCTCGCCGTAGGTGATCCGGCGGGGCTCCTCGGCGGGGTCGTCCGGCTCCCAGATGATGGCGATCTCGTCGGCCCTCTCGGCCAGGTGCCGATCGATGCAGTTCGCGGACGCGTTCAGCACGCCGTCGGCGAACCAGCGGATGCGGAAGTCGTCCTTCCGGAAACTGACGTCCTTCACTTCGGTAAAGGGCGCGATCCAGTCGAGCCGGCCGGCGATATCGCGCCAGAAGCTGTCGGGGTCGCGCTCGGCCCGTTCGCAGGCGGCCCGATAGGCCGCGGCGTCGAGAAGGGCGCCGTCGCGCCACCCCTGCGGGACCGGGATCAGCGTCTCATGCACGGGCGAAACCTCCTGAATGCGCTATTCTGTCGCGCGAACGGCGGCGGCCATCTATGCGAGACGCCCCGTTCCTCCCACATATGACGGCCGGACCAAACCGGCCCCCAAGGATTTCGCGCATGCTTCTGGCTTTGTCGACCTGGACCGAGATCGAACAGTGGCTCACCCGGTCGAAGACGGTGGTCATCCCCATTGGATCGAACGAGCAGCACGGGCCGACGGGCCTGCTGGGCACCGACTGGCTGTGCCCTGAGATCATCGCCCACGAGGCGGAAAAGGCCGGCGAGCTGCTGGTGGCCCCGACGTTCAACATCGGCATGGCCCAGCATCATCTGGCTTTTCCCGGCACCATCTCCCTTCGCCCCTCGACCTTCCAGGCGGCGATCTCCGACTGGGTCTCCTCCCTGACCCGCGCCGGGTTCGAACGGCTCTATTTTCTCAACGGCCACGGCGGCAACGTCTCGTCCATCGAGGCCGCCTTCAGCGAGATCTACGCCGAGTGGTCGTTCGCCGAGGAGCGTGCGCCTTTCGCCCTGAAGCTGATGAACTGGTGGGACCTGCCGGGGGTGAACAAGCTTGCCTTCAAGCTCTTCCCCGAAGGCCATGGAAGCCACGCAACGCCGTCGGAAATCGCGGTCACCCAGGCCGCCTATCCCGACCGGATTAAGACATCCCCGCCGCTGGAGCCGCGCATCGCGCCGACCGGGCCGATCCGTGACGCGCTCGATTTCCGCGCCCGCTTCCCGGACGGACGCATCGGGTCCGACCCCCTGGCGGCGTCGCCGGAAAAGGGACGCCAGCTCATCGACGCGGCCGTTCCGGCCCTGCTCGCCGACGTGGCGGCCTTCTCCGCCGAGATCCAGCCCTAAGCACCAGAAATTTTTGCGGAAGCCGGGACCTTTCGCACCGGCTCCATCGTTGACTGCGCAGCTACCCACACCTTGGCAGGAGGCGTCATGACGGAACTGGCTAGAGACGGGTCGCGGCGGCCAGCCGAACCCAGGACTTTTGCGTCGTGGACCGAACGGGCGGCGAACTACGCGGCGTCCACCCCGCCGGCGCGCACGCCGGTCGCCGAGGCGGTTGCGAGCCTGCGTCGCCAGGCGGCGCCGGGACTGCTTTCCGCCTAGAGCCCGGCGGTGGTTTGTGAGACGGTCCGGAATCTCATTCCGGACCGTTTTGCATGTCCCCTGCCCTCCTGATGGCCCTCGTCGCCATCGCCGCTCCCCAGGAAGAGAGCGACGAGCCCGGCCTCGCGCCCGGCGCGCCGATCGTCTTCGGCGGCCCCGCCTACCAGCAGGCGTTCGACCGCGCCCAGCGGTACGAAGGGCACGGCCAGGCCGACCGTTATCGCGAGGAGGTGTTCGGCCCGGCGCTCAATCAGGCCATGTTCGAAATCCTCCGGGGCTGCGTCGGACCCGCATCGGGCGCCCGTTGGGAGCCCTTCGTGATCGTGGTCAGCTTCGACGCCGAGGGCGTGGTCGATGGCGTCTTCGCCCACCAGCGGACGCCGGAGTCCCAGTGCATGTCCGAGGGCCTGTCACGCCTGCGCGCGCCACGGCCGCCGGTGCCGGACTTCGCCGAAGAGATCCGGGTCCAGCCCTGAGGCCTCAGGCCGTGCGGAGAATGCCGTCGCGGACCTCCACCGGCCAGGGGTCAAGCCGGCGACCGACGCAGGGACCGCCGACGCACGTCCCGTCCTCGATCCGGAACAGGGCGCCGTGCCATGAGCACATGATCAGGGAAGCGTCCGAGGTCAGGTAGCCGTCGATCTGCTGGGCCAGGGGCACGCCCATGTGCGGACAGCGGTCCACGTAGCCGGCGACCTCGCCATCCTTGCGCACGACGAAGCCGTGGAAGTAGGCGACGCCGATCTGCAGCACGAAGTTGCGCGCGCCCGGATCGGGGATCGTGTCGACGGCGCACAGGGGGACGTTCGGCGGGGTAGTCCAGACCCGGGGCCGGACCTCTTCCTCCACGGCCTCGGGAGCCTCGGCGCCCGCGTCGTCCATGCCGCTCACTGCAACGCCCCTGGAGCGCTCATGACAAAATGCGCCCTCATCGCTCGCTCTTGAGGGGCCGGGACAACAGGGCGTTCAGCGCTTCGTCGACGTCGAGCTCCCCGGCCAGGATGGCGGCCACGACCTCGCAGATCGGGGTCTCCACGCCCAGCCGGGCGGACAGTTCGCGGACGGCCGGCGCACTTTCCACCCCTTCGGCGACCGAGAGCTTGCCAGACAGCGCCTCGGCCAGAGTCTGGCCGCGACCCAGGGCCAGGCCCACGCTCATGTTGCGCGACTGAGGACTGGAACAGGTGAGGACGAGATCGCCCAGGCCGCACAGTCCGTTCACCGTGTCTGGCCGGGCCCCCAGCGCCGCGGCGACGCGGGTCATCTCTGCGAACCCCCGGGTGATCAGGGCCGCGTGGGCGCTGCGGCCGAGTTCGCGGCCTTCGGAAATGCCGCAGGCGATGGCGAGCACGTTCTTCAAGGCGCCGCCGGTCTCGGCGCCGACCATGTCGTCGACGACGTACGGCCTGAACGTCGGAATCGCGATCGCCGCCGCCAGGGCGTGGCCCATGTCCACGTCGGGGCAGGCCAGGGTCACCGCCGTCGGCAGCCCCCGCGCCACCTCGCCCGCGAAACTCGGGCCCGAGAGCACCGCAGGCGCTGCGCCGGGCAGGGTCTCGGCCAGCACGTCGTTCATCAGCTTGAGCGAGCCGCGCTCGACGCCCTTGGAGCAGAGGATCACAGGAACGCCGTCCCGCGCATGGGTGGCGAAGGCGGCAAGCGTCGAGCGCATGTGCTGGGCCGGCGGCACGGCCAGGATGAGATCGGCGCCGGCGAGATCGGCGAGGTCGCCCGTCACTGCAACGGCGTCTTCAAGCGTGACGCCCGGCAGGAACAGGGTGTTCTCGCGACGCTGGGCAATGGCCTCGACGACCTCGGGTTCACGCGCCCACAGCGTGGTCCTCAGCCCCGCGCGGGCGCAGACCTGGGCGAGCGCGGTGCCCCAGGCGCCGGCGCCGATCACCCCCGCTGACGAATAGTTGGTCACGCCTTGGCTCCCTTGCGGCCGGGCTTGTGGGTCGGGTCGGCCAGGGCCGAGGCCTCGTCGAGCGGCCAGCGCGGGCGCGCCGCGGCGTCGAGGGCCGAGGTCATCCCCGCCGCCAGCCGTTCGGCGCCCGCGAGTGCGATCATGGCCGCGTTGTCCGTGCAGTAGGCCATCGGCGGGGCGAGGAACGCGAACCCGCGCGCCGCGGCGGTCTGCTCGAGCACGGCGCGTATCGTGCGATTGGCCGCCACCCCGCCGGCGACGACGAACAGCCGGTGGCCATGCTCCTGTGCATAGGCCGCCATAGCCCGGTCCGACCGCTCCGCCAGCTGACGGGCGATCGACGCCTGCACCGCGGCGGCGAGGTCGGCGCGATCCTGATCGGTGTGGACCTGGGCTTCGGCGATGCGGGCGGCGGCGGTCTTGAGCCCCGAAAACGAGAAGTCGCAGTCCTTGCGCCCCAGCAGCGCCCGGGGAAGGACGAACCGCTCGGGATCCCCGGGTTCGGCCAGCCTCTCCAGCGCAGGACCGCCGGGATAGCCGAGGCCCAGCGCCTTGGCGATCTTGTCGAACGCCTCGCCGGCCGCATCGTCGATGGTCGAGCCCAGCCGGCGGCAGGCGCCGACGCCCTCGACGGCCAGCAGCTGGCAGTGGCCGCCGGAAACCAGCAGAAGCAGGAACGGATAGGGTGCGCTGGCGGCCAGCCTGGCCGAGACGGCATGCCCCTCCAGGTGATTCACGGCGATCAGCGGCAGGTTGCGGGCCAGGGCGACGGCCTTGCCGAAACTCAGCCCCACCATCACCCCGCCCACGAGGCCCGGCCCGGCCGTCGCCGCGACCCCGTCCAGCGCCTCGAATCCGATGCCCGCCTCGGACATCGCCCGACCCGCGATCGCGTCGACGATCTCGACGTGCGCCCGAGCCGCGATTTCGGGCACAACCCCACCGAACGGCTTGTGCGCCTCGATCTGGCTGGCCACCACGGAAGAGAGGACCTCGGCGCGGCCGTCCGCATGCCGGCGCACCACGGCCGCGGCCGTTTCGTCGCAGCTCGTCTCGATGCCGAGGACCGTGAGGGAAGCCATCGTTGCGGCGGGCGCCGCGCTCCTGTAACCGCTTGAAGTCCGACCGAGGTAGCCACAGCCAGACCCCAGTGCAACAGCCCGTAAAGATCGGCACCCGAGCTTCGCGGCTCGCCCAGGCCCAGTCGCGCATGATGCAGGCGAAGATCGCCGCCGCCCTGGGCCATCCGGACCGGCCCGACGAGGTTGCTCCCCTCGTGCTGATCACCACCACCGGCGACCGGATTCAAGACCGACGGCTGATCGAGGCGGGCGGGAAGGCGCTGTTCACCAAGGAGATCGAGGAGGCGCTGCTCGACGGACGCATCGATCTCGCCATCCATTCCATGAAGGATGTCCCGGCCGAGACGCCCAAAGGACTTTCCATCGCCGCCGTCCCGGAGCGCGAGGATCCGAGCGACGCCTTCGTCAGCCTGAAGTGGGAGCAGTTGCACGACCTGCCCCAGGGCGCCCGGCTGGGCACGGCCAGCCTGCGCCGCCAGGCCCAGTCGCTGGCCTCGCGGCCGGACCTCCAGGTCGAGATGCTGCGCGGCAACGTGGACACGCGCCTGCGGCGGCTGGAGGCGGGCGATTTCGACGCCATACTGCTGGCTTCCGCAGGGCTGATCCGCATGGGCATGCCTCAGGTCATTCGCAGCAGCATCGACCCCCGCTCGAATCCGCCTGCTCCAGGCCAGGGCGCTCTGGCCATACAGTCTCGAACCGAGGACGCCGGCGCAGCCTGGCTTCAGGCCCTGCATCACACGCCGACCGCTGTGCGCGTGGCGGCCGAGCGGGGCGCCCTGTCGGCGCTCGAGGCCTCGTGCCGCACTGCGGTTGGGGCCTTCGCCGAGGTTTCGGACGATACTCTCGCCCTGACGGTTGAAGCCCTGTCCGCCGACGGCCGCGAGCGCTGGCGCAGCGCCGGGGAGGTCAGGCTCGACACCGGCGACAGCGAGGCCCAGGCCTTCCAGCTGGGTCTACGGCTCGGGGGCGAAGTCCGCGCGGAGGCCGGCGACCGGCTGCTGGTGGCCTGATGCGCATCTGGGTCACCCGCGCCAGCCCTGGAGCCGATCGGACGGCCGAGCGCCTGCGGGACCTGGGCCACAGCCCCCTCGTCTCCCCCGTGATGCGCGTCAAGCCGCTGCCGGCCGCGGTGGAGGTCGACGATGTCGCCGCGCTCGCCTTCAGCAGCGCAAACGGCGTGGAAGCCTTCATCACCCGAACGCCACGGCGCGACCTGCCCGTCTTCGCAGTGGGGGACGCGACCGCCGAGGCAGCGCGCCAGGCCGGGTTCGCTTCGGTCGTCTCGGCAGCCGGAGACGTCAAGGCGCTTGGAAGGACGATCGCCGAGGCCGGCCTCCCGAAAGGCTCGGTGGTGCTGCATCCCGGCGGCCGGGATCTCGCGGGCGACCTGCCGGCGGAAGCAGGGCCAGGCGTGGTCGTCCGCCAGGTGGCGCTCTACGAAACCGTCGCGCGGGCCCCTAGCGAGGCGCTGGCGGTCCTCGACCACGACGGTCTCGACGCCGTGCTGGTGCACTCGTCGAAGGCGGCGCGCAGGATCGCCGCCGTCTGCGCGCCCTGGCGGGAAGGGCGGGCCTGGTACCTGTGCCTGTCCGATGCGGTGGCGGCGCCCCTCAGGCAGGCGCGCTTTGAAAAGGTTCGCGCGGCGCCGTTCCCTGACGAACCGGCATTGCTTAAGCTGCTCGCCGAACTGCCGAGCGAGCCCGCCCGCATGATCGAGATGGACGTTCAGGACGCCTCACGGCCGCCGGATGCCGAAGCTCCGGAGCCGCACGCGCCGCCGGGCGCGCGGCCGCGCAGGCCGATCAATCGCAAGGCCTGGGGACTGCTCGGGATCCTCGGCGCGGGGCTGCTCGCCGCCGTGCTCGTCGCAGCCTTCCTGCCGGGCGCCGTCCGGCGTCAGGCTCCCGAGACCCGGCCTGCGGCCATCGGCGAATCCCAGGCCGAGAGCCCGGAGGTTCTCAGGGCGCGGATCGCCGAGCTCGAGACCGCGCTGGCGGCCGCGGAGGGCCGCGCATTGCAGGCCTCGCCCTACGGCTTCGCCACCGCCGACGCCGGGGCCATCAATGCGCGTCTGGACCGCCTTGAGCGTGCGCAGCAGCGGTCTGCCCGGGCGGCATCGGCCGCCGTCGCCGCGGCGGCCCTCGCCGACGCCGCCGCAACCTCCCGGCCCTTCGTGGCCGAGGTCGTGACCCTCGAACGCCTGAGCCCGGGATCCGAGGCCCTGGCCGGGCTGCGTCCGCTGGCCGAGACGGGAGCGCCGACCCGCGCGGCGCTGGCGGCCGAATTCCCCGACGTCGCCGCACGCGCCGCCGCGGCCTCACGCGCGGCTGCGCCCAATGCGGGCGTGCTTGCGCGGCTCGGCGCCGCCCTGGCCTCGCTGGTCACCGTGCGGCGCGTCGACGACGTCACCGGAGCTTCCTCCGACGCCATCCTGGCGCGGGCGGAGCGCCGCGTCGCCGACGGCGACATAGAAGGCGCCCTGCAGCAGTTGGGAACGCTGCCCGAAGGGGGCCGCGAGGCGACCGCCGCCTGGCGCGAACGGGCCGGGCGTCGACTCGAGATCGAGCGTCGTATCGCCGCCCTGCGGACCGGCGCCCTGAGGGACCTCGCCGGCTCCCAGGAGGAGACGACCCCGTGATCCGCGGCGCCCTGATCTTCCTGGCGGTGCTGGCGGTGCTCGTCACCGCCCTGGCCATGGCCGGCGAACCGGGACGCGCGAGTCTGGTCTGGCTCGGCTGGCGCCTGGACACAACCGCCGCGGCCGCCGCCGTGCTGATCGGCGGTCTCGCGCTGCTGGCGGTCGCGACCTGGCGCCTCGTGCTGTGGATCGCCGAGGCTCCCCGCCGGTCTGCGAGGGCCCGCATCGAGACCCGCCGACGCCAGGGGATGGAAACCCTGACCCGCGGCTTTCTGGCCGTGGCTGCCGGGGAGGGCGCGGAGGCCCGGCGTTGCGCCCAGAAGGCCGCGGATGTGGCCGAGGAGACCCCCGCTCTGGTGCGAGTGCTGGCCGCCCAGGCGGCAGAGGCCGCCGGAGACGTCGCCGCGGCCCAGGCGGCCTACGCCGCCATGCTGGGCTTCCCCGAGATGCGTCTGGCCGGGCACCGGGGGCTCATGCTGCTGGCCGAGGCCCAGGGCGACCGGGAGGCGGCCACCCGTCATGCCCAGGACGCCTACAACCTGGCCAAGACCGCGCGCTGGGCCTGGCGCGCCCTGTTCGAAGCCCGGCTCGAGGCCGGCGAGTGGGCCGAGGCGCTGGACCTGGTCGAAAGCGCGCTCAGCCGCAAGATCGTCACCCCGGTGGTCGCCGAGCGGGCCCGCGCCGCCTTGCTCGCCGCATCCGCCGCCAGCCTGGAAAAGAGCGCCGATCCGAAGCTGCGAGACCAGGCCGCCGATTACGCCGCCAAGGCCGCGAAGCTGTCGCCGGGCTTTGCGCCCGGCGCTGTCCTGGCCGGCCGGCTGCTGGCCGACGCGGGCAAGGTCGGACGGGCTGAAGACCTCATCGAGCAGGCCTGGGCGGCGGCGCCGCATCCTGCGCTGTGGCTGGGCTATCGCGACCTGCGGACGGACGAGACGCCGCGCGAGCGCGCCCAGAGGCTCCGCAAGTTGATGGAGCGCAACCCGAACCATCGCGAGAGCCGCATCCTGGGTGTCGAACAGGCCCTGCTGGCCCACGACAGCGCGGGCCTGAAGGCCGCCGTCGCCGCCCTTGCGGACGAACCCCCGACCGCGCGGCTGTGCGGCCTGTTCGCTCGGGCCGCCTGGGCCCAGGGCAAGGCCGATGAAGCCCGCGCCTGGGTCGCGCGGGGAGCCGCCGCCGCCCAGGAGCCAGACTGGTCCGATCTCGACCCCGAGGGCCGCGCCTTCGCCTACGGCCAGGCCGACTGGACCCGTCTGGTGTCGACCTGGGCCGAGAGCGGCGTGCTGCTGCATCCGCGGTTCGAGCGGCGCGAGCGAGTGCTCACTGACCTGCCGGAACTGCCGGCCCAGTACGAAGCCTCCGCGCCCTTCGTTTCCGCGGCGGAGAGCGGCGCCTTTCATGCGCCGGACGACCCGGGGGCCTATGATGACGACCTCGCCGGAGCCCCGGAGGCGGCTGCCCCGACGAGCCCTCGTCCGCTTGCGCGACCGCGACGTCGCGCCGGCCTTGGCAAGGATGCAGGCTCCGTGTAAATGCCGCTTCCCGCCCATCGGGCGGAGGCCCAGGCCATGGGCCGCCTTAGCTCAGCTGGTAGAGCGGCGCATTCGTAATGCGTAGGTCAGGTGTTCGAGTCACCTAGGCGGCACCACCCTTTCCCATGAACACGGGTCCGGCGGCGAACCCGGCCGGGCTCAGGCCGCCAGGCGCGCCCGCTCGGCCAGAGCCGTGTCGATGGCGGCCAGCAGCTCGGCCGGCCGCACCGGCTTGGACAGGTGCCGGTCGGCGCCGGCTTCGTGCGCAGCGCGCACGTGTTCGTCCAGGGCGTTGGCCGTCAGCATCAGGATCGGCGTGTGCGCGTCCGTCTCCCGGATGCGACGCGTGGCGGTGAGGCCGTCCATCACCGGCATCATCATGTCCATCAGGATCAGGTCATAGGGCGCCGCGGCATGCGCCTCCACGGCCGCGGCGCCATCCTCGACCATGGTCAGGTCGTGCCCGGCGGACCCCAGGATCAGCTCCACCACCTTGCGGTTGGCCGGATGATCTTCGGCGAGAAGGATGCGGGGCGGGGCGGCCGAGGCCAGGGCGTCTGCGGTGTTATCCGGCGCCGCTTCCGGCTCGCCGGCGGCCGACTGCGGCTTGCGGGACACGCGGGGCAGTGGAAGCCGCAGCGTGAAGCAGGCGCCGTTCCGGCTGGACCCGTCCGCCTCGATGCCCCCGCCCATCTCGCGCGCCAACGCCGCTGAGATCGCGAGGCCGAGGCCCGCGCCGCCGTACTTTCGGGTCACCGAGGCGTCGGCCTGCTCGAAGGGCTGGAACAGGCGCTCCGCGACCTCGCGCGAGAATCCCGGACCGCTGTCCTGGACCTCGATGGCGACACCCTCGGCGTCGCCATCGACCCGGACCGTCACCCCGCCGGCCTCGGTGAACTTCACCGCATTGCTGAGGAGGTTCGACATGATCTGCGAGGTGCGGGTGGGATCCCCGAGCCGCCATCCGCGCGCCGATGGGGAGATGACGAGGGTCAGGCCCAGGCCCTTGGCCTCCGCGGCGGCGCGGTGGACGCCGGACACGGCTTCGAGCGTTTCGACAAGGTCGAAGGGCACGGCTTCCAGGCGCACCTGACCGGCTTCAAGCTTGGAGAAGTCGAGGATGTCGCCGACGACGCGCTCGAGGTGCTTGCCGGACGACGCGATCAGCGCGGCCTTGTCGCGATCCGCCGGGTCCTTCACCGAGCCCTGCAGCAGGTCCGCAATCGCGATCACCCCGTTCAGGGGCGTGCGCAGTTCGTGGCTCATGTTGGCGAGGAAGCGCGATTTGGCCGCGTTGGCCGCCTCCAGCTCGGCGGTTCTCTGTCTGACCCGAGCCTCTAGCGAGGCCAGCAGCCGATCGACCTTCGAGCGTTCGCGCCGCAATGCACGCGCAAGCCTGCCGATTTCGTCCGGACGTCGACCGGCGGCGGCCAGGGCTTCGTCCGAACCACGCCGGTTGAGCGCCTCAAGCGCCAGTTCGCGCAAGGGACGCACGACCTGCCGCTGGTTCAGGCGGACCACGAGGATGGCCTGCAGCACCGCCGCGAGCAGCCCGATCACCAGGATGAAACCGGCGGACCGGGCGGCGGCCATGGCCAGTTCCGACTTTGGATAGCGCATCAGCAGGTACCAGCCTGGCCGGTCCAGTCGGGCGTAGGCCACCAGATGGCGCCCGTCGGCGGTGTCGATGACGCCGGTATGGTCCGGGTCGGCGGCCACCCGGCGCATGAGTCCCCGCAAGCCGAGTTCCTGCTCGAGCCGTTCGACCACGCTGCGGGGCGCCTCGCCCGGTTTCGCGAAGCCGGGGTAGGCGATGAGCCCGCCCCCCGCCTCGACCATGAGATTTTCGGCCCCTTCCAGACGCCGGTCCATGGTGTCGGTCAGCATGTCGGTGACGAAGACGGAGGACCCGAAGGCGCCGACATGGCGGCCGTTCAGGTCGACCGGGGTGGCGCACGCCGTGCTCTGCCGGCTCTGGCTCGCATCACTGAGCAGGAACCGCAGGCGCGTGCACCGCATCTCCCGCGAAGGGTTGAGACGCGGCAGGGTCATCTGCAGCATCTCTTCGCCGCGTACGGAGAAGTCGGCGGGCGCCCTCTCGCGGTAGTGCAGCAACCGGTCCGGGCGGTTGGGCCCGAACATCACCAGCCGGTCGCTGGGGGTGTAGAAATAGAAGTTGTCGTGGCGCGCCTTCTGGGCGGTGCCGATGCCATGCACGACGGCGAAGGCGGCGAGCATGAGCCGCTTGTCTTCCAGGGTCAGGGGCTCGCGGCCCGAGATGAACGCCCCCATTCCCGATATGCGGCCAAGCCGGGGATCGGTGACCCCGTCGAAGTACTCCGGCCGGCTGCGGCGCGTGCCGTCGGGCCTCAGCGGAAAGAGCCCGTCGAACCGCTCCTCGACGATGGCGTCCGGCGTCGTCGCCAGCGACCTGAGCCGTTCCTTCATGGCGTCGACGGCCGAGGCGTGGAAACCCGACATGTCGTTGAAGGGGTCGGATTCCAGCGTCGCACGTTCGGCCACGTACTCGGCCATGAACTCGGCCTTGTTCGCCTCCAGCTCCTTCAGGAACAGGAAGAATCCCATGACGGACGCCAGCGCGGCGACGGCCACGGTCGACCCGCCCACGCTCCACAGCAGCCGCCACGACAGCGAGACCCGACGCATTCGTATTCCACCCTCAGCTGTCCCAGCCGTAGCCGATCAACCTTTAAGGACGATTACGGTGAAGCTTGTCCCACCCGGCTGCCCGGATAAGCTGGAGGCGACATCCGCAAGGAGAACTCCATGCCCCGCGCCTTCGCCGCGCTCTTCGCGGTCGCCCTGATGGCCTGCGGCCCTATGGCCGCTAAACCCGCCCATGCCCAGGAAGTCCGGTACTATGACCTTCCTGCCGGCGGCCGGCCCCACGACGTCGCCGCCCCGCCCGACGGTACGGTCTGGTACACGGCCCAGCGGTCGGGTCACCTGGGAATCCTCGATCCGGCGACCGGCAAGGTCGAGCTCGTTCCCCTTGGCGAAGGATCCGCTCCCCACGGCGTCATCGTGGGACCGGACGGCGCCGCCTGGATCACCGACGGCGGCCAGAACGCCATGGTGCGGGTCGATCCCGCAACGCGCGCCGTGAAGGTGTGGAAGCTGCCCGAGGACACCGGCTACGCGAACCTCAACACGGCGGCGTTCGACGGTCGCGGGCGGGTGTGGTTCACGGGCCAGACCGGCTTCTACGGCCGGCTGGACCCGGCCACCGGGGACATGAAGGTGTGGGCGGCTCCGCGCGGCCGGGGCCCCTATGGCATCACGGCGACGCCCTCGGGCGACATCTACTACGCGTCGCTGGCGGGCAATCACATCGCGAAGGTCGACCTCGACACAGGCGAGGCGACGGTCATCGAACCGCCGACCGCGGGACAGGGCGCCCGCCGGGTCTGGTCCGACAGCCGGGGGCGCATCTGGGTCAGCGAATGGAACTCGGGACAGCTGAGCCGCCACGATCCGTCCAATGGTGAATGGAAAGCGTGGAAACTGCCCGG
Organism: Pseudomonadota bacterium; assembly: GCA_023432855.1. GTDB lineage: Bacteria > Pseudomonadota > Alphaproteobacteria > Caulobacterales > Caulobacteraceae > JAEZEZ01. The sequence goes on along the minus strand of JAEZEZ010000029.1, from coordinate 9,863 downwards.
CGAGAAACCCAAGACCTACTCGGTGTACGTCGACGAGACCGACAAGGTCTGGGTGACGGACTTCGCGGCCAATGCGATCCTGCGCTTCGATCCCGTCACGGAACGGTTCGAGGCGTTCCCCAGCGACCGGGAGGGCGCAAACGTGCGCCAGATGCTGGGCAGGAAGGGCGAGGCCTGGGGCGCGGAGTCGGGCGTGGATCGCCTGGTCGTCGTCGACTACGGCGGCTGATGGGCCGATGAAGCCGCATCGTGTCGGATTGATGCTCGCGGCCTCCGCGGCGTTGCTCGCCGTGTCGGCGGTCCAGGCTGCAAACCCCGGCGAGCGGCTGTTCCAGCAATGCTACGCCTGCCATTCGGTCGATCCGGCCGAGCGAGGCCTGCCGGGGCCCAACCTTTCCGGGGTCGTAGGACGGCCCGCGGCCGGCGAGCCCGGTTTCGACTACTCGGCGGCGATGCGATCCGCCGCGGCGCGTGGCCTGCGCTGGAGCGAGGCTGAACTGGACCGGTTCATCGCGGATCCGGAAGCCGCCATGCCCGGGACCAGCATGTCCTACCTCGGCCTGCGCAAGGCGGAGGAGCGCCGCGCGCTCATCGACTACCTGAAGCGGGCGTCGCGCTGACCCCGGCGACATCGGCGGCCGGGGGTTCCGTGCGCGCCTGTATCAGCGGACGGTTGCGGTCGGTCAGCCAGGTCAGGAAGGAGCGGGGCTTGCGGACCAGACGCGCCGGCGGGTCGGCCTCCAGGCCCAGTGCGGCCGCGATGTCGGCGACGAAGAACAGGCAGTTGCGGGTGTCGAGGGCGTAGGACGGCTGCGGCAGGCGGCGCCAGCGCTCGATCACCGCCATCACGCCGGCGTATTCCGCGTCGCTCAGAACGAAGCTGAAGTGCCGGCGGCTGCCGGCGACATAGGCCTTGGGATGGTCGGTGATGATCCGGCCGCGCACGGGTCCCCAGAGCACTGCCGGCGAGGGCGTCACCGCGGTGAACCCATAGTCCTCGTTCACCGCTTCGCCCGTGGCGTCCACTGTCCCCTGCAGCACCACAAAGGCGTGGGGGAAACGGACGTCTGCATCCCTGGAGTAGAAGGCGATCTCGACCGCGGCCAGCGCCGGCCCCGGCGGAAGCAGGATGAGAAGAAGCAGGACTCTGGCGAGTGCAGCCACCGGTCTCGCTGTGGAGGGGGCAGATCCCCTGCTCCCAACCGCTGCACGCAAGGTCGGTTCCCTAGCGAGCCCCGCACGGAACGAACGCCGCGGGACCGGGTTGGCCCTACAAGCCGAAGAGGAGCCCGCCATGGCGGACGCACGAGACAATCCGACCGCCCCGCAGTTGCAGGACGACATCGACAGCGGACGAAGCGGCGACAAGACGCCGGGCTTCGATCCGGCGGCGGCTCCCTTGGGCACCGACGAGGAAGCCGGGGGTCACGGGCCGTCGACGCAGGAAATCGCCCAGGCCCGCGCCCACGAGAACCGGACGGCCGCCGCAGGCGAGCGCGCCAACGCCGCCGAGCCCGGTCTGACGCCGGACGGAGCGGCCGGCCGCCCGCCATCAGCCTTGCTCTGGGCCGCGGGGCTCATCGTACTGGCGGCCCTTGCCGCGGCCTTCTTCCTGGCGGGATAGCGCGGGCGACCGGGCCGCCCGCGCCATGCCTCAGTGCATCTGGTGCTTGATGCGGCTGACTTCGTCGTGGTCGGCCTTCACCTCGCCGTAGGCGCGGTTGAGCAACTCGCGGGTGGTCGGAGGCAGGTCGGCGTCGTTGACCACCTTCTCGTACTTGGCCTTGATGACGTCCTCGCCGCGTTCGACCTCGTCGATGACGGCCTTGTCGTCGCGGTTGGTCAGGGCGTTCTTCAGCTCAACGAACTTGTTGTGGGCCTTGCCGAGCATCGACTGGTCGGTCTCCGGCTCGCCGCCGAAGGTGCGCACCTCCTGCTGGAGCTGGCTGACCAGTTGCATGCGCTTCTGGGAGCGCTGCTCGAACATGGTCCGGAACTGTGGATTCTCGGTGTTCTCGGCGGCTTCGCGATAGCCGTTGGCGCTGTCGAGCGTGGTCTCGATGAGGCTGTTGAGGACATCGACGGCGCGCTCGTTGGCAGCTTCCATGGGAAGTCTCCTTGGCTGGTTGAGGATGTGGCAACGAACCCGTCCCAGGCAGGCTGGTTCCGGCTGGGCCGTTGAACAAGAATTGACCGTCAGCGCCGGCGCCGCCCTAACAGGGGCAGGGCGAACAGCAGGGGCAGGAAGAAGAATACGACCGCTCCGCCCGTCATCCGCCAGACGACGAGGCTGACGACGAGGGCCGCCAGCACGACGAGCAGCATGGTCATGGGCTTCATCGAGCGCCCTTCGGCCTGCCGCGGCGGGGCGCAGTGCGCGCGCCCAGGTCGGGCCTCGGCGGCGGCGTCCAGCCCTCCGGGCGCTTCACCACCGGCTGGTCGGTGCCCAGGCCCATCCGGCCGGGGCTGCCGCGCACGAGGGACGGGCCGCGCCTGGCGCCCGGTTCTAGCCCCGCGAGACGGTCGATCTCGGCGCCGAGCCGCGCCGCCTCCTCGAAATTCTCCGCCGCGACGGCCCGGGCCAGCCGTCGTCCGAGCTCCGCAATCCGATCATCATCGTCCATGCAGCATCCAACGCTCCGGGAAGCGGTCGGATGCAGGCCGCGGCGCGGCGTGATAACGGGCGCTTCATGTCCAGCCTGCGCACCCTGTTTCCGACCCGTATCTACGAGGCGTCGCTGGCCGACGAGCCAGGCTTCGAGGCGTTCAACGCCCACCTTGCGCAGGCCTGCGCCATGCTGGCCGCCGAGGACCGCGCCGGCCAGGCGTGGTCGCGCGCCAAGGGATACGGCGGCTACACCTCCTACGCCTCGCTCGACGACCTGCCTTCGCGGGCCACGGCGTTCGCCGATCTGAAGCGGCGGCTCGACCGCCACGTCGCCCGCTACGCCGACGCCCTGGCCTTCGATCTCGGGCCACGCGGCCGGCTGAGGCTCGACAGCCTGTGGGTCAACGTCCTGAAGCGCGGGGCCGCCCATTCGGGACACATCCACCCGCACAGCGTGGTCTCGGGGACGGTCTATGTCACGACGCCCCCGGGCGCGGGCGGCCTTCGCCTCGAGGATCCGCGCCTGCCGATGATGATGGCGGCTCCAACGCGGCGGCCTGACGCGCCCGAGGAGCTGCAGAGCTTCGTCACGCTCGAGCTCGCGCCGGGGCGGCTCTACCTCTGGGAAAGCTGGCTGCGCCACGAAGTCGTCGCCAACGCCGCCCGCACCGAGCGGGTCAGCATCAGCTTCAACTACGGCTGGCGATAGGGCGGGCCGCCGCAGACGGCCCGCCGCTCCGCGTCAGTAGCCGTACCGCGCGTTCAGGTCGCGGTAGCGGTCGCGCAGCTCCAGGCCGCGCGAGGTCAGAGGCTGCTGCTGGCCGCGCACGAAGACGGCGACCGGCTGGCTCAGGGGCTCGAAGGGGTCGCCGCTCCAGATCACCACGTCGCCCTCCTTGCCCGGCTCGATCGAGCCGAACCGGTCGCCCATGCCGAAGGCGCGGGCCGGATTGATGGTGATGGCCTTCAGCGCGCCTTCCCACGACATGCCCTGGGCGACGGCGTTGCCGGCGTTGTAGCGGGTCTCGCGCACCCGGTGCACGCCGCCTTCCTGGCTCTTCAGGATCACGGTGACGCCGGCCTTCTCGAGCCGCGCCGCGTTCTCCATGGTCGAGCCCAGGCTCTCGAAAGAGCCCGGCAGGTTCGACAGCGGATTGACGATGACGGGCACGCCGGCGCGGGCGATCTGGTCAGCGACCATCCAGCCCTCCTCGGCGCCGTCGAGAATGACCTTCAGCCGCTCCTCGCGGGCGAGCTTGAGCACCTGCTGGATGTCGGCGGCGCGGTGGACCGAGACGATCACCGGCATGCGCCCCTCGACCACCGGGACCAGGGCCTCGAGGTCGGCGCGGGACAGCTTCAGCCCGCGCGCCTCGCCGCGGTCGTAGGCGGCGCGGTTGCGCATGTACCAGCGCACGTCGTCGAGCGCGGCCTTCAGGGCCACGAAGGACGCGCCCCGGGCGCCGCCGGCGCGGGCGGCCCCGCCCTCGCCCAGGTCGAGCATCATCGCCGCCTTCGGGCGCACCAGCATGTCGGCGCCCTGGCCCAGGTGGACCACAGCCGCCTGGCCCGCGAACAGCAGCTCGCGGCCCTGGGCGCGGTCATAGCCGGGCGTGACGATGGCGCGGGTCACGCCGCCCAGCCGCGCCACCGGAATGGTGAACGACCAGGGGTTCAGGCCGTACTGCACGTCGAAGGCGGCCGACAGATCCGAGGTGGTCACCGACAGGTCGTCGCCGACGGCGCCGACGTCGACGCCGCCGAGGCCCGAATCCGCCGCGACGATGCCCGGCGTAACCACGCCGCCCTGGGCGTCGATGACCCGGGCGCCGGCCGGCGCGCCGCCCTGGCCGACCGAGGCGATGACGCCGTCACGGATGACCACCGTGCCGTTGGCGATCTCGCCCGCCGGGCCGGCGGTCAGGATGCGGGCGTTGACGATGGCCACGGTCTCGGCCGCGGCGGGGACGGCGACCGACAGCGCGGCCGCGGTGACGAGCGCCTTGAGGCTGAAGCGTTTCATCAGCGGCCCTCCAGGCCCAGTTCGAAGTCGGAACGCGCCTGGAAGCGCGGGTCGCGGCGGTCGTAGGCGAGGGCCCCGTCGATGTAGACCTTCTCGGCCACGGCATAGATCGAGAACGGGTTGGCGCTCCACAGCACCACGTCGCCCCGCTTGCCGGGCTCCAGCGAGCCGGTCTGATCGGCGATGCCCAGCGCCTTGGCCGGGTTCGAGGTGATCCAGCGCATGGCCTCGGCCTCGCTGATCTGCAGCCCGCCGCGGCGGGCCGCCGACAAGGCCGCGGCCGCCTCCTGGTTCAGGCGCTGGGTCAGGGTGTCGTCGTCGGAGTGGATGACGGCGCAGCCGCCCGCGGCGTGCACCAGCGGCGCGTTCTCCTCGATGCCGTCCAGCGCCTCCATCTTGAAGCCCCACCAGCCCGTCCAGGTGGCCACGCAGATGTCCTCGCGGGCCAGCAGGTCGGCGATCTTGTAGGCCTCGGAGGCGTGGTGGAAGGCGCGGATCTTGTAGCCGAACTCCTTCGACAGATCGATCATCACCGCCATCTCGTCGGCGCGGTAGCAGTGGTTCTCGACCAGGATGTCGCCGCGCAGGACGCCCGCCAGCGTGTCCATCTGCAGGTCGCGGGCGGGGGCGTCGGCCTTCTCGCCCTTCTCGACCTTGGCGCGGTAGTCGTCCCACTTCTTCTGGTAGTTGGCCGCATTGATCCAGGCCGCGCGATAGCCGGCGACGTTGCCCATGCCGGTGGCCGGCGACTGGTTGCGGCCGCCGTAGACGCGCGAGGGATTCTCGCCGCAGGCCATCTTCAGGCCGTAGGGCGCGCCCGGCATCTTCATGCCCTGCATGGTGCGCGAGGGCACGTTGCGCACGGTCACCGAGCGGCCGCCGAACAGGTTGGCCGAGCCAGGCAGGATCATCAGGGTGGTCACCCCGCCGGCGCGGGCGGTGTTGAAGCCGGGGTCCTGGGGCCACAGGGAGTGCTCGGACCAGACCTGGGCGGTGTTTGGGTTCACCGCCTCGTTGCCGTCCGAGAGGGCGGCGACGCCCGGCGACGGATAGACGCCGAGGTGGCTGTGGGAATCGATGACGCCGGGGGTGACGTACTTGCCGCGGCCGTCGATCACCTCGTAGCCGTCGGGGGCGGCGAGGCCGGCGGCGACGCGCTCGACCTTGCCGTCGCGCATCAGCACCGTGGCGTTGTCGATGCGCCCGCCGATGCCGTCGAAGGCGGTGGCGCCGACGATGGCCGTCGGACGGCTGGCCATGACCTGATAGGTCGAGGGGAACGGATCGGCCTGGCGATCCTGCTGCAGGCCCGGCGGCAGCGGCCGCGTGTCCGCCGAAGCGGTGGTCGAACTGCCTGATGTCGTGCCGGTGGTGGCGCATCCCGCTAGCAGGGCGGCGACGCTCGCGGCGGCGGCCGCGGTCTTCAAACGGATCACGGAGTACCCCCCTAAGTCCTCGAAAGCGGCGGGCACTCAAGCACGCGGAAAACCCGCGAGAAAGGTGCGTTTTCTGACAAAACGGTAATGCCGGTGTTAGCCGCCCAGCTTCGCCAGCGCGGCGGCCTCGGCCATGCCCTCGATCGCCACCTGCTTCAGTCTTGCCGTGGTCCCGCGGGCGACGCGGACCGCCGATTTCGGCAGGCCGAGCCGAGCGGCCAGCAGGGCTTCGAGGGCGGCGTTGGCGCGGCCGTCCTCCGGCGCGGCGCGGACGCGGGCCTTCAGGTAGCGGCGGCCGGCAGCGTCGGTCTCCCAGCCGTCGATGCGGTCGGCCCCGCCGCGCGGCGTCAGGCGCACCGCCAGCAGGAAGCCGTCAGCCGCCAAGCGCGGCCTTCAGCGGCGCCATGGCCGGGGGCAGCAGGTAGATGCGGATGCCGTGGATGATCAGCAGGGCGATGATCGGGGTGATGTCGATGCCGCCGAAGGCCGGGATCATGCGGCGCAGGGGATAGAGCAGCGGCTGCACCACCGACTCCAGGAAGGAGGCGACCATGTAGACGAAGCGGTTGCGCAGGTTGATGACGTCGAAGGCCACCAGCCAGCTGAGGATCGCCGAGATGATGATGGCCCACACCATCAGCTGCAGGATGGAGTCGAGCAGGAAGTGGATGAAACCGCCCAATAGGGCCTCCCGGAGATGCGTCGGCCGCTTCTATCGGCGCGGCCCCGACCCGGCAAGGTAGGCACCCCGGCGCCCGAGACAACCGGCCGCCCACGGCTTGTCTTGACGAACGCCCGGGTTCGCCCCTATTTGCGCGCCTCGCTTGGGGCCGTAGCTCAGTTGGTAGAGCGCCTCGTTCGCAATGAGGAGGTCAGCGGTTCGATTCCGCTCGGCTCCACCAAGCGCCCAACCCCCACCGGATCTGTCGTCTCAACGACGAAACCTGCTTGAAACCGCCCGGTTTCGGCGCGATCCTTTCGGGCGCGTCCTGGTTCGCGCCTGCATCCGCCGCCGACCCGTGTTCGACGGGCCTTCCCGCCGCCCGCCTCGCCCGCTAGGGATGGATTCGCAAGCGAGGGGGGACGGGATGAGCGGGCGCCGGCCGATGAACTTCTGGGTGATGGCGGCGGCGGGGCTGTTCGCCGGCGCCTGGCTGCTGTGGGCCATGGTCGAGGCCGCCGCGCCGGTGGTCCGCGAGGGCGGCGCCGCGGCGCTCGCCGCCGACCCCACATTCCAGCACAAGCTCGGCGAGCTGATGGTGGCCGTGCCCCTGTTCATGGCCGCCCTGCTCAGCCCCATCCGGTCCGGGCCCTCGATCGCCCGCTTCCTGCGCCGCGCCTGGCCGCTGACCATCCTGGGCGGGGCGCTGAACCTGGTCGCCTGGTTCGGGACCGCAGACCGGGCGCCGTGGACCGAGCCCAACCGCCTCTGGTTCATGCTGCTGGTCGTCGTGGGCCTGATCGGCGCGCCCCTGCTGGCCAGGGCGTTCGAGCGCCGCGCCGGGCCGACGGCGGCCAACGAGGGCTGACCGCAGGTCCCCGTTGCGCCGCCCCCGGTTCGGTGCTCCATTCGCCGCTCCAGGGGGGACCATCGCATGACCATCCAGCCGCTTCGCCTGCTCGCGGGCCTGCTCGCGCTCGCCGTTCTCGCCTTCGCCGGCTTCGGCCCGGCCGCCACGGCCCGCGCGCCCAGCGACCCGAGCCCCGCGGCCCTCGTCAAGCCGCCCGCCCACATCCCGCCCCGCTGCGGCTTCGACTACAGCTACGCCCACACCTACAAGGGCGCCGACGGCGCCGACGCCGAGAAGCGCGTGCGCGAGATGCCCGACGAGTGCCAGAACGGCCGCCTGATGGGCAGCGGCCAGCCCTGGTGCGAGAAGGGCCCGACCGGCCTGTGGACCTGCCAGCGCATGGTCATCTGCCAGGCCGAACGCCCCGGCTGCGGCCCCCTGCCGCCCTACACCGCCAGCGGGCAGTAGGCCCCCGCCCGGCTTGACAGCCCACCGGCCGGGTGGGCCGATGCGCCCCGGGGTTGGGGGATCCGCGCATGGCGCCGCCGGGCACGCTGTTCGAGTACCTCGCGGCGTTCGTCACCATCGTCGTGGCCCTGGCCATCGGCGACATGGTGACCAGCCTGCACCGGCTGCTCAGGGCGCGGCGCCGGGTGCGCTGGCGGCCGCTGCCGCTGCTGCTGGCGGCCTTCGTGCTGCTGGCCCTGTTCACCACCTTCTTCGAGATCTGGCTGCTCACCGAGATCGACCGCATCTCCTACCTCGGGCTGGTCGGCCTGATGGCGCCCACGATCGCCACCTTCCTGCTCGCCAGCGCCGTCCTGCCCGACGAGGTCCCGCCCGAGGGCCTCGACCTCGACGCCTTCTACTTCGGCGAGCGGCGCTACCTGTTCGCGGTCATGGGCGTGGCGGTGGCGCTGAACATCGCGACCGCCGTGCCGCGCGACCAGTTCTGGATGCTGCAGGACCCGGGCTTCCTGTGGGGCTTCTACGTCCCGCTGAACGCCCTGCTGTTCGTCGCCATCGGGGCCATGTGGAAGAGCGCCCGGCCCTGGGTCCACTGGCTCGGCCTCGCCGCGATGTTCGCCGCCGCCGCGATCGGCTTCTCCAGCTGGAAGGTGCGCGGCGAGCCGGCCGTGACGCCCGCGGCTATCGCCGTCGCTTCTCCGGCCGCCGCGCCGGGGCGGTGAGACGCCGCTGTGGTGTCCGGAGGCGCCGCGCCCGATCCACCCTTAAGCCACCGTCATCCCCGGACTCGTTCCGGGGACCCATTCGTCCGTCGCAGAGCGGGTCGGGACCGGCCGCCCCGGCGCAGCCACGACCGCGCCCGCTCAGTCCGCCCTCCGCCATGGATCCCCGGAACAGGTCCGGGGATGACGGGAAGGGGGTGGCAATGTCCTGCCGAAATCCTCGTCCTTCGACAGGCTCAGGATGAGGATCTTGGGCCCGCTGAGCGAATCGCCGCCGCGAGGCCCGCAACAGCCCTCATCCTGAGCTTGTCGACCCGCAAGGCGGCGCGAAGCCGTCAAGGACGAGGGCGCCTGGCGCCACGCTCACCCCCCGCTCATCCCCGCGGACGCGGGGACCCAGTGATTTCGCGCGTGGCGCTCCGCTGGACAGGACTGGGTCCCTGCGTTCGCAGGGATGAGCGGAGTGTGGGTCCCCGCCTCCCACAAACGTCATGCTGGAAGGGCGCGCCCGCGGCCGTGGGCAGTCCGCCGCCACGAGGCTTCGCCTAGCCGCGAAGCGGCGCGCCGTGGGGGCGCGTCCTTGACAGCCCTCGGCCCTGAAGGCGCGATGCTCCGCCATGAGGTTTGGGGGACTTGTCAGGCGCGACGCTTAGGTTTCAGCAGGTCCCTGTTTCGGCTCAGCAATCCCCACAACTCGCCGCCTTGGGAGTCGTGAAAGCGGAGGGCGCCCGCGCGGATCAAGGCCAGGCGCAGCTCATCATCCGTCATCCCCCCGACGTGCCTGCATATCTCTTTGAACGATCGCAGCTTCCACTCCTGGAGTGTTAGCAGCTCCGTCAGTACAGCCTGCACTTGGTCGGCGAGGGCAAACTCCTTCGCAGTGCGGATCGCCTCACGTCGCGAAACGAACCAGGCAGTAACCAAGCTGACAATGCCCGCGATCAACGCGGACCAAATCACATCCGACATGTCCCTCGCCTCCCCCCAAACCTCATGCTGGAAGGATGCGCCCGGGCCGTGGGCAGTCAAGGACGAGGCTTTGCCTCGCCGCACAGCGGCGGGGGCGGCGGGGCCCCGGCGGAGTCGACAACAAAA
>JAEZEZ010000132.1 GCA_023432855.1 Pseudomonadota bacterium | reverse complement strand
GCGGCGGCCTCGGCGGCCGCGGCGCTGGCGGCGGCCGCGGTGTTGGCCGCGATGTTGCCCGTCGACAGGGCGTCGACCGTCGCGTCCATGCGCGCGGCGTTGGCGTCGGCGATCGCCTGTTCGGCCTGCATCCGGGCGAGTTCGGCCTGGGCCTCGGCGGCGAGGACCTCCTCGTCGGTCTGGCGGTCGCGGCCGAGCAGCAGCAGCGAGATGACCAGGACGGCGGCGAAGACGGCCAGGCCCGCGACCCACAACGCCCAGCTGGAATCGCCGCGGCGCTGAACGTCGCGCTGGACGGCGACGCTTTCGTGCTGCTGGCCGGTGACGGGATCGCGCTTGACCGCGGCGGTCTCGGTGACGGTGACGTGTTCGGTGTCCGACATGGGAAGCTCCACTGGTCCGGGGGCTGAACGGGCGCCCCGGCGAAGCGTTCCGCCGTTTACCATCCGGCGTTCCGGAACTGGCTTCGCCGCAGGATGTTCTGCTTGGGACAGAGGAGAGAGACCATGGCCCAAGCCGAGCCCCCCAAGGACGCCATCGCCCTGCTGAAGGCGGACCACCGCAAGGTGGAGGACCTGTTCGAACAGTACGAGAGCGCCAGCGGCAAGGAACGCAAGCGCAAGCTGGCGATGGAGATCTGCATGGAGCTGACCGCCCATGCGATGATCGAGGAGGAAATCTTCTACCCCGCCTGCAAGGGCGCAGTGGAGAAGGACCTGATCCAGGAGGCCTACGTCGAGCACGACGGCGCCAAGGTCCTGATCGCCGAGATCGAGGCCGGCGATCCGTCGGAAGAGTTCTACGACGCCAAGGTCAAGGTGCTGAAAGAGCAGATCGAGCACCACGTCGAGGAAGAGGAGAAGCGCGTCGAGGGCATGTTCTCCCAGGCCCGCAAGGCCGGCGTCGACGTCGACCGCCTCGGCGACGAGATGCTCGCGCGCAAGGAAGAGCTGATGGAGCAGTTCCAGACGAGCGGACTGCCCCGGCCCGAGCCCACCACCCTGAACGTGGTCGAAGCGCGCTGATCACGCAGCCCTCATGACAAAGCCCCGGCCGCAAGGTCGGGGCTTTTTCGTGCGCGTGACCTGGGCCGGAGCGGCCCCCGCCTAGCCGTCGCGGCTGAGTTCCCAGACGAGGTTGTCGTCCTCGGACCTCACTTCGGCGCGAACCGCGCTGGCGTGGCGGCTGAGGATGGAGGAGGCGAGAATTCGCGCCTCCTCGGGCGTGACGGCGTTCAGCGCCTCGAAGTGCGGGCTGGAGCCGTCGGCGGCCTGAAGGTAGCAGAAGTAGGACACATCATTCTCCCATGCTGCGGGAGTTCGTGGCCCGGTGGCGGGTCGACCTTCCGATCGCCGCCCAGCAGGCTGGGTCGGCGAAGGGCAATCTAGACCCTTTTCGCGCCGATGGCGAATTACACGGGTTAAGGCTCACGCAAACCTTACGCAGCTTGACCGCGGGGTTGCGTGAGCCTTGGTGCGTCCGTCTCAGATGGTCGGGGCGCGAGGACGAGCCTCGACGTGCGGACCCGCGTCGGCGGCGAGGTGGGCCCGGTCCTCCCAGCGATGACGCATCGTCCCGTAGCGCGCGCCCGCGACGGCGCCCACCGCGCCCAGCAGCATGGTCAGGAATGCCCACAGCGCCATGGTGGCGGTCACGTCCGCGACCGCTTCCGCGCTGGGCTGGATTGGCGGCGGCACGGCGGCGGCGCTGTCGGCGAGGCCCGCTTCGCCATCCTCCATGCCGAAGTCGCCGGTGACCGGGGCGATGTCGTAGGCGTCGACACGCTCGGCCGCGCCGGTGAGGATGTTGCCCACCCCGCCTGCCGTGGTCATGCCGGCTATGAACAGGGCGGCCGCGAAGGCCAGGGCCCAGACCGAAAGGCCGAGAAGCAGGCCCCGGTGGTGATCGGCGTACTTGGCCGTGCGGCTGGCGACGAAGCCGCCGACCGCGAGACCGACGAGGTTCGAAAGGGCGACCCAGATGCCGGCCAGGGCGCTGAAGCCTTCGGCCTCGCCGCGGCTGAGGTCGAAGGGATTGAGGCTCGCGGCCCCGAGGGCGACGCCCAGCAGGTTCAGCATCGCCCCCACGGCGATGGCGACCAGGGCGCCGGCGATGACCGCGGGCCAGGACACGAGGGTGTGAGCCTCGTGCGGGCCGCGGGAAGTGGCGTGAATGTCCGTCATCTCGTTGTTCTCCTCGCGCATGCGCGTCGAGCGCCAAACGCGCGAACGGCCAAGTTCGTTTCTGCCGGCGCGGCGGGAACGCGGCGGCGGGTTTCCAGCCGCAGGGCGGCGGCCTATGCAGGGCGCGTCAGCCAGTTGTCCTGAAGACGATGAACCAGCATTCCCGCCTGCGCGCCGTCGTCGTCGGCGCCGGGGTCCTAGGCCTTGCGGCGGCCCGCGCCCTGCGGCAGCGGGGCGCGTCGGTGACCGTGCTGGATCCGGATCCGGGTGCGAGCGCCTCGGCCGCCGCGGCGGGCATGATCTCGCCGGCCCTCGAAGCGGCCCTTGAAGAGGCGTCCCCTGAGCGGGCCGCCCTCTACCGTGAGGCCGCCGCGCGCTGGCGGCGGTTCGCCCGCGATGCGGGTGTCGAGCTGGTGGAGGAGGGGGCGGACTGGCTCGGACCGGTCCAGCCCATGGCGGACCGGCTCGCCGCCCTCGGCTTCGCGGTCGAGGCAGGGCCGGACCGCCTGCACGTGCCCGGGGAGGCCAGGCTCAACCCGCTCCAGGCCCTGCGGGCCCTGTCAGGACCGGACGCCCCGGAGCCCCTCCTGGTTACGGGCATCGATCTGGAAGGGCCGCGCCCCGTAATCTCTACCGGGGAACGGGATGTCGAGGCCGATGTCGTCGTGCTGGCGGCGGGCTGGGCTTCGGGACGGATCGCCTGTGCGCCGCTTCAGCGCCTGTGCCGTCACATCACCCCGGTGAAGGGCCAGATCATAAGCCTGGACGGGGAGGGCGCCGCGGCCGTGCAGCGCATGACGCGCGCGCCTGACGTCTATCTCCTGCCATCCGACATCGGCGTCATCGCCGGGGCCACGATGGAGCCGGGCGTCGCCGACGGCGCCGTCGAGGATGCGGTGGTCGAGCGCCTGCGCCGGGCGGCGATCGCGGCGGTTCCGGAGCTGGAGCGAACCGTCGTGCGGGAAGCCTGGGCCGGTGTGCGCGGCGCTACGCCCGACGGTCTGCCCATGGCGGGGGCGGCCGGGGTCCGCGGCGTCTTCGCCGCCCTCGCGCCGCGCCGCAACGGCTGGCTTCTGGCGCCCCTTGTGGGGGAGGCCGTCGCCGCGGCCGTGGCCGGGGAGACGCCTCCGCCCTGGGCCGGGGCCTTCAGGCCGGACCGCTTCGATCCGGCCTGACGCCGCCAGTTATTCGAGGTTGAAGGTGACGGGGATGGTGACCACGCCCTCGACCGGCTTGCCGTCGACGGTCGCGGGCTTCATCCGGAAATGCCGTGACAGGCGCACGGCCGCGGGGCCGAAGCCGTAGCCCCGCGGGGATTCCGCGGTCGGGACGCAGCCCTTCAGTGTTCCGCCTACGGTCACGCCACAGCGGATGGTCGCCTGGCCGGTGACGTCGTCGTTGATGGCGCGCGGCGGATAGGCCCGCGCCAACTGTTCCGCGGAGGGCAGCCTGAGCCACTGCGGGTCGCTGATCACCGGCGGACCGGCTGAGACGCCGCTGCCCTCGCCGCCACCTTCGCCCGCGCCCGAAGCGACGGGCGTGGTCGCGATGACGAGCGGGAGCCCGGGCTTCGCATCGACGGTCTCCGAAGGCGCGATCGGTATCACCGGTACGTCGATCGGCGGGGCGATGGACGGGGTGCGCACGTCCACGGTGGCTGGCCGGGTCGGGGTCGGCTGCGTCGGCGTGACCTCCACAGGCGGCCTCTCATAGGGAATGAGAGTGGTGACGGTCGTAGGCGGATCGTCCAGCACCGGCATCTCGAAGCGCTGGTTGTAGAGCCAGACGCCCCCCGCGACATGCACCGCGATGGACGCTCCGATGGCGGCCAGCATCCAGCGGGGCATCGGCCGCCGCACGTCGTCGAAGGCGAGTGGGCTGACCAGCCCTCCGTGGCCCGCTGTTTTCAGGATCATGCCCGTATTCCTCCACTGCGGCCGGGCTTGAGCGCCCGGCTCCACTGGAGCGTGAGCTTCCGTTAGGGCAACTTTGCGGCGAAGCTTCTTAGACGCCCGTTAACCATGATTGCCCCACCCTGAACCCATGAGCGTGGGCGCGGTGCGTGGATTCGGGGCGGTCGAGGGCGCGTTGCGAAACGCCGCCCAGGCGACCGGTGTCGACTTCGACTTCCTGGTCCGCACCGCCCGCCGGGAAAGCAGTTTCAATCCGGCGGCGAAGGCGCCCACCAGCTCCGCGGCGGGCCTTTTCCAGTTCGTCGAGCAGACCTGGCTGTCGACCGTGAAGCGCCATGGGGCCAAGCACGGCCTGCAGCGCTTCGCCGACATGATCGCGCGCGGGGCGGACGGCCGATACCGGGTCACCGACCCGGGCGCGCGACGCGCGGTGCTCAATCTGCGCTACGACGCGCAGGCGGCCTCGCTGATGGCCGGCGAGCTGGCGTCGGACCACGCCGCCTATCTGCGCGGGCGCACGGGACGCGAGCCTTCCGCCGGCGACCTCTATGCCGCCCACTTTCTCGGGCCGGCCGGCTCGGCGAAGCTCATCGAGGCGGTGCGGACCAACCCGGGCGCCTCGGCGGCGGCCCTCTTTCCGGCCGCCGCGTCGGCCAATCGCTCCATCTTCTACCGGTCCGGGCGCGCCGCCAGCGTGGCGGAAGTCTATGCCAACCTGACGCGCACCGGCGGCCCTGCGCCGGCGGTCGGCCCGGAACCGACGGTCAAGCCTGTGGACGAGAACGCCATCCGCGACATGGCGCTGGCGCGGCGGCTCGATCGCCTGCGCAGCGATCGCGACCTGCTCGACCTGTTGAACGGGAAGACGGGCGGGGGCCTCGGCGCCTCACTGTTCGAGGCGCAGCTGCTGGGCGCTTTCGGTCCCGAAGAGGAAATCTAGCGTCAGGCCACGGCGCGCTGGTCGTCCGCATCGCGCTTGCGATCGGCGGACGCGGCGTCGGCGACCGCCCGGGCGACCGCGGAGACGGTCACCGGCTTGCGCAGCACCGCGTCGGCGCCGGCGTCGGTCATGGTCTGGGCCTCGTCCACGTCGCCGCCGATGACGGCCACAATGGGAAGCCGGGCCGCGGCGCCCTCAAGACTGCGGATGGCGCGGGCGCAGGCGGGGCCGTCCATGACGGGCATGCGGCCGTCGAGCATCACCAGGTCGACTTCGCTGACCTTGAGCAGTTCGAGCGCACGGCGGCCGTCCTGGGCGTGCAGCACGCGGTGGCCCAGCTGTTCCAGGACCGCCCGGAGCATGGCGGCGTTCAGCGCGTCGTCCTCGGCGACGAGGACGCGCAGGGCCTGGACGGGCGCCTCCATGGCGGTCTCGTTCGCATGGGCGGCGACGGCCGCTGGATCGAAGGGCAGGGTCAGCTGGAAGCGGCTGCCGACGCCCGGCGCACTTTCGGCCGCCAGCTCTCCGCCCATGAGAGCGGCCAGGCTGCGCGAGAGCGAAAGGCCGAGGCCCGCCCCGGGAATGCCCGCCCCGGTGCGCGACACGCGGGTGAAGGGTTCGAAGGCCTGGGCCAGCTCGTCCGCCGACAGGCCCGGGCCGGTATCGGCCACTTCGAAGCGGACCCTGTCGGGTTCGGCCAGCACGGCGCGGACCTCGATGCGGCCGCGCAGGGTGTACTTCACCGCGTTGCCGACGAGGTTGTTAAGGATCTGCCGCAGGCGGGCGCCGTCGGCCATCACGGCGCCGGTGGCGGCGCCCGGGTCGACGTGGGCGATGATCTCGAGGCCCTTGGCCGAGGCCGTCGGGCGATGCAGCAACACCATGTCCTGGACCAGCCGTCCGGCGTCCACCGCGCGGGGGGTGACCACCAGGCGCCCGGAGTCGGCGGTTTCGGAATCCAGGGTCGCGTCCAGCACGTCGACGAGGTCGCGCGCCGCATGCAGGGCGGCCTTCAGCTGCTCGCGCGAGGGCGCTCCGCGCGAGCCCGCGCCGAGCGCGCCGGCGAGCACGTGGGCGACGCCCGACAGGCCGTTGCGGATCTCATGCGACAGGGTGGCGACGATGTCGGACTTCGACTTGGCCAGCCGCCGGGCTTCCCGCAGGGCCAGCTCCCGGTCCTCGATCAGGCCCTCGCGCTCGAGGTTGAGCGTGAAGTGCTCGCGCAGGTGACGGTTCAGGATCAGGGCCAGCGCCAGGGCCAGCGCGCTGCCGCAGAGCACCAGGAGTCCGGTCCACTCGGTCGCGGGATTGCTGCGCAGGCCGATGATCGGCCCGGCCGCGGCCACGGGGCCTACCAGCAGGAGGCTGGGCAGCGAAGGGGACGAGAAGAAGATGACGCCGGCGGCAGCGCCTGCACAGAGAACCAGCAGGGTTTCCGCGTAGGGTCCGGCGGCGACGGCGAAGTAGGAGGTCTGCAGCACCGCGATCGCCCACAGCAGGCCGCCGCCGATCTGCATGGCCGTGCGGCGCTTGAGATCGTTGGCCGCCTCGGGTTCGCGCTTCAACCAGTCGACGATGCCGTAGAAGACGGCCCAGTTGAAGCCGTACACGCCCAGGCAGATGAGCAACTGCACGGCGTTGGGCGCATAGGCCGCCGTGGCCGCAAACACCGGCAGGCAGAGGCCGAAGAAGGCCAAGGCGTAGGGCAGCATGCGCACCTGTGCGTCCAGGGCCTGGCGCGCGATGGCGCGTTCGATCTCGGCCAGGGTTCGCAGCTTGGGCTGGGGCGCGGGTGTGGCGGCGTGCGACATGGCCGCGATCCTACGGCCTGTAGAGTTGCCGCAGGGTTACGACGCGTAAGCCTTTCCACAGGAGAGAAGGGTAAAGCTTCGTTAGGGTTGACGAACCATTGTCGTGGGACGTCCACACCGCGAGACCGAGCATGACGCCCGCGCGCGCCCGACTGACCGAAGTCGACATCCGCCGCCTGGTGAAAGGCGACAGCCCCGACGAGCGCGCCGCCGCGGCCCACAAGCTGTGCCGGACCATGGAAAAGGCGGCGCTGAGCGACGAGGACCGCCAGGCCGCCCAGGACATCATCCGGGTGCTCGCCCATGACGCCGCCGAACTCGTCCGCCGCGCGCTTGCGGTGACGCTGAAGGCTTCGCCGCTGCTGCCGCGCGACGCGGCGCTGAGGCTCGCCCGCGACGTCGAGAGCGTGGCGCTTCCGGTGATCAACTGGTCGCCTGCCTTTACCGACCAGGACCTGGCCGAGATCGTCCGCGCCGGCTCCGAGGCGCGGCAGGTGGCCGTCGCCAGCCGCGAGCGGCTTTCGCCCGTCGTGACCGCCGCCATTGTCGAGTTCGGGGCTGAAGAGGCGGTCAGGACCGCCTGCGCCAATGACAATGCGACGTTCGAGGACAGGACGCTGGGCGCCGTGGTCGACCGGTTCGGCCACTCGGAAGGCGTAACCCGGGCGCTCGCCTACCGCGCCGTTCTCCCCGTCTCCGTGTCCGAGCGCCTGGTCAAGCTGGTCAGCGACAGCGTGCGTGATCACCTTGTCTCGCGTCACGCCCTGCGCCCGGAAACGGCGCTGGAGCTCGCCTCGGCAGCGCGCGAGCGCGCCACCGTCGATCTGGTCGAGCAGGCTGCCGCCACCACCGACATGCCGGCCTTCGTGGCCCACCTGGCCCGTAACCGGCGGCTGACCCCGTCACTGCTGCTGCGCGCGCTGGGGCGCGGCCAGATGATCTTCTTCGAGCATGCCGTCGCCGAACTGTCCGGGATCGCTCACCAGCGCACGTGGCTGATGATTCACGACGCAGGGCCGCTCGGACTCAGGGCAATCTACGATCGGGCCGGATTGCCGTCGCGCCTGTTTGCGGCGTTCCGCGCCGGGGTCGACGCCTACCGGTCGCTGCAGTTCGATGGCGGCTATCGCGACATGGAGCGATTCCAGGAGCGCATGATCCAGCGCTTCCTGACAGCGCAGCCGTACGCCGCCAAGGACGATGTCGCCTATCTGCTGGAGCGGCTCGACCGCGCGCCGGCGCAGGATGCGCCCCAGGCCAACGCGGCCTGAGCGGTCGATTTACCCAGTCAACCTAGAGCGAGGCGAGGTGTTCGGCGACCTTGCGCTCGAGTTCGGCGGCCAGCGCCGTGCCGACCGGGTGTTCCTCATCGCGGATCTGGTCGCGGACGATCGCCTTGATGGCGTCGATGTGCGCGTCGATCAGGAACAGCGGCGCCTTCATGCGCACATTGTCGTGGTCGGTCATCTTGCACAGGGATGCGGCGACGCGGGTGATCAGCGGGAAGCCGTAGGTGCCGCCGAGGCCCTTCATGTCGTGCGCGCGCAGGTAAAGGCCTTCGGCCGTCGCGGGCGTGTAGCCTTCCGCCTGGATGTCCGCGCGGGCGGCGTCCAGCTTGACGACTTCGTCGTTCAGCCACTCGTCGAACTGTGAGGACAGGTTCTGGAGCGCCGCTTCCGCCTTGGCCAGGGCCGCGGAATCGATCCCTCCGAAACGCCCCCCGCCCACTTTCAGGCGCAGGGTGTTCGGCGGCTGGATAAGTTGTGCGCCCGACGGCTTGTTCACTGGGTTATCCTCCGGAGCGACCGTGCAAATGGTCGTCGCCAGGGGACATCGTCCACCCGACCCGCTTAAGAACTCGTAACGGCTAGGCTGAAAACTGTTCGATCAGCACGCGTTCCTCGAAGCTGCGGTCGGCGTCGAACAGCATGGTCAGGGTCTTGTCCCGCCGCTCCCGGATGTCGACGCGGGAGACGTCGCGCACCTCGTAGCTGTCGGCGGTGGCGCTGACCGGGCGCTTCTCTGGCTCCAGCACCTCCAGCGTCACTCTTGCGGTGTGAGGCAGGAGGGCGCCGCGCCAGCGCCGGGGCCGGAAGGCGCTGATCGGCGTAAGCGCCAGCACCTGGGCGCCGAAGGGGATGATCGGTCCGTGGGCCGACAGGTTGTAGGCGGTGGAACCCGCCGCCGTCGCCACCAGGGCTCCGTCGCAGAAGAGCTCGGGAAGGCGAACCTTGCCGTCCACGGAGATCCGCAGCTTGGCCGTCTGCCGAGTCTGCCGCAGCATCGACACCTCGTTGATCGCCAGCGCCGTCAGCGTCTCGCCGGCGGCGGTGAGGGCGATCATCTCGAGGGGGTGGATGGTGGCGCGCTGGGCCGAGGCGATGCGCTCCAGCAGGCCGTCCTCGGCGTAGTCGTTCATGAGGAAGCCCACCGAGCCGCGGTTCATGCCGTAGATGGGCTTGTCCTGGTCGAGGTGGCGATGGAGCGTCTCGAGCATCAGCCCGTCGCCGCCCAGCGCGACGACCACGTCGCAGGCCTCGGGGCCATGGTCGCCGTAGCGCTGGGTCAGCCGTTCGAGGGCCTGCTGGGCCTGGGGGCGGTCGGTGGCGACGAAGCAGAGGCGGAGAGGGCGAGCGGCGGTCATCGACCTAGGTTCGACCGCCGAACCACAGGGTTGTCAAACCCTTCGTCAGCAAGCGACGGCCACCGCCTCGCGGAAGTGCGCGGCGGCCGCGGCGCCCGTGACGCCGAACGCGCCCAGCACCGAACGTTCGGAGTCGCCGCCGTAGGGCCGCCCTCCGTTGAGCTCGCGCACCAGCGAAAGAACCGTCGGGAACACGACCCGGTCAATGCCCACGGCCGCGCAGGCCAGCGCCAGCGGCTGGGGCGAAGCGGCGTTCACGGCGGCCTTTACATCGTCCAGCGAAAACTCTCCCAGCATGGCCAGGGCGTTCTCGAACAGGCTGAGCTTCCGCTCCTTGAGCGCCCGGACCAGGTAGCCGGGCCGCAGCTGGTTGGCGGCCCGCAGCTTGGCGATCAGGCGCCGCTCCATCTCCTCGCGTTCACCGTCGCGACTGAGCAGCACCTGGCGTTCCTCACAGGTCCTGCCCCGCTGGGCCGCCGTCACCGCATCGGCGATCGCCTTGTCGAGAGCGGCGCTGTCGATGGTGAACCGGTCGGCGATGGCCGAGCGCAGGGCCTGCCCGACCCAGGCGTAGAGCTGTTCGGCCAGGGCGCGAGTGAGCTTGGGGTGTCGGGCCAGAGGCGAGCGCAGGGCCGCGATCCGCCGCGAGGATTCCACCAGGCGGCGCATGCCGCCTTCGGTGATCTCGGCGCTGGGGTTGCCGACCAGCGCCGTCAGCACGGCGGGCTCGGCCCGGTCGATCACGGCCTCGACGACCCGCGCACTCAGTCCGGGGCGGCGGGCCACCTCGATCTGGTGCTCGATCGTCGCCTCGATGAGCAGCCGGATCAGGTCCTGGTCCTGCAGCAGCGGGCTGCGGGCGATCACCGGCCGCGCAATGTCGATCTCGTCGAGCGCCAGTACGTTGATCAGGGCCTTGGGCGCCCAGTCGGCGCCAGCCAGGCGCTCGGAAAGGGCGCAGCGAATGTCCCGTTCGGCCTCGACCACCAAGGCCATGAACACGTTGTCGAGCAATCCCTGGACTTCCGGACGCCGGCTCTCGGCCGAACCGTCGCAGAGGTCGGTCACCGCCATCAGCAGACGTTCGCGGTCAGCCGTCTCCCGGCTGCGGGCGAGGCTGATCAGCTCGTGGGCTCGAACGGCCGTGGACAAGGCCCGCCTCCGTGACTCGGATTCCTGATCCGAACCTCGCCGCCACGGGTGAAAACAAGCTTAACGACCCGTCAATCTTGACGGCGTTCACCCAAGGCGCGACGGTCCGCCCGAAAGGGAGACGCCCATGGCCGACGGATCGCTGGTTTCCTTGAAGGACAAGGTGAGCGAGGGCGAGTGGAAAGCCCGCGTCGAACTCGCGGCCCTCTATCGCGCCGTGGCGCTGATGGGGTGGGACGACATGATCTTCACCCACATCTCGGCGCGCGTGCCGGGGCCCGAGCATCATTTCCTCATCAACCCGTACGGCTTCTATTTCGAGGAGATGACGGCCTCGTGCCTGATCAAGGTCGACCTTGAGGGGCGGGTGGTCCAGGAGACCAGCAACTTCATCAACCCGGCGGGCTTCACCATCCACTCGGCGGTCCACGCCGCACGCGAGGATGCGCTGTTCGTCATGCACCTGCACACCGATCAGGGCGTGGCGGTCTCGGCTCACCGCGACGGGCTTCTGCCCCTGTCCCAGCATGCGCTGCTGGTGCTGCCGAACCTTGCCTACCACGACTATGAGGGCATCGCCCTGAACCTGGAGGAGCGCGAACGCATCGTCGCCGATCTCGGCGACAAGAAGCTCATGCTGCTGCGCAATCACGGGACCCTGGCACTCGGCGCCACCGCCGCTGAGGCCTGGCTGGGCATGTTCTTCCTGGAGCGGGCCTGCCTGCAGCAGACCATGGCCATGAGCGCCGGACGCGAGCACCTTCTGATCGCGCCGGAAGCGGCCCAGGCGGAGGTGCGCGAGCAGGGCGCCGCCGGCCTTCCGTTCGTGGCGGGCCTCGCCTGGCCGGGCCTGCTGCGCCGGCTCGACCGGGAGCTGCCCGGCTACGACGCCTGACATGACGAAAATGTAAGGTTTCCTTCGGGTCCGGGAGAAATCCGGAGCCCGCCCGCTTTCGTAACGGCGTTTGCGACGGAAGGGCCGCTCGATGGCGTTGAACCGCCTGTTCATCGTCATTTTTCTGTGGTTGACGGACGCCCAGCCCAGCGTCCCCTCGCCGAACCAAGGATAGTCCCGCCTGATGCAGCGCACGGTCGTCAAACGGCACTTCTTCCTGGCCGCCGCCATCGCCGTGGTGTTGCTGATGGTGCTCGCGGCGGGGCTCAAGCTGGCGTTCGGCAAGTCTGAGAAGGAGGGCGGTCCGGGCGGCCCGGGCGGCGGGCGAGCGCAGGTCGTGGCGCAGGCGGTGGTGACCGCGCGGCCGTTCTCCGACAGCATCGAAGTGCTGGGCGTCGCCAAGGGCCGCCGGTCGCTGACCGTGACCTCGTCGACGACCGAACTGATCCGCCGGGTCATGTTCCGCGACGGACAGTTCGTGCGCGCGGGCCAGCCGCTGGTCGAGCTTCAGGCCAACGAGGAGGAGGCCGGGATCATCGAGGCTCGGGCCAACCTGGCCCAGGCCGAGAAGGATCGCGATCGCTGGAAGACGCTGGCCGACAAGGGCATCGCGCCGCGTGTGCAGTACGAGCAGGCCCAGACCGCCTATGAGACCGCCGCCGCCTCGCTGCGCGCGGCCCAGGCCCGGCAAGGAGACCGCGTCATCCGCGCGCCCTTCGCGGGCGTCGTGGGGCTCAGCGACGTCACCGCCGGAACCCTCGTCAGCCCGGGCGCCACCATCGCCACCCTCGACGATGTCAGCGTAATCCGGGTCGATTTTCCGATCCCCGAGCGCTACCTCGGCGCCCTGCGTCCCGGGCTGACCATCACCGCCCGGGCCGACGCGCTTCCCGACCAGACCTTCCCCGGGCGCATCGCCCTGCTCGACAGCCGCGTCGACGAGCGCACGCGGGCCATCACCGCCCGCGCCGAAATCCCGAACGCCTCGGGCCTGCTTCGGCCGGGCATGATGATGCGCGTGACCGTGGACCAGGGCGTGCGCATGGCCCCCTCCGCGCCCGAGGCGGCGGTGCAGTTCGAGGGCGACAACGCCTTCGCCTTCAAGATCGTCCAGCAGCCCGAGAAGGGCGCGGTCGCTCAGCGCGTCAGCGTTCGCCGTGGCGCCAACGAAGGGGGCTTCGTGGAGATCCTCGAGGGGCTGGAAATCGGCGACCGGGTCGTGGCCTCGGGCCTGAACCGCATCCAGCCGAATGCCTCGGTGACGATAGCGGGCGCAGGCCGCGCGCCCGGCGCCGGCGCGGCCAAGGGCGCCGCGCCCAAGGCCGGGGCCCCCGCCCGATGATGCTTTCCGACCTTGCGGTTCGCCGCCCGGTCTTCGCCGCGGTCGCCGCCATCCTGCTCTGCGTCTTGGGCGCGGCGGCCTTCTTCGTGCTGCCGATCCGCGAACTGCCGAACGTGGACCCCCCGATCGTGTCGGTCTCGACCGACTACCGCGGCGCCTCTGCGGAAGTCATCGAATCCCGCATCACCGAGGTGATCGAGCGCCAGGTCGCCGGCATCCAGGGCATCGACGAGATCGCCTCGACGAGCCGCGACGGCAGCTCCCGCATCCGCATCGAGTTCAATCTCGACCGCAACATCGACGACGCCGCCAACGACGTCCGCGACGCGGTCGCGCGAGTGCTGGAGGATCTGCCCGAGGAAGCCACGGCGCCCGAGGTCCGCAAGGCCGACGCCGACGCCTCGCCGGTGATGATCCTGAACCTGTCCTCGTCCAACCTGAACCGCCTGCAGCTTTCCGACTATGCGGATCGCTACCTGGTGGAGCGGTTCTCGACCGTACCCGGCGTGGCCCAGGCCCGCATCTTCGGCGAAGAGCGCTACGCGATGCGCATCTGGCTGGACGCCGACGCCCTGGCCGCGCGGGGGCTGACCGTCGCCGACGTGCAGCAGGCGCTGCAGCGCCAGAACGCCGAACTCCCTGCCGGCGTGCTGGAGTCCGAAGCCAAGGACTTCACCATCCGCGTGGAGCGCAACTACGCCCGGCCCGAGGATTTCGCACAACTCCCCATCGGCCTGAGCGGCGCGGCGCAGGCCGGGCCCGGCGAGGCCTCGACGCTCAGCACCGGCTACGTCACCCGCCTGGGCGACGTCGCCCGCATCGAGGAGGCGCCCGAAGAGCGCCGCCGCCTGTTCCGCGGCAATGGTCTGGATCAGGTGGCCATCGGCATCACCCGCCAGTCCCAGGCCAACGACCTGGAGATCTCCGACGGCGTGCGCGCCGTGGTGGACCAGATGCAGTCCAGCCTGCCCGAGGGCACTCAGCTGGTCGTCGCGGTGGACAACTCGGAGTTCACCGCCGAGGCCATCAAGGAGGTCTGGATCACCATCGGGGTGGCCATCTTCCTGGTCTCCCTGGTCAATTTCATTTTCCTGGGCACCCTGCGGGCGGCCTTCATCCCGTCAATCGTGGCTCCCATCTGCCTGCTGGCCACCTTCATCGTGCTGGCCCCGCTCGGCTTCTCGCTGAACCTTCTGACCCTGCTTGCGCTGGTGCTGGCCATCGGCCTGGTGGTCGATGACGCCATCGTCGTCACCGAGAACATCCAGCGCCGCATCGACCAGGGCGAGCCGCCCCTCGTGGCGGCCGAGCGCGGCGCCAGACAGGTGTTCTTCGCGGTGGTGGCCACCACGATCGTGCTGCTGTCGGTGTTCGCGCCGCTGATGTTCCTGCCGGGCCAGATCGGCCGGCTGTTCGTCGAGCTGGCCGTCGCCATCGCCGCCGCCGTGGCCTTCTCCGCCTTCCTGGCGCTCAGCCTGTCGCCGATGCTGGCGTCGAAGATCCTTCGCCCCGCGAAGGGCGAGGGCTGGGTGGCGCGCAAGGTCAACGTGGCGATGGACTCGCTGCGCGACAGTTACCGCGCCTCGCTGGACGGCCTGCTGGGCAAGCGCGTCGCCACTTTCGCGGCCGGCGGCGTGGTGCTTGCGGTCGCCGGCGCCGCGGCGCTGATGTTCGTAGGCCTCCCCGAAGAGCTGGTGCCGCCCGAGGATCGGGGGCGCGTGGTGGTGTCCATGCAGGGTCCCGAGGGCGCTGGCTTCGACTACATCCGCGAGGAAGCCCTCAAGCTCGAACCGATCTTTGAGGAACTGCACGACGAGGGCGTCGTCGAACGCTACCTTGTGAGTTCGCCGGGCTTTGGCGGCGGCCAGTACAACAGCGCCACCGGCGTCATCGTGCTGAAGGACTGGGGCGAGCGCGACGTCAGCGCCGACGAGGTCGCCTCCGACCTCAACCGGCAGCTCGGCTCCATCACCGGCGCCCGCACCGTGGCCAGCGTTCCCGGCGCCTTCCAGCGCGGCGGCAGCGGCGGCACCAACGTCGACTTCACGGTCTCGGGACCCGAGTACAAGGAGTTGGCCGCCTGGATCGCCCCGGTGCTGGAGGCCGCCCGCCAGAACCCGGGCCTCGAGCGGCCCCGCATCGACTACGAGCCCAACTCCCCCCGCCTGGTGGTGGATGTCGACCGCGAGAAGGCGGCCGCCCTGGGCGTTTCCTCCGCCGACGTCGGCCAGGTGCTCGAGACCATGTTCGGTTCACGCCGGGCCACCACCTACATCCGCGGCGGCAAGGAATACGACGTCATCCTGCAGACCGACATCGAGGACCGGCGCGACGAGGCTGACCTCGAGACCCTCTACGTCCGGTCCGGCGCGGGCCAGCTCATCCCGCTGTCTTCGCTGGTCACGACCCGGGTCGAAGGGGACACGCCGGACCGGCGCCGTCTCAACCGTCTCCGCTCGGTCACCCTGACCACCCAGCTCGCGCCCGGCTACACCGTGCGCGACGCCGTGGACTTCTTCGAGGCCCAGGCAGCCGAGCGCGGCAACGCCCCCGTCATCCAGTGGGGCGGCCAGGCCCGTGACCTGCTGGAATCCAGCGGCGCCGTGGGCCTCGCCTTCGGCCTGGCCCTGCTACTGGTGTTCCTGGTGCTGGCGGCCCAGTTCGAAAGCTGGATCAGCCCCGCGGTGATCATGCTGACCGTGCCGCTGGCGGCGGCGGGCGGGCTGTTCGGGCTGTTCATGGTGGGCTCCAGCCTCAACATCTACAGCCAGATCGGACTGATCATCCTGATCGGCATCGCCGCCAAGAACGGCATCCTGATCGTGGAGTTCGCCAACCAGCTGCGCGACGAGGGCCGCTCCATTCGCGACGCCATCATGGAGGCCAGCGCGCTTCGCCTGCGCCCGATCATCATGACCTCGATCGCCACCGCATTCGGGGCGCTGCCGCTGATCCTGTGGCAGGGCGCCGGGGCCGGAAGCCGCCAGACCATCGGCGTGGTCATCTTTGCGGGCGCGATGTTCGCGACCCTGCTGACCCTCTTCGTGGTGCCGGTGTTCTACAGCCTGCTGGCGCGATTCACGAAGTCGCCTGAGTGGACGGCGCGGATGATCGAGAAGTTCGAGGCCCAGGAGCGGTCGGCCGGCCAGGAGCCGCCGACCTCGCCCCAGCCGGCCGAGTAGGTCAGCCGGGCTTGTAGCCCGTCTGGGTGTGAAGCCAGGCGATCAGGTCGCGCCGGTCCTCCTCGTCCTTCAAGCCAGCGAAGGCCATCTTGTTGCCCGGCAGGAAGCCGCGGGGATCGGCGAGCCATTCGTCCAGCTTCTCGCCGTCCCAGACGAAGTCGGCTTCCCGGGCCGCCGGCGAATAGTTGTAGCCGGGTTTGGAGGCGATCTTCCGGCCGAAGACGCCGTAGAGGTTGGGGCCGGTCATGTTGGCGCCCCCCTCGACCACCGTGTGGCAGGACCGGCAGCGCGCGAACTGCTTGCGGCCGTTGGCGAGGTCTGCGGCGTTGTAGGGCGCCGGCAGGCTGGCGAGCATGGCCTGGGCCTGCTCGTCGGTGGGCGGCGGGGCCGGTGGCTGGGCAGCGGCCGCGGTTTCGGTCTGCTCCGAAGACTTCTCGCCGGGCTGACAGGCGGCCAGCGTCAGGGCGGCGACGGACAGGGCGGCGAGGATCAGGCGCATGCTTCGGGCTCCACGAGGTCGCCGCAGAAGCTAGTCCGCGATTTCGCAAGCGCAACCGTCACGCCACAGGATTGGCGCATTACCGCGACTTAACTGGCGCGACCCGGCCAGCCGCGCCACCATCCGCCCCCGAACGGAGCCTGCAATGAAATCCATCCCCGCGCTCGTCCTGGCCTTGGCCGTGGCCGGCGTCTCGGCGCCCGCCAGCGCCCAGACCCCGCCGACAGAGACCCTTCCCACCGAACAGCCGGCTGCCCCGGCGCCGCCGCCCGAAGTCGTTTCCCGCCACCAGACGGTGCTGACCAGCACCATCGCCGGCATGCAGGCGGGCAAGCCCGACTACGGCTCCATGGTCCCTCAACTGGCGGACGCGGTTCGCCAGCAGGAAGCCGCCATCACCCCGGCGCTGCAGCAGCTCGGCGAGGTGAAGACCATCGCCTACGACGGGGTGGTGCAGGGCGCGCTCAAGTTCAAGGTCGCCTTCGCCAACGGCGAAACGACCTGGATCATCGCTCTCGGACCCGACGGCAAGATCGCGGGCCTGGTGTTCCGCTAGACCTGCCTGCGGCGTTTGAGTTCCTCCTGGGCCCCCGGCGCGAGCCGGGGGCCCTTCTGATTCCGGCCGGTTTCTCCGGGGTTTGGGGGATTGCCGCCTGCCGCTCCACATCCGTAAGGTGAGCGCGGAGGGGATCATGGCCGATCAGACCGGAGCGAAGCCGAAGCCGCGCGCCCGTCGCAAGCGCCAGGCCTCGCCGACCACGACCGATCCCCTGGAACTGGCGCTGCAGGCCGAGGCCCTGGGCCTTCCGCCCGACAGCGAGGCCCGGCAGGTTCTGCGCAAGCATGCGCTGCTGCTGGACTGGCAGATCGCCAGCGAGCGTATGGGCGTCCTCCTCAAGGGTCTGACGGCGGTGGCTGGCGTCGCCGTGGCCGCCGCCGCGGTTGCGCTGATCGTCGACGCCTCGCGTTACCAGGGCCTGGTGGTGGAGGCCTTCTCCGTGCCGCCCGACCTGGCGGCGCGCGGGCTTACCGGCGAGACCGTCGCCGCCGAGCTTCTCGACGACCTGGTGGACATGCAGAGCCGAACCAGCTCGATCCGCGCCGCCGGCAGCTACGCCATCGACTGGGGCGACAAGACAGAGGTCGAGATCCCCCAGACGGGCGTCTCCATCGGCGAGCTCCAGCGAGCGTTGCGCGACTGGCTCGGCAACGAGACTCGCATCTCGGGCGTCATCTACCGGCGGCCCGACGGACTGGCCGTCACCGCCCGTTCCGGCGGGGCGTCGGGGCAGACCTTCACGGGGCCCGAGACGGAACTCGACGCGTTGCTGCAGAAGGCGGCGGAGGACGTCTATCGCCGCACCCAGCCGTATCGCTATGCGGTCTTCCTCTCGCGCAACGGCCGCGCGGAGGAGGCCCTGGCGGTGTTCCGCAGCCTCGCGGGCGGCGCGGACGCCGAGGCCGCCTGGGCCAACCGCGGCCTCGGCCTGCAGCTCGCCAACATGGGGCGGGACCGCGAAGGCCTGGCCCGGCTGCAGCGGGCCGTCGAGCTGGAGCCGCGCAATCCGGCCTCCTGGAACCTCATCGGACAGGTGCAGCGCGAGCTGGGCGACGAGGACGCGGCGCTGGCCTCCGCTCGCAAGGCGGTGGAGTTCGTGGACCGTGGTCGTCACCAGGACATCTCGCCCGAAGGCCTGAAGACCATCCGGGACAGCAACCAGCGCTACATCGCCGAGATGACCGGCGACTACCTGACCGCTGCGCAGATGCTGGCGGCAGAGCCGAAGGAGGATCTCTACGGGGGCACCGCGGGGGCCGTCATCCGCGCCGAGGCCGCGAACTGGCTCCTGGCCCACGATTACCGGCGCGCCGCAAGGGCGGCCGGACCGCTCAAGCTTTGGAACGACGAGAGCGCGCCGCTGCGGGCGGAAGACGACATCGGGACCATCATCGTCCGGTCGCTGCTTGCGCGCGAACGCGGCGATTTCGCTGAATCCCTTCGCCTGATCGAGGACGCGAACGCGCGCATGGTCCGGGTGCAGGGCGCCGCCGTCGCGGGGCGCACGACCTGGCCGCTCCTGTCCGAAGCCTACGCGCGGGCCGGCCGCCACGCCGACGCCGTGGCGCTGGCCGCGCGCACGCCGAACGACTGCTATCGCTGCCTCGTTTCCCGCGGCGAGGTCATGGCCCTCGGCGGGCGCCCGGCAGAGTCCGAGCGCGCCTTCGCGGCGGCCGTCAACCGCGCGCGAAACATCCCCGAAGCCTACCAGCGCTGGGGCGAGGCGAGGCTGGCCCGGGGCGACCTGGACGGGGCCGAGACCATGCTGCGCAAGGCCGCCGAACTGGGGCCCCGGTGGGCCGATCCCATGAAAGCGCAGGGGGACCTGCTCGCCCGCCGGGGCCAGCACCGGGAGGCGGCGAAGCTCTACCGGCGCGCCGCCGAGCGCGCGCCCCGCTGGGGCGCCCTGCATCTGGCGTGGGGTCAGGCCCTGGAAAGGGCCGGAGACCCCAAGGGCGCCCGGTCACGCTACGACGCGGCGGCCCGCATGCACTTGCTGCCCCACGAACGGACCTTGCTGCGACAGGCCCTGGCCCGGATGGGCTGACCGGCCGCTAGAGGTTCTCGATCTCGCAGCCGATGGCGTCGCATATGCGCCGGGCCACGATCGAGCGGTGGCAACCGGCGGGGTCGGCTTCATAGCAGAGCAGGGCGGCCTTGCGGCGGCCGGCGATCTCGGTCGCCTGGGCGAGCTGCATCTGGGCTTCGGGCTCTTCCAGATGGTCCTCGAAGATACGGGTCATTTCCGAAATACGGCCGGCCCGGGCCGCGTCACGGCCCGGCTTGGGCGTGCCCAGCTGGCGCAGGTGCACGTATTCGATGCCCGCTTCGTTGAGGCTGTTCCCCAGCAGCGTCTTGGAAAAGCCCGCACGGCGCGAGGCGGCGACCGCCCGTACGTCTATGACGATCTCCACGCCCGCGTTCTTGAGGTTCTGGATGACGTCCGGGAGGGTGGCGGCCTCGTAGCCGACGGTGGCGAGTTTCATCTGCCTTATCTAGTCGCAGGGCGCGGTCGCGCCAGTGTCGACGTCGATGCGCAGACAATGCTGCCGTCCCGTCTCGCAGTCGGTGACGATGACCGTGACGTCCCCCTCGGCGTCGACCGTCGGATGCCAGGTCTCGACGAAGGCCACGGCCGCATCCTCGAAGCTGGTTCCCTGGACCCCGTGCTCGCGCGCCCGGTCCTCGTGGGCGGCGTGGACGGCGAAACGGCGGGTAGGCTGTTCGGTCATCATTCGGCTCCGGCTGCCTTCCCAGAACGCCGCAGGCCGGAAAAGGATTCAACCCGGGAAGGCACGGAACACAGCCTAAGGCGTTCTAGGCGTTCGACGTTGCGAAACGACAGCGGATGAAAGCCATGAAGCCCCTCATCGCCGCCGCCCTGCTTGCGGCCCTCGCCGTTCCGCCAGCCGCCGCGGATGTGAGCAGGAGCAAGCTCGAGCCGGCGTTCACCAGCACCATCGTGTCCACCTATCCGGACGGCCGCACCGCCAAGCTGTGGCTGAACGCCGACGGCACCTACAAGGGCGTCGGCCGCCGCCGGCTGCCGTCCAGCGGGGTCTGGACCCTGAAGGGCGAGAAGGTCTGCCTGAAGCAGAAGAAGCCGCGGGCTGCGCCCTTCGCCTTCTGCACGCCGGTGCCGAACGGCAAGACCTGGTCGGCGCGGGCGGTGACCGGCGAGAAGATCCGCGTCAGCCTGGTGCCTGGCCGCTAGACCCGCAGGTCCACCTGCCGGAAGCTGCGGCCGCCGCGCCGGCTGCGCAGGATGTCGTGAAGCGTGTCGGTAAGGACGATGATCTGATGGTCGTCGAGCCGGGGGCTCAGCTCCACGAGCCGGCGGCGCAGGACCTCGACCTGCTCGTCTCCGACACGACCGACGCGATACGGGCTGGATTTTCCCATGCTCGCCTCCAACTCATCCCGGATCAACGGCGACCCCTCCGGCAGGTTCCGCCGCGGCCCATGCGCGCGCCCGCCGGTAAACCCTTTAACCATAACGGGTTGGCGCACCTGCCTTGCTGCGTCGCAGACCCGCGTGGCGGCCAGCTTTGCCGTGGTCAACCATCGTGTGAAATGGGCGCTTAACCGGCCCGGGGGCACTCTGGCCGATGGCGGGGGTCCAGGAGGAAGCGATGGGCGCCATCCGCTACGCAGTGCTCCAGATCGGCGACGAATGGCGAGTCGTCTGCGAACGCCGCCGCATCGGCCGCTTTATCGACAGAGATAGCGCCGTCAGCATCGGCGCGGGCCTCGCCCGCGAGGCGCTCGCCGCCGGCCACGTGGTCGAGTTCATGGTGCAGGGACCTTGCGGCGAGCTGTTCGCGCAGCAGTTCCGCGCCGTCGATCACGTACCTGCGAATCCCGGTCGCCTTGAAGAGGACTCGGCGCTCCGGTAGGCCGGAACGGAGCGCCGCGCCGCGCGCTCATTCCCCTGCGGATTTCGCATTCGCCAGTCACGAGTTCGCCGCCCGCGCATGATCCGGTTCCGCCTGCTGCTGCTTCCTTTCCTCGCCGCTTTGAGCGCCTGTCTTCCCGATCGGGCGGCCGACTCGCCCCCCGCCGAATCGCCGCCCGTCGCCGTGCGGCCCGCGCCGCCG
Source organism: Pseudomonadota bacterium (assembly GCA_023432855.1). GTDB lineage: Bacteria > Pseudomonadota > Alphaproteobacteria > Caulobacterales > Caulobacteraceae > JAEZEZ01. The sequence continues at coordinate 16,333 of JAEZEZ010000132.1, read as the reverse complement.
CCGCCGGCGCCGCTCGCCGCTCGCGTGCAGGCCCTCGGGGAAGGTTTCGACGGCGATGTGGGGATCGCGGTCCACGACCTCGGCGAAGGATGGACGGCGGGCTATCGCGCCGACGAGCTGTTCCCGCAGCAGAGCGTGAGCAAGCTGTGGGTCGCCATCGCCGTGCTCGACCGGCTCGACGCCGGCGAGCTGCGCATATCCGAGACGGTCGTCGTCCGGCGTGAGGACCTCAGCGTCTTCCACCAGCCGATCCGCCGCTTCGTCGACGACGACGGCTACCGGACGACCATCGCCGAGCTGCTCAGCGGCGCCATGGCCAAGAGCGACAACGCCGCCAACCAGGTGCTGATGTACCGGGTCGGCGGGCCGGAGGCGATCCAGGCGCTGCTGCGGGCCAAGGGCCTGGACGGCATCCGCTTCGGCCCCGGCGAACGCGCCCTGCAGAGCCAGATCGCCGGCCTCGAATGGCGGCCCGAGTACTCCTTCGGCTGGCTCTTCCAGGAGGCGCGCGAACAGCTGCCCAAGGAATGGCGGCAGCAGGCCATGCAGAACTACCTGGCCGATCCGATCGACGGGGCGAAGCCCGCCGCCGTGGTCCACGCGCTGGCGCGTCTCCACCGTGGCGAACTGCTGTCGCGGGAAGCGACCCGACACCTGCTTGAGACCATGGAGGCCAGCCGGACCGGACCCAAGCGCCTGCGCGCCGGGGTCGCCGAAGGATGGACCGTGGCCCACAAGACCGGGACGGGCCAGGTGCTAGGACCGGTCGCCACGGGCTACAACGACGTCGCGCTGATCACGGCCCCGGACGGGCGGACCTATGCGGTGGCGGTGATGATCGGGCGCACGACTCGGTCCGTGCCCGCCCGCCAGGAACTGATGGCGGACGTCGCCCGCGCGGTTGTCGCCCACCACGAAGGCAAGCTGGTGACGCCGGCTCCCGAGGGAGAAGCGAAGACCGATCCAAAGGCGGCCGACGGCGCGCCGCCTGCGTCCTGACGCGCGGCCTTCGGCAGGCTAGACCCTCCGTCATGCAGGCTCCGACCATCGTCCAGAGATCACGCACGGGGCCGACGCTGGACGTGCGCGACTTTGGTCCGGTGGCGCTCGATGGGCGGACCGACAACGCCCGCGCCCTGCAGGCCGCCCTCGACCGGTGTCCCGCCGGCGGGACGGTGGTCATCCCATCCGGAGGCGCGGGGTTCCTGTCCTCCATGGTCGCGCCCCGTCGCGGCGGGATCGCCATCGTCGGCGCCTCGCCCGACACGCGGGTGATCCAGACCCGCGACGCCCGCTCGACCCGCGTCGGCGACGAGTGGAAGGCCTCGGCCTTCGTGCTGGTGGGTCGGGGCGTGGACGGCCTGGTGTTCCGCAGCCTGCGGCTGGAGCAGGACGACAGCTTCGCGGCCCTGTCCGGCTACACCACCGCCACCTTCTTCGCGCCGATCCAGGGGTTCCGGGCCGACGGGCTCGACATCGACGAGGTGACCTTCGCCTGTCGCATGGGCCGTGGCCTTTCGGTGCGCGGCGGAAACCAAGGCCGCATCGGTGACCGGGTGAGGTTTCTGGGATGCGGCGCGACCCTTCACGTGGGCTTCGCCGCGGAGGTGTTCGGCTATGACCGGCGCTCGGATGTCTCCACCTTCTATTCGCCGATCGGGTGGCGCATCGGCGACTGCGAGTTCCGGGGCTCGTCCACCGATCCGGCGGCCCAGGCATCGCTCCACCTCTCGGGCTGCAATCACTTCACGGTCGGCCGGCCGCGCTTCCTCGGCCTAGACGCCCCGGGACCGCACGGTGTGGGGCTCAGCATCCACCGCAACGACTTCGGCGTCACCGACGAGGCAGGCCGGGTGCTCGACCGGATGACCGGGACCGTCGGCCAGGTCGAGGTCGAGGGCCGCGTGAACCACGCCATCCGCCTCACGGGCTACTTCACCCGGGGCCGGAACGTCCGCTGCGAGGTGACGCTGGACCGACCCAGGGTCGCCGTCGACGGCCACGGCCTCTACCTCGACCATGCAACGGGGGTGAGGGTCGTCGGCGCCGACATCCGCGCCACCGGCTCGCCCCTGCTGATGAGCCGCGACATGAGCGACGCCGTCTTCGAAGGCGGCCGCTACGTCGGGCTGCGCCAGGGGCAGGGGGGCAGGACGATCTATGTCGGCGGCCACACGCGCCTGTCCGGACTGCGTTTCGACCCGGAGCTGGTGCAGATGGCGCCGGCGGACGACTTCGCCTGGAACGACAACCTCGCCGCCGCCGGACCGGGCGGCGAGAGCAGCCTGACCGGCCGCTTCGTGCTGTCGGCCAACCCGCAGGCCGGCGACCGCCGCCCGGTGCAGGTTCTGGGCGCGCAGGGGCGGCTGCGGCTGAGCTGTCGTTTCGAGGGCGGCGGCGCCCGCTGGGACGGGCGCATCCTGGCCTCGGTGAACAAGGGAGCAGGCGAGCTGACGCTCGAGCTCGACCGCAATCTGGCCGCGCCCGGCCGGGCAGGCTGGAAGTCCCGGGGCGTCGCGGTGAACGGCGCTTCGGTGGTTCACGCCTCGGGCAACGACTGCGGACCCCTGCACATCGTCGCCGACGAGGTGGTCAACGTCACCGGCGGACGCGTGCGTTCGGAGCTTGCCGGCATTGACGCCCTGTCCGTGACCGGCGCGCAGTTCGTGCACGTGCGCGCGACGCTGGAAACGGCGCCGGGCGTGGAGGCCGCCGCGGCGCGCTTTACCGACTGCTGCGCCGTGACGCTGGAGGGCGAGGTGCGGGCGCGCTCGCGCCGCGCGGCCGTGCAGATGATCTCGTCGGGCTCGCTGCGTTCGGGCGCCCGCATCGCCAACGCGGGCGGCGGGGGCGACATCGCCCGCACCGGCCAGGCCGCGGTGGTCTGCAGGCGAGCGGACTAGGCCCGCGCGGCGCGTCCGGCCGCGACCAGCTGGGCCAGCGCCTCGGCCAACTCCTCCATTTCCAGCCCTGTCGCGCCGGGGGCGCAGATGCGCGCCAGGCGAAGGGCCTCGTGCGCGCGCACCAGGCGCAACTCACTCCCGCACGCCACGACCGGCGCCTGGCCCGTCTCCAGCAACTCCAGGATTCCCATTTCCATCGACCGATCCCTCTTGTTGTGACCCGGCGAGACATTCCGGCGCCGCTACGACAGATTCGGACGACTCGAATCAGGCGCGAGCGCGGCGGAACGACAGGTCCGGGGCCTATCGCGGGGCGCGGGCAAGCCGCTAAACCAGAGGCATGACCCAGCACATCCTCGTCACCGGCTCGACCCGCGGCATCGGCGCCGCCACCGGCCAGCTCCTGACCGCCCGCGGCGCGCGGGTCGTCGGCCACGGGCGCGCCGACGGCCCTGATGTGATTGGCGCCGACCTGGCTCAGCCCGGCGCCGCGGACGCCCTCTGGCGCAAAGCGCTCCAGATGCTGGACGGCCGTGTCGACGTGCTCATCAACAACGCCGGCGTGTTCGAACCGATCGCCGTCGACTCGCCGGACGAGGACTGGCGCTCCGGCTGGAGCCGGACGCTGCAGATCAACCTGCAGGCGGCCGCCGACCTCTGCCGTCGCGCCGTGCTGCACTTCCGCGAGCGGGGCGGGGAGGGGCGTATCGTCAACGTCGCCAGCCGCGCCGCCTACCGCGGCGACAGTCCCGCCCACTGGCATTACGCGGCCTCCAAGGCGGGCATGGTGGGCATGACCAAGTCGATCGCGAGGGGCTATGCGGCCGAGGGCATCCTGGCCTTCGCCATCTGCCCCGGCTTCGTCATGACGGGGATGGCGGAGGACTATCTGGAAAGTCGCGGCGGCGACAAGCTGCTCGCCGACATCCCGCTGGGCCGCGTGGCGCAGCCCGAAGAGGTGGCGAGCGCTGCGGCCTACCTCGCGCTGGAAGCGCCCGCGTCCATGACCGGCGCCGTGATCGACATCAACGGCGCCAGCTTCGTGCGCTAGACGCCCTGCCGCGCCGGCGTTTCCACAAGCCGCTCCCATAGCCAGCCGCCGGCCGGGCCCAGCGCCCGGTCGCCGCGTCGCGCCACCACCATTCTCAGGCGGGGCATGCCGCTTCCGCCGTCCCAGCGGCTGGGCGACAGGCGCACGAGCCGCCCCTCGGCCACGTCGTCGCAGGCCATGTGGCCAGGCAGGCTTCCCCAACCAAGACCGGCGCGGAGCATCTCGTGCTTGGCGCCCAGGTCGGCGATGCGCCAGGTGGTCGAGGCATAGACGCCGTGATCCCGCCCGGCGGTCAGGCTGCTGCGGTCCGTGAGCACGAGCTGGACGTGATTGCGCATGTCGTCGGGCTCGAGCTCGCCCTTCAGCTCCGCCAGCGGATGATCCGGCGCGGCCACCGCCACCAGATCCACCTCGGCGACGGCGTCACGCTCCAGCCCGGGGCCGGAGGCGGCGAACTCCGTGACCACGCCGAGGTCGGCCGACCCGCCGACGATGCGCTCCACGGCGGCGCCCAGGGTCTCGACATAGAGGCGGGGCGGCACGGTGGGGTACCGCGCGTGGAAGTCGGCCAGCGCCGACGTCAGCATCTCCATGGGGAACATGGAGTCCACCACGATGGACAGCTCCGGTTCCAGGCCGCCGGCGATGCTGCGGGCCTGGGCGTCGAGGGCCGCGGCTTCTTCCAGGATGCGGCGGACGCGTGGCAGCAGCGCGCGCCCCGTGTCGCTCAGCGCCGGCCGGTAGCCGGCGCGGTCGAACAGGCTTCCTCCGACCTGTTCCTCGAGCTTCTGGACGGCATAGGTGACCGCCGACTGGGCCCGGTTCATCCGCCGGGCGGCGGCGGAGAAGCTGCCGGTGTCCACGACCGCGGCGAAGACCTGGAGCTGGTCAAGGCTGAAAGGTGACATATCGAAAACCCTGATAGAGCCGTTCAAATCTATCACGGTTTTTTCGAACTGGATCGCGCCCTATCTCGGACTGGCAGACACCGCGCCGACCCCGGCGCCCCAGAATCCGAGGCTCCCATGAACCATAACCTGAAGATCCTGGGCGGCGTCGTCGCCGCCTTCACCCTCGTCACCGCCGCCGTGCAGGCCCAGGACGCCCTGACGTCCAACCCCGCGGAGGTGACCGCCGGCGCCTATGTGCTCGACCCTGCGCACAGCAAGATCACCTGGTCCGTCGATCACATGGGCTTTTCGACCTACATCGGCCAGTTCACCGGGGTCGACGCCCGGCTGACCATCGACCCGGACCGCCTGTCGGCCACCGCCCTGACCGCCACGGTCCGGACGGACACCGTCGGGACCTTCCACGACGGGCTCGACGCCCACCTGAAGAACGCCGATTTCCTGGATGTGTCCAACCACCCCACGGCGACCTTCCGCTCGACTTCGGTGAAGCGCACGGGCGCCAGCACCGCCGACATCACCGGCGACCTCACCCTGCGCGGCGTGACCCGGCCGGTGACCCTCGAAGCGGAGTTCAACCAGGCCGGCGTCAATCCGCTCGACAAGACCTACACCCTGGGCTTCGACGGCAAGGCGGTGATCAAGCGGTCCGACTTCGGCGTCAGCTACGGCCTGCCTGCCGTCGGCGACGAGGTGACCCTCAACCTGGCGGCCGAGTTCAAGCTGGTCCCGGCTGGGGGTTCGCAATGAGCGCCGTCGTCAACCTGGCGCCTCCGGCAGGCGGCCGGCCCCGGCTGCTCGCCATCTCCGGCAGCCTGCGGGCGGAGTCCTACACCACCGCCGTCCTGCGCACCCTGAAGGAGACGCTGGCGCCCGCCGTCGAGGTCATCATCCATCCGTTGGGCGACCTGCCGCTCTACAACCAGGACCTCGACACGCCTGAAGCGCCCGCGGCCGTGGCCGCCCTCCGCCGCGCCATCGGCGAGGCGGACGGGGTGATCCTGGCCACGCCCGAGTTCAACTACGGGCTGCCGGGCGTGCTCAAGAACGCCCTGGACTGGGCGTCGCGGCCCTATGCCCAGTCGACCCTGACCGGCAAGCCGGCGCTCACGCTCAGCGCCTCTCCGGCCTTCACCGGCGGCGTCCGGGCCCAGGCCCAGCTGAACGAGACCCTGCTGGCGATCGGCGCGCGCCTGCTGGCGCGGCCGCAGACGGTGATCGGCTCGGTTCACGAGAAGATCGCGGATGGCCGCCTCGCGGATCGGACGACCCTGACATTCGTGCTGGCCGGCGTCGAAGACCTGCTGCGCGAGATCGGCGTCTCCGCCGCGGTGGAGTTGCAGGCCGCCGAATAGAGACCCTCGGCGACCCAGGCCAGGGCCCCCAGTGTGACCCGCTGCGGGTCCCGGCCGCTTGGCCGGCCGGTTGTGTTGGACACACGCCTTGCCCGACGGCATGGTCACCGTCCGATCGGGGGAGGAGTTGCCGATGACGACAGCTGCTGGCGCGCAGAAGGGCTTTCTGGGCTGGATCGAGCGCACCGGAAACCGGCTGCCGGACCCGGTCTTCCTGTTCCTGTGGCTGATCGGCGTGCTCATCGTCGTCTCGGTAGTCGCTTCGTTGCTGGGTTGGTCGGCGCTGCATCCGGCCGAGGTGGATGAGGCGACGGGCCAGCCGCGCGTGATCTCCGCGGTCAGCCTGCTCTCGCCGGAGAACATCTCGCGCCTGTGGGTCGAGATGCCGGCGACCTTCACCCACTTCCATCCCCTGGGATACGTGCTCGTGGTCATGCTCGGCGCCGGCGTGGCCGAGCGTTCCGGCCTGTTCGGCACGGCCATGCGCGGCGGCGTGCGCAATGCGCCCAAGTTCCTGCTGACGCCGATCGTCGCCCTGGTGGCGATGATCGGGAACCTGGCCGCCGACGCCGCCTACGTGGTGCTCATCCCGCTCGCGGGGGTCATCTTCGCCGCCGCCGGGCGCCACCCGGTCGCGGGAATCGCGGCGGCCTTCGCGGGCGTCTCGGGGGGCTTCTCCGCCAACCTTCTGCCCGGTCAGCTCGACGCACTGCTGTTTGGCATCACCGAGGCCTCGATCGAGGCGGTGTTCGGCGCCTGGGAAGCCAACATCGCCGGCAACTGGTACTTCATCGTCGCGATGACCGTGATCTTCCTGCCGGTCATCTGGTTCGTCACCGACCGCATGATCGAGCCGCGGCTGGGGCGCTACGTCCCGCCCGGCGAAGCCCAGCTCGCCGCGGCGGGGGTGCCGGCCGGCTCAGGCGGTTCACCTTCGCCCGACCCCAAGGGGGAGGACGTCGAGGACGCGCCGCTGACGGCGGAGCAGCGCAAGGGTCTGCTGCGCGCCGGCCTCGCGGTTTTGAGCGTGGTGATCCTCTGGGCGATCTTCACCCTCGGGCCGGGCACGCCCCTGATCAATGAGGAAGCCTCGGCCGAGGCCCAACTCACGCCCTTCTACCAGTCGCTGGTCGCGGGCTTCTTCCTGCTGTTCCTGCTCAGCGGCTGGGCCTACGGCTCGGCCGTGGGGACCATCTCGGGTCACCGCGACCTCGTGAAGATGATGTCGGGGTCGATGGGCGATCTCGCCTACTACCTCGTCCTGGCCTTCGCCGCGGCCCACTTCGTCGCCATGTTCGGCTGGTCGAACCTCGGCCTCATCATCGCCGTGCACGGCGCCGACGGCCTGCGCCAGATGGCCCTACCGGCGCCGTTGCTGCTGGCGGTCGTCGTCCTGTTCAGCGCCGCCCTCAACCTGTTCGTGGGCTCGGCCAGCGCCAAGTGGGCGCTCTTGGCGCCGGTGCTCGTGCCGATGCTCATCCTGCTGGGCGTCAGCCCGGAAATGAGCACCGCCGCCTATCGCGTCGGTGACAGCGCGACCAACATCATCACACCCCTGATGGTCTATTTCCCGCTCATCTTGATCTTCTGCCAGCGCTGGCAGCCCGACTTCGGCCTCGGCAGCCTGGCGGCGATGATGCTGCCCTATTCTATGGGCCTGCTGCTGGCCGGGCTGGTGCTGGTGATCGGCTGGGTGGCGGCGGACCTTCCGCTGGGGCCCGGGGCCGCGGTCCACGTGGACCCGGCCGCTTTCACCGCCCAGGCGCAGGCTCCGCCGACGCCGTGATGGGCAACTCAAGGCGCGGCGTTACAGGGCCGGGTCCGCGATGATCGTCAGTTCCAGATAGCTGTCGTTGGCCCAGCGGACGCGCATGGGTTCGCCGGCGTCGGCGATGGATTCGTCGCTGACGTCCTTGCCGGACCCGTAGTTGATCTGGACATCCGGCGTCTTGGATACGCCGACCACCGCCACGATGCGGCTACCCGCGGCGATGCGGCGAGCGGTGATGCGCTCGCTTTCGAACGCCAGGCTTTCGGTTCGGCCAGGGCGTAGCAACTCACGTCGGCTGCGGTCGCGCAGATAGCTGGCCCGGCCCAGGAAGGTGGTCAGCGGGAAGTACGTCCCGTCGGGCCGCAGTTCGTAGAGCGCGATCAGCAGATCGAGATCCTTCTTGTTGACGGTGGTGTTGAGGCGCCCCGAGAAGGCGCCGTTGACCTCGATTTCGTTCGCGAATGGCTCAGTGGCGAAGACGAGGGCGTTGCGTACGTCGATGTCGCGGCCCAAGACGGAGGGGACCTGGTAGTCCGCGTCGCTTCGGTCGGCAAAATCGACGGTCAGCTCGGTAAAGCCCGCTTGCGCCGGCGGGCGGGCAGCCAGGGCGAAGCGGCCGTCGTCTCGTGCGTCGCTGAGGTACAGCCGCAGGCGATCGTCTCCCATAGCCTCCAGCGAGGGGGCGTGGCGCCAGATGTTCGCCCCCATGACCTGGAAGTTGATCCTGTCGCTCAGGATCTCGGGCAGAGGCGCGCCGCGAAAGACGTGGTCGAACCACCGCATGCGAATGTCCTGCAGGTCGATGCGCGCCGCCGCGTCGATCTCGTAACCGTCGACGACGTTGAGGACGCCCTGCTGCATCGCGACGTGGTGGTAGGGGCCGATCAGAAGGCGGTGGTCCGCGTCGGGCCGGTACCGCAGGTGTTGGCGCAGGTAGTAGAGCGCTCCGACCATGCCTCCGTCGAAATAGCCGGTCTGAACGAAGACGGGGATGTCGATGCGCGCGAATTCCTCCCGATAGGGCAGAAGGCGCTGCCAGTAGGCGTCATAGTCGGGGTGGCTGATCCACTCCGAGAACACGGGGTTCGGGGTCCCGTCGATCAGCGGCAGATCGCGATAGGGTCGGCCGCTCGCGTACCAGGCCCTGTCCAGCGCCGCCCATCGCTGCGGGTCGTTGTAGGTCTCCTCGTCGAGGCCCTTCGTGTTCGTGGTGTAGAGCGGCCACGGGTACATGAAGTTCAGGAAGACGTTGCCCTCCATGGGGGTGTCGATCCCCGGAGCATTGCTGGCGTTGGTAGCCATGGCTTTCAGGGCGGGCGGCATGCGCTTGGCCGCGGCCCATTGAGTCGAGGCGTTGTAGCTGCCGCTGAACATGCCCACGCGCCCGTCGCTCCAGGGCTGGGCGGCCAGCCACGCGATGACCGCCGCGGCGTCCTCGCCGTCATGCAGGTAGGGCGTGGCCGAGCCGGGGCTGCGGCCCTTGCCGCGCGTGTAGGCGACCACGCCCGCGTAGCCGTGGCCGGCCATGCGGGCGGCGTCTGCAAAGCTCCAGTCGTCGCGTGCGTAGATAGTGAAGTTCAGCAGGGCGGTCTGCGGTCCGGCCGTGCGCGGGCGGATGATCAGGGCTGCGATCTGCGCGCCCTCGGGCGTCGGGACCAGCAGGTCTTCGTCGATGATGAAACGCCGCTCCAGATCGGCCCGGACAAGGCCCGCTGCGCGCGGCAGCATGAACTCCCAGGCCCTCAGCGCCACCTGGGCGCGCACCACGTCCGCGCCGGTCGGGCAAGTCGACAGCGGGGTTTCCCCGCAGGCCTTTTCGGCGTCGGCCAGGGTGGTTCGGGCGCGCTCGAGGTCGTAGACGAACCAGGGCGTCAGCTCGACCGCTTCCTTGTCGCTGACGTCTGCGTAAACCTCGCCGAAGGCTCTTTCGAGCGCCGCGTCGGGGACCTGACCCTCGTCGACCAGCTGCTGTGACCGGGCGAATATCAGCCAGGGGGTCAGGGCCCGTGCGCGGACGATCTGATCCGTACGGTAGAGCGCCTGCAGCCTTCGGATCGTCTCCTCGGCGTCGTGGTATCGGCGCGCCGCCAGTTGCAGGCGAAACAACAGGTTCAGGTCGACCGCCTGGTCCTTCGCCGCCTGCAGCGGAATCAGGGTCTCAGCCAGCTGTCGGCTCGGCTCCTCGAGCTGCCGGGCATCGGCGGCAGGTGCGGTCCGCCCGAGCTGCTGGGCCCGGGCCGGCAGGACTGCGCAGACGACGATGGCGGCGGCCAGGATCGCGTGGCGAATGCCCATGCAATGGATCTCCCCGTTCCCGACCGAACCTAGCCCGGTCCGTTCGCCGCAGTCGGATTATCGGCCAGTCGACACGCTCGCGCCGCGGGCGGCGCCTGCGCGGGGGCTAAAGGACGCGGCCGCGCAACAGCCTGGCGCCGGCGCGGCTGGTCGAGATCGTCTCGCCGTTCTCCATGTGCAGCAGCATGCGGCCGCCGCCCGCGGGTTCGGCGCGCGAGACTCGGTCAACGTTGACGATCCGCGACCGATGCACCCGGATGAAGCGGTCGCCGTCCAGGGACTTCTCGAACTCCGAAAGTGTCAGTCGGACCAGATGGCGACCCTGCAGGGTCGCGACCTCGGCATAGTCGTCGGCGCCGGTGATGCTGACGACGGCGTTCACATCGATGGGGTGAATGTCTTCTCCGGTGCGGATGAAATAGCGCGACAGGGCGGGGCCGCGTTCGGACTCATCGCCGGGAGCGATGAGTGCCGGGGCCGGCGTCCGGGGCCTGGCCTGCAAATAGGACAAGGCCGCGATCAGGCCGTAGGTCGTGGCGTTCTGCAGCATCTGCCAGGCCATGGCCCGGCTGGGAAAGGGCTGAACCGTGAACTCGGTCAGCGACATGGCTCCCAGGACCCCCAGGATCACGGTCAGCAGCCAGTAGGTCAGAAGGACAAAGGCCGTGGCCAGCGCCGCATGGCCGATAAGCTGCACGCCCATGTGTGCGTCGACCAGCCGCCGGATGATGATGGCGCGCGCCACGGCGGCAAGGGCGGCGATGGGCAAGGTGTTGGCGAAGCCGCCGATCAAGGCGTCGACGAGGCCGAGGTCGCGCGCCACCAGCAGGACCGTCGTATAGGCGACGAAAACCAGGACGACGGCGCAGAGGTCGAAGGCGCTTCCGCCCAGGACCCTGCTCGGGCCGCGCTCGATTTGCTGGGCCTGACCCATGAGTGGTTTATGCAAGGGGGGCGAGGAGCGTTCAATCGCGTGCGGCGCCTGGTGCCGGCTGAGGGACTCGAACCCCCGACCTTCGGTTTACAAAACCGCTGCTCTACCAACTGAGCTAAGCCGGCCCGGGCGGGGTTATGCCGCCCGGGCCCGGTCTTCGCAACGAGGATCGGCGCCGCGCGCGCGCCGCATGCAACCGTCACGCTTCCGCTGGCGGCGGCGGGCTTCTATACCGGGCGCCTTCCAGATTTCCCGGACGATCCATGGCCCGCTTCCTGATCACCTCGGCCCTGCCGTACATCAACGGCATCAAGCACCTTGGCAACCTGGCCGGGTCGATGCTGCCGGCCGACGTGCACGCCCGCTTCCGCCGGGCCCAGGGGCACGAGGTGCTCTACATCTGCGCCACCGACGAGCACGGCACGCCCGCCGAGCTGGCTGCGGCCGAGGCGGGGCAGGACGTGCGGACCTACTGTGACGAGCAGCACGTCATTCAGAAGTCCGCCGGCGAGGCGTTCGGTCTTTCCTGGGACTGGTTCGGCCGCAGCTCCAACCCGCCCAACCACCGTCTGACCCAGCACTTCTGCGAGGTGCTCGAGGCGAAGGGGCTGATCGAGGAGCGGGTGGACCAGATGGTCTATTCGGTCGACGACCGTCGCTTCCTGCCCGACCGCTACGTGCAGGGCATCTGCCCTTTCTGCGCGTTTCCGCAGGCTCGGGGGGACCAGTGCGACAACTGCGGCCGCCTGCTCGACCCTACCGACCTGAAGGAGCCGTATTCGGTCATCTCGGGGTCGCGCAACATCGAGGTGCGCGACACCCGCCACCTCTACCTGCTGCAGACCAGGATGCAGGAGCCCATCCGCGCGTGGGTGGACGCCAAGAGCGCCAACTGGCCGAACCTGACCAAGGGCATCGCCTACAAGTATCTGGACGAAGGGCTGATCGACCGCGGCATCACCCGTGACCTAGCCTGGGGCATTCCGGTGATGAAGGACGGCTTCCCGCGGCCGGGCTTCGAGGACAAGGTCTTCTACGTCTGGTTCGACGCGCCCATCGAGTACATCGCCGCGACCGTCGAATGGTCCGAGGCGACCCGCGCGGACTGGAAGCGCTGGTGGCGGCTGGACGAGGGCGCCGAGGACGTCCGCTACGTCCAGGTCATGGGCAAGGACAACGTCGCCTTCCACACCGTCAGCTTCCCCGCGACCATCCTGGGTTCCGGCGAGCCGTGGAAGACGGTCGACGACCTGAAGGCCTTCAACTGGCTGAACTGGTACGGCGGCAAGTTCTCCACCTCGAACAAGCGCGGGGTCTTCATGGACCAGGCGCTGGAGCTGCTGCCGCCGGACTACTGGCGCTGGTACCTGACGGCCTATGCGCCGGAGGGGTCGGACACCGCCTTCACCTGGGAGCACTTCCAGACCTCGATCAACACCGACCTGGCCAACGTGCTGGGCAACTTCGTCAACCGCATCCTGAAGTTCACCGAAAGCAAGTTCGAGGCGAAGGTCCCGGTGGGCGGCGAGCCCGGCGAGCTGGAACGGCGCCTCTACCAGGACATGTCCGCGGCGCTGGCCGAGGCGACCGCCGAGTTCGAGGACATGGAGTACCGCAAGGCCGCCCAGGCCGTGCGGCGGGCCTGGGTGCTGGGCAACGAGTACCTGACCGAGGCCGCGCCCTGGACCGCGTTCAAGACGGACCCGGAGCGCGCCGGCGTCATCGTCCGCACCGGGCTGAACCTCGTCGCCCTGTTCGCGGCCCTGAGCGCGCCGATCATCCCCTTCACCGCGGCGAAGATCGCCGGGGCGGTGGGGCTGGAGCCGCCGCTGCCGTGGCCGTCCGACGACGCCGAGGCCGAGTTGAACCGACTCACGCAGGGCGCGCTCGTCAGCGTTCCGGACGTCCTGTTCCGCAAGATCGAGGACGAACAGGTGGCCGCGTGGACCGAACGTTTCGAGGGCGCGGAAGGCTGAGCGCCTCCCGGGACGGGGCGTCAGCTCTTCGGCGTGACCTGAACCGGCGGCGGCGAGGCTTCGGCCTTGCCGGGCAGGGCAGGGGGCGTGTGGTCCTTTTCCCCTGCCATGCCGCGCCGGTGCTTGGCCGCCTCCTTCTCCGTGATGTCGAGGAAGGCCGGGGCGGCGGCGTTGTGGCGCTCGAGGTTGTCGGTGCGCACCACCACCGAGCGGTAGCCGTCCCAGATCATGTGCAGGGCGACGTAGAGCACGATGATCAGGCCGATGTAGCCGATCCAGCGATAGCGGTTCAGGATCTTGGCGATGAAGGTGGCCGCGACGCCCATCAGGGCGATCGACAGCACCAGGCCGAAGACCATGATCCACGGGTGATCGTGGGCCGCGCCGGCCACCGCCAGCACGTTGTCCAGCGACATGGTCACGTCGGCGATCATGATCTGCAGCAGGGCCGCGCCAAAGGTCTTCGGCTTGATGCCGAGCTCTTCGGCCGTGGCGCCCTTGCCGTGGTGGACGGCCAGGGCCTGCTCCATCTCGATGGTGCTCTCGGCCTGGTCGTGGGTCGCCTGTTCGCGCAGCTCGCGCCACATCTTCCAGCACACCCACAGCAGCAGGAAACCGCCGGCCAGCAGCAGGCCGACGATGGCCAGCAGCTGCACCGTGATCAGGGCGAAGCCGATGCGCATGATCACCGCGGCGGCGAGCCCGATGAGGATCGCCTTGCGGCGTTGCTCCACCGGGAGGGCGGCGGCGGCGAGGCCAACGGCGACGGCGTTGTCGCCGGCCAGCACCAGGTCGATCATCAGAACTTGGCCGAGCGCGGCCAGCTGCGAGGCGAACTCGGGCGAAGAGAGGAATTCCATCATGGGCCGTTCCTTCGTTCAGGAACGGCCGCTTCGCAAGAGGCTACCGCTCAGGCGTGTTCGGGCCGGTGCCCGCCATGGCCGTCGTCGTGCCCGCCCGTGGCTTCCGGCGGCGCCTGGCGGCCCGACAGGCGGTAGGACGACCGCGGCTTGGGCCGGTTGGCCAGGTAGAGGCCGGCGAGCAGCGCCAGCACGGCGGCGGCGATGATGCCCCAGATGGTGGGCGTCATGTGGAAGCCGGCCTGGGCAGGATCGGCGATGCGCAGGGTTTCCGTGTCGGCGCCGGCTTCATCCGCCGCAACGGCGGGCGCCGGGGAGGGCGCGGGCGCCGTCGCCTGCACCGAGGGCGCGGGCGCGGTGTCCGCCGACGAGGCGCCGCCGGCCTGGCCGGCTGCCGCGGAAGAGGAGGCTGCCGAGGAGGCGACCGCCGTTCGCGTGCTGGCGCCGCCGCCTAGGGTGCCGCGGACCCGGGCGCGTCCGTGGGCCCGGGCCTTGCGGTAGCCGGGGCCGCCGAAGAGGACCGGGTTGGGCACCGGCCGGTTGAAGATGACCAGCACGCTTTCGCCGGTGTCGGGGTCGATGCGCCGTTCGGCCATCAGGCCCTTGGAGGCGAGACTCGCGATATAGGCGTCGTCGCTGGCCTGCAGGGCCGCGGCCTCGGCCTGGGGATCGGGTCCGCCGGCGAGTTCGATCGGCTCGTAGGCGGGCGGCGGCGGCTCGTCGAAATAGGCGCCTTCCATGGGCTCGCGCTGACACGCGCCCAGCAGGATCAAGGATGCGGCAAGGCCGGCAGTCAGGCCGTAACGGCTGCCCATGATGCGTTCCCCCATGGCCGCGGCCGAACAGCGTTCGGCTCCGGATCGCCCACCAAACGCCCAAGGTTAACGAAAATCAACCCCGATCAACCTGCCGGCTAGTTTCATAAAGGGCGATCGCCGCGGCGTTGGAGACGTTCAGGCTCTCGAATCCGCCCGGCATGGGGATGCGGGCCAGGGCGTCGCAGTGCTCGGCGACGAGCCTGCGGATGCCTTCGCCCTCCGAGCCCATGACCAGCACGGTCGGCCGCCCGTCCAGCGCCTGCTCCAGGCTCTGTTCGGCTTCGCCCGCCAGGCCCACGGCCCGCCAGCCCAGCTCCTGCAGCTTTTCCAGCGCGCGCGACAGGTTCACCACCCGGGCGCAGGGCACGCGATCGACGGCCCCGGCCGCGGCCTTGGCCAGGACGCCGGCGAGGGCGGGCGCGTTGCGGTCCTGCAGGACGACCCCGCGCGCGCCGAAGGCCGCGGCGGAGCGGAAGATGGCGCCGACGTTCTGGGGATCGGTGACCTGGTCGAGCACGACGATGATCCCCCGGGCGGGTTCCCCCAGTTCCTCGACGGTGATGTCCTCGAGCGGCGGGACGCGCAGGGCCATGCCCTGGTGCACCGCCCCCTGGGGCAGCAGGCGGTTCAGCTCCTGGGCGTCGGTGGTCTCCACGCGCAGGGCGGCGCGGCCGGCGCGCGCGAGAATCGCCTGCAGCTCCTTGGCCCGCTCGGCGGTCGCCAGCAGCCGCATGTCGCCCTTCCGGGCGGGGTTGGCCAGCGCCGCCTCCACCGCGTGGCGTCCCCAGAGCCAGCCCGAGGCGTCCTCCCGTTTGCCGCGGAAGCGTGGCCGGCCATGGTCTCCAGCGTGGTCGCGGCCCTGATCGGCGCCCTTTGCAGGGCCCTGTTCACGACGGGGTTTGCGGTCGTTGCGTTCCCGAAAAGTCGCCACTATAAGACGCGCTCCGATTTGGGGCCCTTCAGGCCTCCGGTCAGGCGCCCCTATATCAGGCGGAACCGTGATCGGAGGCCTTTTGTTCGGGAACGCAAGTTCCCGTCGGTCTCGTCGGCGCCGGAGCGCGCGAGGGGGAATGTCCCGAGCGGCAAAGGGGGCGGACTGTAAATCCGCTGGCGTACGCCTTCGTAGGTTCGAGTCCTACTTCCCCCACCACGCGCTCCTGGCCGGCGAGGCGAATGGTTCCGATCCAACGAGGAGACGACGCGAAATCCGCGTGCAGCGCGGGTATAGCACAATGGTAGTGCAGCAGCCTTCCAAGCTGAGGATGCGGGTTCGATTCCCGCTACCCGCTCCAGTACCCCTTTAACTCCAGCGCCCTCCAACAAGGTGATCCGATGGCCAAGGAAAAGTTTGAACGCACGAAGCCGCACTGCAACATCGGCACGATCGGGCACGTCGACCACGGCAAGACGACGCTGACGGCGGCGATCACGATGACGCTGGCGAAGTCCGGCGGCGCGA
>JAEZEZ010000013.1 GCA_023432855.1 Pseudomonadota bacterium | reverse complement strand
CCGAGGCCAGCCCGACCCTGCGCCGCCAGCTGCTGCGCCTGGCCAACGACTACCAGGCCCAGACCTGCGTCGGCGTCGCCTTCGCCGCCCTCCACCCGGCCGCCGGGCGGCTGGCGCACCTGCTGCTGAAGTGCGCCGACCGCGGCGAGACCGACCTGCTGGAACTGACCCAGGACGACCTGGCCGGGATGCTCGGCTTCCAGCGCACCACGGTGAACGCCCTGGCCGCCCGCCTGCGCCGGGCCCTGGCCGCCATCGCCGCCCACCTGTGGTGAGCGATACTGTATTCACGGCACCCGAAATCCTTAAACCGATGCAAATGCGAAAGTTGTGTCGCAGATGTGACCGTCCGAAGGCCATGTAACGCTGTCCGCCGTATTTGGATTGTTGTGGGAAACAGCCGCGCCTAGCGTCCTGCATTACTTGGCGAACGCGTTCGCCGGGGCCTCTCCCGTGGGGCGGGGAAATCGCAGGAGGATTGAAGTTGAAAACCCAGACCGCTCGTCAGCGCCTGCTGGCCTCGACGATGATCGGCGGCGCCGCGCTGATGGCCATGATGGCCGCGCCGGCCTACGCCCAGGACGAAGAGGCGACCGAGGTGACCGGCGTCGTCGTCACCGGCTCGCGCATCGTGCGCCAGGACTTCGAGGCCATCAGCCCGGTGACCACCGTCGGCTCCGACCAGCTCGAGCTGACCAACACCCTCACCGTCGACACCCTGCTCAACGAGCTGCCGCAGATCGTGCCGGGCAACACCCGCACGTCCAACAACGCCGGCGGCGAGGACTTCACCACCATCGACCTGCGCGGGCTCAACCTGGGCACGCCGCGCACCCTGATCCTGGTCAACGGCGAGCGCGTGCCGCCGTCCTCGACCTCGGGCCAGGTGGACGTCAGCACCATTCCCGCCAGCCTGATCGACCGCATCGAGGTGGTCACCGGCGGCGCCTCGGCGGTGTACGGCTCGGACGCCATCGCCGGCGTCGTCAACTTCATCCTGAAGGACGACTACGAGGGCGCGGAGCTGACCCTGACCTACGGCTCGGCCTTCGACGGCAACCAGCCGGAGTTCAGCGCCGACTTCCTGGTCGGCGGCAACTTCGCCAACGGCCGAGGCAACGCCACGGCCTACGCCTCCTACTACAACCGCGAGAAGGTGCTGAGCACCGAGTACGACTACGCCCGGGTGTCCGGGGCCATCTGTTACAACGCCAGCTATACGAGCCTGGTGGTGTGCGACAGCGCCGCCGACGTGCTGAACTCGGGTGGGCTGGTGTTCGCGGGCGGGTCGCCGACCCCGTCCTGGGGCTGGATCACCAACAACCTCGCCAACCCGTTCACCGGGCTGGACGTGCTGCTGCCGGGCAACTTCGGCGCCGGCAACACCGATCAGAACTGTGACGGCGTGCCGGACGGCCCCTATGCGACCGGCAACCTGTCGTTCAACGACGCCGGCGAGCTGACGCCGCGCAACATCGCGGGCGCCTGCGGCGCGCCGGACCGGGCGGCGGGGTCGTCGATCTACAACTACGCGCCGGACAACTACCTGATCATCCCCGGCGAACGCTTCAACATGACCACCACGGTCACCTACGACTTCACCGACAACCTGCGCGGCCGGTTCATGCTGAACTACGTGAACAGCCTGCAGGAGGTGCAGCTGGCGCCGACCCCGGCGACCAACCTGAACATCACCCTGACCCCGGCGATGCAGGCGCTGATCCAGTCCAACGCGCCGGACCTGTGGACGGCCCTGCAGTCGAGGCCGAACCCGCTTGCGCCCTTCACCATGGCCCGGCGCACCAACGAGGTCGGCACCCGCAACCAGTTCAACGAGAACAACTCGTTCTTCATGTCGGGCACGCTGGACGGCGACTTCAACGACAACTGGAACTGGTCGGTGACGGCGACCTACGGACAGAACAAGTTCACCACCCAGGCCCTGAACAGCGTCAACGAGACGGCGTTGCTGCAGGGGCTGGCGGGGTGCCAGACGCCCGCGGGCGCCCCCCTGGGCTCGGCGGCGCTCCCGGGCTGCGTGCCGCTCGACATCTTCGGCCCCGGCACCCTGACCGACGCCATGGTCAACTTCCTGAGGGTCAACACCTTCTCCACGACCGACGTCGCCGAAACCCGCGTCGCCGGCTTCGTGCGCGGCGACCTGTTCGAACTGCCGGCGGGCCCGATCTCGACCGTCGTCGGCCTGGAGTACCGGGAGAACTCGGTCGCCTTCGCCGTCGACAACGAGCAGCGCACCGGCAACATCTTCGGCTTCAACGCCATCCAGGACGTCGAGGGCTCGGTCAGCGTCAGCGAGATCTACGGCGAGATCTCGATCCCGCTGGTGCGCGACCAGCCGTTCTTCCACTACCTCGGCTTCGAGGGCGGCTACCGCTACTCGGACTATTCCACCATCGGCGGGGTCACCACCTTCAAGTACGGCGGCGAGTGGGCGCCGGTGGAGTGGCTGCGCTTCCGCGGCGTCTACAACGAGGCGACCCGCGCGCCGTCGGCCATCGAGCTGTTCCGCAACGGCGACCAGGGCTTCATCTCGTTCGTCGACCCCTGCCGCTTCAACGCCCCCGGCCAGAACGCCGCCACCCAGGCGTTCTGTGTCAGCCAGGGCGTGCCGGCGGCGCTGATCGGCACCTTCACGGCCGACGCCGCCCAGGTGGAGCAGTTCTCCTTCGGCAACCCCAGCCTCGATCCCGAGACCGCCAAGACCCTCACCTTCGGGGCCGTGTTCCAGCCCGACTGGTGGCCCGTCGGCGACTTCAGGGCGACGGTCGACTACTACGACATCGAGATCGACGACGTGATCATCCCCCTGAACGCGCCGTTCTGGATCAACCAGTGCTACGGAAACCTCAATCCCGCCGATCCGGCCTGCGCCCGCATCGTGCGTGACCCGGTCACCGGCCAGATCGACTTCGTCAACACCACCATCGGCAACGTGGCGACGCTCGAGACCTCGGGCATCGACATCCAGGCCGAATGGACGGTGAATCTGGAGGACACCTTCCTGGGCATCCCGGGACGCCTGCGCGTCAACGAGCTGCTTAGCCTGGTGGACGACTGGTCGCTGAACGGCAACGACTTCTCGGGCACCAGCACGGGCGCCATCGGCGGCGCGCTGTTCCACTGGAAGTCGGTGCTGTCGATCTACTACATGGTCGGCGACTGGACGGCCTTCGTCCGCTGGAGCTACGTCCCCGAGCTCTGCGACACCACCTTCGCGGTGTCGACCACGGACTCGGCCTGCGCGGGCACGTTCGGCGTCAACGACTTCGGCGTCGACACCCCGGCCGCCAGCTACGTGGACGCCTCGGTGCGCTGGAACGTGACCGACAACTTCCAGGTGACCGGCTTCATCGGCAACCTGTTCGACGAGGACACGCCCCAGACGGTCGGCGGCATCTTCTCGCAGGCCAACACCGACCCGCAGGTCTACCGCCTGCTCGGCCGGACCTTCTCGGTGTCCGCCAAGTTCAGGTTCTGACGTCCCTCTGAAGATCCCCAAACTGTCCGCCCCCGGACCGAAAGGTCCGGGGGTTTCTTTTCTTTGCGCACCGACCCCGTCATCCCCGGGCTTGTCCCGGGGACCCATGGGTAGGCCTGGAATAGCGGGGGGCCGTGTGGCGGCGCCGGTGTGGCCGTGCGCCGACCCGCTCTGCGACGGACGAATGGGCCCCCGGGACAAGCCCGGGTTGTGACGGGAGAGGGAGAAGGGGAGGGGGAGGGGATTAGTGGGCGCCCGACCAGCCGGCGGCGCGGAGCATGTCGTCGTAAAGGTCGTCCCAGTGGGGGTTGTCCCGTTCGATCAGATTGATCTTCCAGGCACGGGAGTAGTGCTTGAGCGTCTTCTTCTGCTGGATCGCGCCGACCATCGTCTCGTGCGTCTGATACCAGACCAGCCGCTTGAGGCCGTGCCGGCGCGAGAAGCCCGGGATGAGGCCTTCGCGGTGCTGACGGATGCGGCCCGGCAGGTTGCGGCCGGCCATGTCCCGCTCTCCCTTTTCACAATAACCCGTCATCCCCGGGCTTGTCCCGGGGATCCATGGTCGGGCCTGGAATAGCCCGGGGGTGTGAGGCGGCGCCGGTGTGGCCGTGCGCCGACCCGCTCTGCGACGGATAAATGGGCCCCCGGGACAAGCCCGGGGGTGACGGAGGGGGGGCGTCCCGCCTACCCCGCCGTGCGTTTCCGGAATGTCACCACGCAGCCTTCCTCCAGGCGCGCCTTGAGGGCGGGGAGGTGGGAGCGGCCTACGGGGATTTCGCGGCCGGAGTGGAGGGCGACGGCGGTCATGCCCCAGCGGCGGCGGACCAGGCCCTTGACGTGGTTCAGGTTGACGCTGGCGGAGCGGTGCACGCGCTGGAAGGGCGCCTCGCCCAGGGCCTCGGTCAGTTCGCCCAGCGTGCCGCGCTCGATGTAGCTTTCGCCCCGGGTGGTGTGGATGCGCACGTAGTCGCGCTCGGCCTCCAGCCAGTCGATGACCCCGAGCGGCAGGCGGAAGCGCCCGCGCGCGCCGCTGACCCAGACCGAGGGCTCCACCGCCGGGGCGGCGGGGTTCAGCGTCTGGACCACCTGCTCCAGGTCGCGGCGGCGGCTCTCGACGGTCGAGGCGGCCAGGCGGGCGCGGGCGCGGTCGACGGCGGCGCGCAGCCGCTCGGGCGAGACCGGCTTTAGCAGGTAGTCGATGGCCGCGACCTCGAAGGCCTCGAGCGCGAACTGGCCGAAGGCGGTGACGAAGATCACCGCCGGCGCCTCGGCCTCGGCCAGGGCGCGGGCCACCTCCATGCCGTCGGCCAGCGGCATCTGGATGTCGAGCAGCACCAGGTCGGGCCGCTTGGCCCGGATCAGCTCGAGGCCGCTTTTCCCGTCCGAGGCCGTGCCCGCGATCACCACGCCGGGGATCTCCGACAGCGACAGCTCCAGGCCCCGCACGGCCAGTGGCTCGTCGTCGACGATGACGGCGCGAAGCGGTCTCATGGGCGGGCCTCCAGCGGGAAGCGGATGATCGCTGCATAGCCGCCGAGCGGCCGCGGGCCGTGACGGAACTCCCCGGCCTCGCCCCAGGCCAGCCGCAGGCGGCGGCGGACGTTGTCGAGACCGACGCCCAGGCTGGGCGAGGCGCTCTTGGCGCCCTGGCCGTCGTCGCCCACCTCGATCTCGACGAAGCCGCCGCGGACGCGGGCGGTGATGTCCAGGGTGACCGGCCGGGCCGACGGCGCGACGGCGTACTTCACCGCGTTCTCGACCAGGGGCTGGAGGATCATGCTCGGCACGGCGGCGCCGGCGGCGGCCGGGTCGATCGACTGGACCACCCTCAGCCGATCGCCGAAGCGCACCTGCTCGATGGTCAGGTAGGCGAGCTGGGCCTCGATCTCCTCAAGCAGGGTCACCTTCTCGTCGGGCGAACGGGCCAGGGAGAAGCGCAGGAAGTCGGCCAGCGCCAGGACCACCTGCTTGCCCCTGTCGACCTCGCGGTCCTGCATCAGGGCGTGCAGGGCGTTCAGCGTATTGAACAGAAAGTGCGGGTTGATCTGGTAGCGCAGCATGCGGTTCTGGGCGTCGGCGGCCAGCGCCTGGGCCTCGACCAGCCGCAGCTCGTTGTCCCGCGCCCGCTCGTTCCAGGCCAGCGCCAGATAGGCGCAGCACCAGGTCATGAAGATCCACAGATAGCCCTGCCCGCGCATGACGGAGGCCAGCCACAGGGGGGATTCCATCTCGCCCGGCACGCCCGGCGCCGGCGGCAGGCAGGCGACGAAGATCAGGTAGGTGGCGCCGCCGTAGATCACGCCGATGATCGCCGAGGCGACCAGGGCGACGGTGAACTGGACGGCGAGGCCGAAGCGGGCCAGCGGCCGGAAGCCCAGATACATCAGCCCGCAGACGGCCGCCCCCAGCAGGCAGCTCAGCGCGCGGGGGTAGAACTGCGCCCAGTAGTCGTCGCCCGGCACGCCAACGGCGCGGACGCTGAGGACGGCGAAGGCCGCGACCCACAGGGCGATGGTCATGACCAGCAGGGGCGCCGGGCGCGGAAGGGGTCGTGCATTCAGCAAGGCAAGCGTTTCCCGCCCGGTTTCGATGGCGTCACCATACACCGGCGCAAGCAACCGTGTTCGTCGCTCGCTGCCAGTTCGAGTGCGTTGGTCGACATGAGGATGCGCGCGCGCAGCCGTCGGCCACTCTCGGATGCGCCACGACACGGGCGGCGGGGGCCGCAGCAAGGCGAGTATGGATATGTCGATCGTCCTCAGGGCTCAGATCACCATCGACCTCGACGCGGAGGATTTCGTCGGCGCGGCCGACCACCAGCGGCGCATCGAGGACCTGATGCAGTCGGTGAAGCGGGTCTATCGCGAGGCCCAGCTGGAGTTCCGCGAGCGCAGGCCGAGGCCGGCGCGCGTGCTGCCGCCGCCCCGGCCGCTGAAGCACTACACCGCCGCCGCCGCCGACTACGACGAATGACCATGCCCCGGCGCCGCAACAGCCTGCTGCAGGCCCTGGAGTATTTCCGCACCATCGACGCGGAGATCGTGGTCAACGACATCCTCGTGTTCCTCTACATCTGCGAGAACGAGGGGCTGAACATCTCGGAGCTGGCCAGGCTGGCGCGCCTGACCGAGGCGACGGCGTCCCGCCGCGCCCGCGCCCTGGCCGGGCCCGACATCCCGTTTCCCGTGGCGCCGTCGATGGGGCTGGTGGAGATGTTCCAGGGCTCCGACGGCCGCCAGCGCCTGATCTACCTCACCGACCGGGGCCGCGAGGCCCGCGACCGGGTCGAGACCCTCATCGCCGCGGCGATCCCCCTGGCTCCCCCGCCGGCGCGGGCCGTGGAACGGCTGGCGGGGTAGGGGGGCTTCTTCCCCGATGGGGAAGGTGGCTTGCGGGCCGCAGGCGGGCGAGACGGTAGGGGCCCGGCGAAGCCGGGTCGGCGCCCCATGATCTGAAAGTTCATCACACCGACCGCGCTGCCGCGCGGCCCGACCCGTCCCCGCGCGCGGGGCCGGGCCCCCCCACCCGCCCGGG
>JAEZEZ010000046.1 GCA_023432855.1 Pseudomonadota bacterium | reverse complement strand
CCTCCGGCCTGGGCTGGGTCAGGGTGCGGTCGACCGGCGCCTCGTCGAACATCGCGTCCACGCCCGCGTCCCGCCAGAAGGCGAGCAGGCTCTCGACGGCGCGCAGGTCTGAAGCGGCGGGGGTCACGCTCAACGGTTACCCCACCCGCGCCGGCGCCGGAAGGGGCGGGGGCCCTCCCGTCGCCGGCGGGCAGGGGGCGGTGCCCCCGCGAACAGGCGGCCGGCGCCCGGCCCAATCCGCGTTCGCGGATGTTGACTGGCCGCGAACCAGCCCCGGAGGGCCGAAAGGGGGGCGTTCGCGCGCCCTATGAACGTGTTCGCGTGTCCGATGAACACGTTCGCGGCGCCGAAGACGGACCCGAAATGACCAGATCCGACCAGGATGCGACAGATCCGGTGGGTTCGCGCGCGCGAACGTTCCGGCCGCTGGAGGAAAATCGCGGACCGGACCATGCCGCCACAGCGTAGCCTGCCGAACAGGGAGAAAAATGACGCAAACCATCGTAAAAACAACAAACTAGACATTCTTGCGGGCGATGCGGCGGATTCGGGAGCCTGCACCCGCCTGCGCCGTTCTTCCTTGACCGGCCGGGGCCCGCACCCGGATATACCGCCACAGCTTCGATCCAGCCCGGAGACGCATCCCCCATGGCCGACGGCCCCACGACCGAGACCCAGGCGCAGCTTCAGGAAGAGGCCCGCGAGGCCATGGAGTACGACGTCGTCATCGTCGGCGCCGGCCCCGCCGGCCTGGCCGCCGCGATCCGCCTGAAGCAGCTGGCCGAGGAAGCCGGGCGGGAGCTCTCCGTCGCCGTGCTGGAAAAGGGTTCGGAAGTCGGCGCCCACATCCTGTCAGGCGCGGTCTTCGACCCGGCCGGCCTGTCGGAACTGATCCCCGACTGGAAGGAGAAGGGCGCGCCGCTGGAGACCCCGGTGACCCGCGACCGCTTCCTGGTCCTGGGCCCGATGGGCGAACTGGACATCAGCTGGCTGCCCCAGCCGTCCTTCATGAAGAACCACGGCGCCTACATCGGGTCCCTGGGCAACCTGTGCCGCTGGATGGCCAACCAGGCAGAGGCCATCGGCGTCGAGGTCTATCCCGGCATGGCCGCGTCGCAGATCGTGTTCGGCGACTCCGGCGAGGTGAAGGGCGTGGTCGCCGGCGTCTTCGGCGTCGACCGCGAGGGCCGGCGCAAGCCCGACTTCCAGCCCGGCATCGAGTTGCACGGCAAGTACGTGCTGATCGGGGAGGGGGTGCGCGGCTCCCTGGCCAAGACGCTGATGGCCCAGTTCGGCCTGTGCGACCACAGCGAACCCCAGAAATTCGGCATCGGGATCAAGGAGCTGTGGCAGGTTCCTGACGACAAGTTCCAGCCCGGCCTGGTGCAGCACACGCTGGGCTGGCCCCTGGACGACAAGACCGGCGGCGGCTCGTGGATGTACCACTTCGGGGACAACTACGTGTCCATCGGGTTCGTGGTCCACCTGAACTACCGCAACCCCTACCTGTCCCCCTACGACGAGTTCCAGCGCTTCAAGACCCACCCCACCATCCGCGAACAGCTCGAGGGCGGGCGGCGCATCGCCTACGGGGCCCGGGCCATCGTCGAGGGCGGCCTGCAATCCATACCGAAGCTGACCTTCCCGGGGGGCGCCCTCATCGGGGACTCCGCGGGCTTCGTGAACGTCCCCCGCATCAAGGGCAGCCACAACGCCATCCGATCAGGCAAGATGGCGGCGGAGGCGGCCTTCGAGGCCATCGCCGCGGGCCGCTCCGGCGACGAACTCGAGGCCTACCGTGACGGCCTGAAGGGCTCGGCGATCTGGAAAGACCTGGCGCCGGTCCGCAACGTCAAACCCCTGCTGTCGAAGCTCGGCAACACCTGGGGCACGCTGGTGGGCGGTATCGACATGATGATCGCCCACACCCTTGGCGGCCTGTCGTTCCTGGGCACGCTGAAGCACGGCAAGTCGGACGCCGAGTCCACCGGCCTGGCCAAGGACTACAAGCCGATCGACTATCCGAAGCCGGACGGCGTCATCACCTTCGACAAGCTGAGCTCGGTGTTCCTGTCCAACACCAATCATGAGGAAGACCAGCCCAGCCACCTGAAGCTGAAGGATCCGTCGATCCCGATCGCGGTGAACCTGCCGAAATATGCGGAGCCCGCGCAGCGCTACTGCCCGGCGGCGGTCTACGAGGTGCTGAGGGACGAGGACGGGTCGAACCCGCGCTTCCAAATTAACGCCCAAAACTGCGTTCACTGTAAGACCTGCGACATCAAGGATCCGTCGCAGAACATCGTCTGGACCACGCCCGAAGGCGGCGGCGGGCCGAACTATCCGAACATGTGAACGAGGCGTCCGACCGAATGTCACCCAAGGTTTCCGCCTCATTGGCCGCCCTGGCGGCCGGCATGCTTCTGGGCCAGGCCGCGCTCGCGGCGCCGGCCGAGCAGAGGCCGCTTTCGGCCGAAGACGTCGACGTCGTCGTTCAACCCTCCGAAAGCTATCTGATCAGCGGGTCTGCGGAGCGCATCGAAGTCGCGCCGTCCATCGACGAGAAGTCCCTTTACGGAGCCTATCTCGCGGGTCGGAGCGCCCTCTATGCCGGCGATGGTCGAGAGGCGACCGAGCGTCTGGCCGCGGCCGCGGAAGCCATGCCGGAAGACGGCTTCCTGCGCGAACGGGCGTTCACGGCGGCGCTGTTTTCCGGCGATGTCCCGACCGCGGCGCGGATGGCGCCGCCCCTCAACCCGGACAATCCGCCGCTCGAGAGCCTCGGGCGGCTGGCCCAGGCCGTGGAGGCCTTCGCCTCCGACCGGCCCAAGGAGGCCATCCAGCGACTGGGCGGCCGGCCGATCGCTTTCCCTCATAACGTGGCGGCCGACCTGCTGCGGCCTTGGGCCCAGGCGGCGGCAGGCGACTGGGACGCCGCGCTGTCGGACCCGCCTGAGCCTCCGGGGCGGATCGCCGAACTCTTCGGCATGCTGACCCGGGCGCAGCTGGCGGAGCTGAACCGCAAGTACGACCAGGCTGATGCGCTGTACCGACGTCTGGTGGCCGACGAGGTGGCGAGCAGCCTGTTTCGCCCGATGTATGGCGAGTTCCTGGAGCGGCGCGGACGCCGGGACGAAGCCATCGCCCTTTACGACGCTGGTCTTCAGGCCAGCCCGGGCGAAGTGCCGTTGCTGGCGGCCCGGGAACGGGCAAGACGTCGCGCGCGGCCGCCGGCGCCCGCCAACTTCCGGGAAGGCGCGGCCCAATCGATCGGTTTTGCGGCTGCGGCCATGAGCGCCCAGCGGCAGAGCGACCTTTCCCTCGTCTACCTTCGTCTGGCGCTACGCATCGATCCAGAGCTGCACCAGGGCTGGGTGCTGGTCGGCGACGCGCTCGAAAAGGGTTCGGACGACGAAGCGGCGAGAGAGGCGTGGGGCAGGGTGCCGGCGGACTCGATCTATTACTCCGAGGCCCGCACCAAAATTCTGCTCAGCCTGCAGGAGGCAGGCGAGCAGGAAACAGCGCTGGCGATGGCCGCCGAACTGGCGACCTCCCGACCCAATGACGTGCGTCTCAACGTGACCCGCGCCGAGCTCCTGCGCGCCAATGGTCGGAACGAAGAGGCTCTGGCCGTCTTGGACAGGGTCGTGGCCAGCGGCCGCGTCGGCTGGAGGGCGCACTTCCTGCGGGCGATCGCGCTGGACAGTCTGGATCGTTGGCCGGAGGCGGAAGCGGATCTTCAGAAGGCGCTGGAGATGGCGCCCGATGAGCCGGAGATTCTCAACTATCTCGGCTACGCCTGGATTGATCGCGGAGACCGCGTTGAGCAGGGCATGGCGCTCGTGCAGAAGGCGGTCGCGGCGCGTCCCCAGTCGGGCGCAATGCAGGATTCCCTGGCCTGGGCGCACTACCGGCTCGGAGATTACGCCAAGGCGGTCGAACTGCTGGAACTGGCCGTCGGCCTGTCGCCGGCCGATCCGGAGATCAACGACCATCTCGGCGACGCCTACTGGCGTGTAGGCCGGCGCGACGAAGCCGGGTTCCAGTGGAATCGCGTGCTGAGCCTCGATCCGGACGCGGAGATCAAGGCCCGGGTCGAGCAAAAGCTGAGAGAGGGGCTGCCTCCCGCGCCCTCGCAGACCGCCAGAACGCCGTGAGGACGACTGCCTTCGCGCCGGCGAAGGTCAATCTCTACCTGCGCGTCGGACCGCCCGGCCCGGACGGGTATCACCCCATCTCGACGCTGGCGGTCTTCGCCGACGTCGGTGACCGGGTGACCATCGAGGAAGCCACAACGTCGTCGTTCCGGATAACCGGCCCCTTCGCGCCAGCGCTGAATGAGCTGGATGACAACCTCGTGCTCCGTGCGATCCGTGAGTTCGAGGCCGCCACGGCGATGTCTCTCCCGCCGCTGGCCGTCACGCTCGACAAGGAGTTGCCGGTCGCCGCAGGCCTCGGCGGCGGATCCAGTGACGGGGCGGCCGCCCTGCGCCTGCTCCGCGACCGCTACCGGCCGGACATGTCGGACGCGGAGCTGGCGTCCATCGCGCTTGAGCTGGGCGCCGACGGCCCCATGTGCCTGGCCGCGCGTCCCGTCATCGCCGAAGGCCGGGGCGAAAGGCTGAAGCCCGTGCATCTGGCGTCCCTGTGGGCCGTGCTCGTGAACCCCGGCGTCGAAAGTCCGACGCCGACGGTCTTTCGCCGCTTCGACGAACTGGGGCGATTCTCCCCGCTCAGCGATGCGCACGGGGCGTCCGGCCCGGGCGAGCTTTCAAGCGACTTTCGAAGCGCCATAAATGATCTCGAAGTCGCCGCCGTTAGCTTGGATTCCCGCGTCGGCGAGGTGCTCGACTGGCTGCGTCGCCAGCCAGAAGCGGAGCTCACACGTCTGTCCGGATCCGGCGCGACCAGCTTCGCCCTATGCCAGAACGAGACCTCCGCCCGCAGCCTGGTCCGCCGTCTCCAAGACGAGCAACCCCAATGGTGGAGCTGCGTCTGTCGGCTCGGAGGCCCCTGGGATTGGTGAAGCTGGAAACCATTGATCGAACGCTGCGTTCTTAAGGCCGCGTATCAATAAATCGGGGGGGTCCGTTTCAGACTGAAAGGACTCCAAATCATGCGTCTCAAGCTTCTCATCTCCACCGTCGCCGCCGCCGGCCTCCTGTCGGGCGCCGCCATGGCCCAGACGGCCGACCGCTCGCAGAGCACCATCCCGCCGACCAACGATCCGTCTACCCGCACTGACGATGAGTGCGGCGCTCATGGCGGCCCGAAGCCGTGCGGCGTCCAGGTTCGCGAAGTGCCGATCCCGGCCGAACCGGTCTACGAGCCCGCTCCCGCTTATGAGCCGGCCCCGGTCGCTGACACCACGACGACCGAAATGTACTCGTCGCCGCCGATGGAGCCGGAAGTGCGCACCAGCCTCGTGACCAATGGCCCGGTGCCGGATACCCCCGAGAACCGCGCGCGCTTTGGCGGCCCGAACAGCCGCGCCGGCCAGATGACTGCTCCGGCCGGGAACGCGCCGTAAGCTTCTTCAAGCGATCGGCGGGGGCAAACCCGCCGAATTGCTTTGCCGTATGCTTGAAGCCTCAGTCGGCGGGCCCTATGGTCCGCCGACTTTTTTGCGGCTGCGAACGAACCTCCCCGTGTCCTCAGAGCCATTGTCGTTTCAGGACCTGATCCTGACGCTGCACGCCTATTGGAGCGAGCGCGGCTGCGTGATTCTGCAGCCCTATGACATTGAGGTGGGGGCAGGGACCCTGCACCCCGCCACCGTGCTGCGCGCGCTCGGTCCCAGGGACTGGAACTGCGCCTACGTGCAGCCATCGAGGCGCCCGGGCGACGGCCGCTACGGCGAGAACCCCAACCGCCTTCAGCACTATTATCAGTACCAGGTGATCCTGAAGCCGAACCCACCCGACCTGCAGGAGCTCTACCTCGGCTCGCTGGCGGCCATCGGCATTGATCCGATGCTGCACGACATCCGCTTCGTCGAGGACGACTGGGAGAACCCCACCGTCGGCGCGTGGGGCCTCGGCTGGGAGGTCTGGTGCGACGGGATGGAGGTGACCCAGTACACCTACTTCCAACAGGTCGGCGGCCTCGACGTCTTCCCCGTGGCGGGCGAACTGACCTACGGACTGGAGCGCCTGTGCATGTACGTACAGGGCGTCGACAACGTCTACGACCTCAAGTTCAACAAGGCCGGCGTCACCTACGGCGAGGTTTTCCTCGAGAACGAGCGGCAGCAGTCGGCCGCCAACTTCGAGTTCTACGACGTCGAAATGCGCAAGCGCTGGTTCGAGGACGTGGAGCGCGAGGTTGCGCGCCTGCTCGCCAGCAAGGGCCCGCAAGGCCAGGCCCTGGTGCTGCCCGCCTATGACCACGTGCTGAAGGCCAGCCACCTGTTCAACCTGATGGACGCCCGGGGCGCCATCGCCGTGGCCGAGCGGCAGAGCTACATCGGCCGCATCCGCGACCTCTGCAAGGCGTGCGCGACGGCGTGGGTCGAACAGCAGCAGGGAGCCGCTTGATGCCCCAGCTGCTGCTCGAACTGTTCTCGGAAGAGATTCCCGCGCGCATGCAGTCGGGCGCAGCGCGCGATCTAGAACGCCTGTTCGCCGAGCGCCTAAAGGACGCCGGCCTTGCCTACGACTTGATCCGCTCCTTCGCCGGTCCGCGCCGCCTCGTGCTGGTCGTCGAGGGCCTGCCGAAGGCCCAGGAGGATCGCTCCGAAGAGCGCAAGGGCCCGCGCATCAATGCGCCGGATCAGGCCATCGAAGGCTTCCTCCGTTCCACCGGCTTGACCCGCGAACAACTCGTCGAGCGAGACGGCGTCTTCTTCGCCACGATCGACAAGAAGGGCCGGCAAACGGCGGAAGTAATTGCCGAAGCTGTCGAGCACGTGGTGCACAATTTCCCCTGGCCCAAGTCGATGACTTGGGGGCGCGGAACCCTGCGCTGGGTGCGTCCGCTGCAGCGGATCCTGTGCGTCTTCGACGACAGCGTCGTGCCGTTCGAGATCGACCGCGTGGCATCAGGCGACCTCAGCCAGGGCCACAGGTTCATGGGCTCCAGGCAGCCGTTCCAGGCGCGCGACTTCGCGACCTACCGCCAAGGCCTCGCCGACAACTTCGTCGTGCTCGACGCCGCCGACCGCAAGCTTGGCATCGTGGAGAAGGCGCGCGGGCTCTGCGCCGCCCGCGGCTTCGAGCTGGTTGAGGACGAGGGTCTGCTGGAGGAGGTCGCGGGCCTCGCCGAATGGCCGACGCCGATCCTGGGCGAGATGGATCCGGCTTTCCTTGACCTGCCGGCCGAGGTGATCCGCACATCCATGCGCACGCACCAGAAGTACTTCGCCGTCCGTGACCCGAAGACCGGCGCCCTCGCTCCCCACTTCGTGGCCGTCGCCAACATCGAGGCCATCGACGGCGGCAAGGCTGTGGCGGCGGGTAACGCCCGCGTGCTCAGCGCCCGCCTGAACGACGCGCGGTTCTTCTGGGACAGCGACCGCCAGGCCTCGGAGCCCGGCGGCAACTTCGACCGCTGGCTGCACAAGCTCGACGGCGTCACCTTTCACGCCCGGCTGGGGACCATGGCCGAGCGGGTCGCCCGCATCGAGGCGCTGGCCCGCCAGATCGCGCCGCTGGTCGGCGCCGATGTCGAGAAGACGGGAGAGGCCGCCCGCTTGGCCAAGGCCGACCTCGCGTCCGGCATGGTCGGCGAGTTCCCCGAGCTGCAGGGGATCATGGGCGGCTACTACGCCCGCCAAGCCGGCCTCGACCCCGAGATGGCCGACGCTATCCGCGACCACTATCGTCCGCAGGGCCCCGGCGACTCCGTGCCGACGGCGCCGGTGACCGTGGCCGTGGCGCTGGCCGACAAGCTCGACACCCTGGCCGGCTTCTTCGCCATCGACGAGAAGCCGACGGGCTCTAAGGACCCCTACGCCCTGCGCCGCGCCGCACTCGGCGTCATTCGCATCCTGCTGGAGGGCGGCATCCGGGTGAACCTGCTGCCGCTGCTGGTCGCCGCGGCCGACGCGTCGAAGCCCGACCTCGCCGTCATTCCGGCCCAGGAACTGGTGCAGCCCCTGCGCGGCCGTCCGCACGCCGATCCGGCTCACGAGTCGGGTCCGCAACCCGCCGGCGACGGCGGGAAACGTTCCGCCGAACTGCTCGACTTCTTCGCCGACCGCCTCAAGGTCGCCCTGCGCGATCAAGGCCGTAGGCACGATCTCGTGGACGCGGTCTTCGCTCTTGGCGACGATGACCTTGTTCGCCTCGTGGCGCGGGTCGAGGCCTTGGACGCGTTCCTCAGGACCGACGACGGGGCCAACCTGCTGGCCGGCTACCGCCGCGCCGTGAACATCCTCAAGGCAGAGGCCAAGAAGGGCGACGTGCCGTCCGGCCAGGCGCACGCCGTCGAGGGCGCGCCGGCCGAGGAGATCGCGCTCATCGCCGCGGTCGGCCAGGCGGGGCCTGTGGTGGACGCCGAACTCGCGCGGGAGAACTTCGCCGGCGCCATGACCGCGCTGGCGTCCCTGCGCGGGCCCGTCGACGCCTTCTTCGACAAGGTTATGGTCAATTCCGAGGTCGCTGCCGAGCGCGAGACCCGGCTCGTGCTGCTGGGCCAGGTCCGCCGGCTGATGAACCGCGTCGCGGACTTCTCCCTCATCGCGGGGTGAACCAGTTCGGGGGCTTGACGGTTTCTCGCAGCAGCGAGGGCCTCGCTCCCACAGTTTGTGTCTCCGGCCGGGCCGGGGACGCACAGATCGGACGTTCCGCCGGTCAGGCCGGACGGGCGCTTCATGCGTCCGCCGGCGCGAGGCGCAGGCCCGCAGTGACGAAGAAGGACTGTAGATGACGCGTTGGGTGTACAGCTTCGGCGGCGGGTCGGCGGACGGCGACGCCTCGATGAAGAACCTGCTGGGCGGCAAGGGCGCGAACCTGGCCGAGATGTCGGCGCTGGGCCTGCCTGTGCCCCCGGGCTTCACCATCACCACCGAGGCTTGCACCCGCTACTACGCCGACGGAAACCGTTACCCCGAGGGGCTGGACGCCCAGGTGCGTGAGGGCCTGGCCAAGGTCGAGGCGATCACTGGAAAGCGCTTCGGCGACCCTGCGAACCCGCTGCTGGTGTCGGTTCGCTCCGGCGCCCGGGCCTCCATGCCGGGAATGATGGACACCGTCCTGAACCTGGGTCTGAACGACGAAACCGCGGAGGGCCTGGCGCAGCTCAGTGGCGATAGGCGTTTCGCGTTCGATAGTTATCGCCGCTTCATACAAATGTACTCGAATGTCGTGCTGGGCCTCGAGCACCACGCCTTCGAGGAAATCCTCGACGACTGGAAGGACCGACTGGGCGTCTCCACCGACACCGAACTCACGGCCGAGAACTGGGAGAAGGTGGTCGCCGACTACAAGGACGCCGTCGAGCGCGACCTCGGACGCCCGTTTCCTCAGAACCCGAACGAACAGCTGTGGGGCGCTATCGGCGCGGTGTTTGCGAGCTGGATGAACGACCGGGCCAAGTTCTACCGTCGCATGCACGACATTCCCGAGAGCTGGGGCACGGCCGTGAACGTCCAGGCCATGGTCTTCGGCAACATGGGCGAGACCAGCGCCACCGGCGTCGCTTTCACCCGCAACCCCTCGACGGGGGAGGCCAAGCTCTACGGCGAGTTCCTGATCAACGCCCAGGGCGAGGACGTGGTCGCCGGCATCCGCACGCCCCAGTCCCTGACGAAGGAAGCGCGCGAAGAGATGGGCGATCGCGCCCCGTCGATGGAAGAGGCGCTGCCGGAAGTATTCGCCCAGTTCCGTAATGTGGCCGGACGGCTCGAAGAGCACTACCGCGACATGCAGGATGTCGAGTTCACCGTCGAGAACGGCAAACTCTGGATGCTGCAGACCCGCAACGGCAAACGCACTGCCAAGGCCGCTCTGAAGGTCGCCGTTGACCTCGCCGCCGAGGGCAAGATCAGCCGCGACGAGGCCATCCTGCGCATCGAACCTCAGTCGTTGGACCAACTGCTGCACCCGACCATCGACCCCGACGCCACGCGCGAGATCATCGCCACCGGCCTGCCGGCCAGCCCTGGGGCCGCCACCGGCAAGGTGGTGTTCAACTCCGACGAGGCCGAGCGCCTGGGCGGGCAGGGCGAGGCGGTGATCCTGCTTCGCGAGGAGACCTCGCCGGAGGACATCCACGGCATGCACGCGGCCCGCGGCATCGTCACCTGCCGTGGCGGCATGACCAGCCACGCCGCGGTGGTGGCCCGCGGCATGGGCCGCGCCTGCGTTTCCGGCGCCGGCGAGATTCAGATCGACACCGCCAAGGGCGAGTTCCGAGCGCGGGGTCGCACCTTCCGCGCCGGCGACGTCATCACCATCGATGGTTCGAAGGGCGAGGTCATGGCCGGCGCCATGAAGATGATCGAGCCCGAGCTCTCGGGTGACTTCGCCCAGCTCATGGGCTGGGCCGACGAGGTGCGCCGCCTGAAGGTCCGGGCCAACGCCGAGACGCCTCTTGACGCCCGCACCGCCCGCGGCTTCGGGGCTGAAGGCATCGGCCTTTGTCGCACCGAGCACATGTTCTTCGACGCCGATCGCATCGCCGCCGTGCGGGAAATGATCCTTGCGGACGATGAGGCAGGCCGTCGGGTGGCTTTGGCGAAGATCCTGCCGATGCAACGCGTCGACTTCGTCGAGCTGTTCGAGATCATGGACGGCCTGCCGGTGACCATTCGCCTGCTCGACCCGCCGCTGCACGAGTTCCTGCCGCATAGCGAAGGGGATCTGCGCGCGGTGGCGGAGTCCACTGGCCTGCCCGCCGACAAGCTCATGCGCCGAGCCCGTGAGCTGCATGAGGTGAACCCCATGCTCGGCTGGCGCGGCTGTCGTCTGGGTGTGAGTTTCCCCGAGATCTACGAGATGCAGGTGCGCGCCATCTGCGAGGCGGTGGTAGAGAGCCGCAAGCAGGGCCGCACAGTTGCGCCGGAGATCATGCATCCGTTAGTCGGCAAGGCCGAAGAGATCAAGTTCCTCCGTGAGTTGACCGACCGGGTTGCGAAACAGGTTCAGCAGGAGAGCGGCTTGGAGTTCGACTACCAGGTCGGCACCATGATCGAGCTGCCGCGCGCGGCGCTCACCGCCGATCAGCTGGCCGAAAACGCCCAGTTCTTCTCGTTCGGCACCAACGACTTGACCCAGACCACCTTCGGCATTAGCCGGGATGACGCCGGCAAGTTCCTCGGAGCCTACATAGACAAGGCGATCTTCGAGAAGGACCCGTTCGTCTCGATCGACCGCGACGGCGTCGGCGACCTGATCCGCATCGCGGCGGAGCGCGGCCGTCGTAGTCGTCCGGAAGTGAAGCTCGGCATCTGCGGCGAGCATGGGGGCGACCCGGCTTCGATCGCCTTCTGCGAGGAGGTCGGTCTCGACTACGTCAGCTGTTCGCCATATCGCGTGCCCATTGCGCGGTTGGCCGCGGCGCAAGCTGCTCTCGGCATCGAGCGGGAAAAGGATCGCTGAGCGATCCCCGCCGCTGTTATGCGGGCGACTTAGTTCAGGGCGCTGGTTGGCGGGCGGGCAACACGACCCAGGCCAAGGCGCTACCGTGTCGGGCGGAAGCTTCGCGCAAGGCCCAACGGCGAGACCCTTTCCCGAATGGAAGGGTGAATAGTGGCGGACCGTGAGCCCCGTATCCGCCTACGTCGCAGTAGGCGTCGAACGCCTCAGCGATGTCCAAGCGCAGGCGCTGGTCAGCAACTGCGCCACGCACGCGCCGGTCGGCCAGCATGATGTCGATGACCTGATCCTGGTGGGCGGCTCCGCCTAGCTGGAAGAGCGTCTCGGCGATCTCGGCCGCCAGTTCGAGTTGCCCCGGCGCGTCCCCCATCCGCTTGCTGAACTTGATCATTGCTAGGCCCCCGCTGCTCAAAGCCACAGCCTCTGGCTCGGTGCAATCGAACGCGGAAATCTGTCCACAGTAGAGGTGAGGTTCTGTGGAAAACGCGGGCGATGACCACACTTGCCACGGCCGAGCCATCGCGCATGATCCCCCGGTCGGGAGGACTACAATGGCGCAATTCGACCCCGTGGCAGCGACGGCCGCATATCTGGCCACCATGTCGCCGGATGCGCACGCCAAGGCTGAGGCCTATACGCAAGGCGGCCACTGGCTGATGCTCTGGGGTTTCCTCGTCGGCGTTCTGGTCGCGTGGCTGATCGTCCGCTCGGGAATCCTGTCGCGCCTGCGCGAGCGAATCGACGGGGCTCGGCGGCGTCCCTGGCTGGCCTCGCTTGCCGTCTCTGCGGCCTATCTGCTGGTCAGCTGGGCGCTGGCGCTGCCGTGGAGCCTCTACGCCAACTGGCACCGCGAGAAGGCCTACGGCCTGAACAACCAGACCTGGATCGCCTGGCTTGGCGAGTCGGCGATGGCGACGGCCATCGGCGTGGTGTTCGGCTCGCTATTCCTGATGCTGCTCTACGCCCTGATCCGCAAGGCGCGCCGCACTTGGTGGATCTGGGGCGCGGGCCTGGCCGCGGCCTTCTCCGTGGCGGCGCTGGTGGCCTCCCCGATTGTCATCGAGCCGCTGTTCAACAAGTACACGCCCGCGCCTCCCGGCGCCGTGCGGGACGCCGTGGTGGAGCTGGCGCACCAGACCGGCACGCCAGACGACAAGATCTTCATATACGACGGCAGCCGCCAGTCCGACCGCTACACCGCCAATGTCTCGGGCCTGTTCGGGTCGGCGCGCGTAGCGCTCAGCGACACCATGTTCAAGAAGCAGGCGGACATGAGCGAGATCCGAGGCGTCGTCGGCCACGAGATGGGCCATTACATCCGCGGCCATATCCTGTGGTCGATTGGTCTCATGGTGTTCGCTTCGGTCGCTGGCTTCTTCCTGGCCGACCGGCTGTTTCCCCTGTTCCGGCGCCTGCTGGGCGCGGACCGCGTCAGGGACATCTCCGATCCCGCGGGCCTGCCGGTGCTGGCGGTGATCCTTTCGGTCCTGGGACTGCTGTTCACGCCTATCGCCAATACCGTGTCGCGGGCCATGGAGGCCGACGCCGACCACTTCTCCATGATCCATGCGCACGAGCCCGATGGCATGGCCAAGGCCCTGATCAAGACGGCGGAATATCGAGCCCCGTCGCCGGGTTGGCTGGAGGAGTTCGTCTTTTACACCCACCCCAGCGTGGAGAACCGCATCCGTAGGGCTATGGAGTACAAGGCGCACATGATCCGCGAGGGCCGTCGCGCCCCGTCCGAAACCATGGGCCTGGCGTCCGCGGCGAGCCCTGGCGCTCCTGACGTGGTTGGGATGGCCGAGGCGCCGCAGCTGCTTTCGTCCAGGGAAATACCGATCCCGGCAGGCGGCGCGTCGACGCCCGGGGAGCCCTTCTGATGGAAGCCGAGTCTGCGACGACAGCGCTGATCACCAACGATGCCGTCATCCTCGGCATCCTGGCCGCGATCCTCGGCCTCGTGTTCTGGACCTCCAGCCTGCAGGGCAGGTTCTGGAAGAGTTTCTACGCCATCGTTCCGGCGCTGCTGCTCTGCTACTTTCTGCCTTCGCTGTTGACGACCTTTGGCGTGGTCGATCCCGAGGCGTCTAAGCTCTACTTCATGGCGTCGCGCTATCTGCTGCCGGCCGCCTTGGTGCTGCTAACAGTTTCGGCTGACCTCCCGGCGACGCTGAAGCTCGGTCCCAAGGCGTTGATCATGTTCTTCACCGGCACGCTGGGGGTGATGATCGGCGGACCGCTCGCACTCCTCATCACCAGCGCCACCGCCCCCGACCTCGTGGGCGGCGCGGGACCCGAAGCCGTGTGGCGCGGCATGTCCACGGTGGCCGGCTCCTGGATCGGCGGCTCGCCCAATCAGGCGGCCCTGTACGAGATCTTCAAGCCCAGCTCGGACGTCTTCTCGGTGTGGATCGCGGTGGACGTAATCGTAGCCAACATCTGGATGGCCATTCTGCTGTTCATCGCCGGCCGTCAATTGGCCGCCGATCGTCTGCTCAAGGCAGACCGCACGGCGGTAGACGTCGTGCAGGCCAAGGCCGAGGCATTCGAACAGGCCCACGCCCGCATCCCGTCGACCAAAGACCTGATCCTCATCCTCGCCGTCGCCTTCGGCTCGGTCGGCCTCGCGCACTTCGGGGCGGACCGGCTCTCGGCATACTTCGGCCAATTCGTCGGAATGGAGCGCTTTTCGCTCGACAACAGCTTCTTCTGGCTGGTGCTGCTGGCGACTCTGTGCGGCGTGATCTTGTCGTTCACGCCCGCCCGCCGGCTGCAGGGGGCCGGGGCAATGAAGGTCGGTTCAGTGTTCGTCTACGCACTCGTCACCACCGTTGGACTGAACATGAACGTCGCGGCCCTGCTAGAGACTCCCGCCTACTTCTTCATCGGGGCGTTGTGGATGACCATTCACGCCGTGTTGCTGTTCGCCGTGGCATTCCTCATCAAGGCGCCCAGCTTCTTCCTAGCGACAGGCTCCATGGCCAACATTGGGGGAGCCGCGAGCGCTCCGGTCGTGGCCTCGGCCTTCCATCCGTCGCTGGCGCCCGTTGGGGTGCTCCTGGCGGTCGTGGGTTATATCGTAGGCACCTTCGCCGGTTGGTTCACGGGCCTGGTGATGATGACGATCTCTCAGGGTGCCTAGCGCTTGCGGATGAACACGGTGCCAGCGGAGTAACCCGCGCCGAACGAGCAGATCAGACCCACGTCGCCCGTCTGCAGGTCGTCCGAGTGCTTGTGGAAGGCGATAATGGACCCGGCAGACGAGGTATTGGCGTACTCATCGAGGATGATCACGTTCTCTGCGCGACTGGGTTCCCGGCCAAGCACACGCCGGCCGATCAATTCATTCATGTTGATGTTGGCCTGGTGCAGCCAGAGGCGCTTCAGTGTCTGCGGGTCCAGGCCGAGGGCGGCGGCATGCTCCACGATCATCTCGCTGACCATTGGCACCACCTCCTTGAACACCTTGCGGCCCTGCTGAACGAACAGCTTGTCCGTCTTCGGCCCCTCGGGATCGAAAGCCCTGTCGGCGCGGGCGTCCACTTCCTCGTAGCCGGGGGCGGTTCGGTTCAGGAATCCAGCGTTGTTGCGGATGTTGTTGGAGAACTGGGTCTTTAGCCGTGTGCCGAGGATGTCCCAGCCGCCCTGCGCCTCGTCTGCACGCTCGACGATCACGGCCGTGGCCACATCGCCGAAGATGAAGTGGCTGTCGCGGTCGCGGAAGTTCAGGTGCGCCGAACAGGCCTCCGGATTGACCATCAGTACTGCGTCCGCCGACCCTGTGGCGATGTAGTCCGCTGCTGTCTTGATGCCGAAGGTCGCCGAAGAGCATGCGACGTTCATGTCGAAGGCGAAGCCGCCAAGCCCCAGTGCATTCTGCACCTCCACCGCCATAGCAGGGTAAGCGCGTTGCATGTTCGACGCGGCGCAAAGGACTGCCCCGACCCGCTCGCGGGGTTTACCCCATCGCTCGAGCGCCTGCTCGGCGGCCTTGACCGCCATCTCGGCCAGCAGCGAAATCTCATCATTGGGCCGCTCAGGAATCTGCGGCCGCATCAGTTCAGGGGTTAGGATTCCGCCTTTTTCCATGACGAAGCGGGAGCGGATCCCCGAGGCCTTTTCCACGAATTCCACCGATGACGGCTGGAGTGCCTCGACTGCGCCTTGGGCAATGGCGTCGGCATTCTCGGCGTTGAAGCGCACCACGTAGGCGTTGAAGGCGGCCACGAGTTCCGAGTTGGAGATGGCGTGCGGGGGGGTGAACAGCCCCGTCGCGGCGATCACGGCATGGCGCAAGGCAATCTCCCGAAACGATTGTTGAGCGTCACACGTGGGGCGCTTTGAAACCAGTGAGCCGGTAGGCCCGTTCTGCAGTCCTGTTCCAGTCGCGTGAAAGGCGTCATTGGCGCTGTCACTGCGGCGGGCTGGGGAATCCAGAGTAGCAAGGCCCCAAGGAGTAAAACCAATGAAAATGTCTCTCATGGCGGCGACGGCCGCAGCCGTTGCGCTGACCGCTGTTCCCGCTTCGGCCCAGCAGACCGGCACCCAAGTGTATGGCAACTTGGGTTATGCCCACTACGATGCCGATGGCTTAGATCTCGGCGCGGTGCAAGGCCGCCTGGGCGCCCGTTTTGGCCAGTACTTCGGCGTCGAAGGGGAGGCCGCCGTCGGCGTCGATGATGACGCGGGCGTCGATCTCAACCACAGCCTGGGTATCTATGCCGTAGGCTATCTACCCGTCGGTCAGAATTTTGACCTGCTGGCGCGCGTCGGCGGCGGCATGACAGAGGTCGACACGCCGGTCGGAGACTTCGACGACGAAAGCCTGAACTACGGCGTCGGCGCCCAGTGGCACATCAACGAGGGGAACGCCATTCGTGGCGACTGGACCCGCATGGATTCCGATACGGTGGAGTCCGACGTCTGGTCTCTGTCCTACGTGCGCAAGTTCTAGGCCTCGGCCCTTGAACGAAGTTGAGGAGGCGCGCCCGGCCATGGCGCGCCTCCCCTGCATTAGCGAAGCGTCGGGAGGGGGATGCCCAAGCTGGGCGTTCCCGCGGCTTTTTCCCTGAGGAACTGGTGCAACTCGGCCGGGCGCCCGCCGGTGTCCAGGTCGAAGCGCCCCAGGGGCTTCACCAGGCCGGTTCGCTCAATCGCGCGTCGGAAGTTTTGCTTGTGAAGAGGAATACCCGAGATCGCCTCGACAGTCCGCTGGAGCTGCGACAGCGTAAACTCAGGAGGGGTCAGCTCGAAGGCAACCGGCCGATACTTCAGTTTCCCTCGAAGCCTGCCCAGACCGGTGGCGAGGATGCGCCGATGGTCGGACATCATCGGCTCCCCCAGCTCGGGCAGCGTCCGGGCGACTGAGTGGGAGCGACCTTTCGCAAGCGCCCGGTCGCGCGCGGCTTCAACGACCATGCCAGCCTCATAGAGAAGCTCATACCGCTCAAGAACCCGTTCTTCGTTCCATGGCGCTCCATCTAGGGCGAAAAGGGCGCGCATGCGCGCCGTCCTAACTGCAATCTCTGATCGCACCGATCTGGCCCAGTGAGCCAGTCCCGGGACAACGGCATCGTCGATGATGCCCGGCCTTCCCATTCTCCAGTCTTCCCAAGGGAAGAAGCGGCCCCACGGCGACCATCCAGTGTCTGGAGCCGTCGTGGCTACGGCTTGGGGGGTGAGGGCCAAGTAGCCCACCGACACGACGCGAGCCTGGCCGGCGCCGACATCGGCAAGCGGAGCGTCCCGACCTCTATCTCCAAACGTGTAAAGCTGTTCCACGTAGCCGAGTTCGAAGCCTGTTTGCTCGGTGACGAACCTCCGCAGGGCGAGTTCGAACGTGCGGCCTGCAGGTTCAAAGGGACCGAACGGCAACCCTGGAAAATCCGCCTGTCCGTGGGGCTCAACCGTGAGAACAACAGCCTGATTGTCCCGGATCGCAACCACGACGGCGGACAGCCCGATGACGACTGTCTCATTCACCGACCGGCCCCTCGGCTGTCTGAACGGCGAAGCGCGAGCATGCGGCGACTATTCAGTCTCGAACGCCAGCGGGGCCGGCGTGAATCCCGCAGCCTCGGCGAGCACGTGGTAGCGCTGAAGATATCGCTGTTGCGCCTCAGCGGGTGGGAGCGGGTGCAGGGTGAGATGGTAGCCGGTCGGCGGGACGCCAAAAAGCCGGAGGGACTCGTCCTCGGCGAACCCTGCCAGTTGCGTCGCTTCGAAAAAGGCGCAGGCGCGATCCGCCGCCTTGATCAGTTTCTTGACGGCGGCAGGCGACTTCGGCGGGAGCCCAAAGCGGAGGTGGATCGCCGTCTCGAGACGTTCTTCGAAATTCCTGTAATCGACTCCCAGCGCCGCCTTGAACGGTGAGATCATGTCGCCGATCACAAACTCCGAAGCGTCGTGCAGCAGAGCCGCCAGTCGCCAACGGGGTTCCAGGCCTGGCGACATGTGCGCAGCGATGTCCTCCACGATCAGACTGTGCTGAGCCACGGAAAACGCGTGCTCGCCCACCGTCTGACCGTTCCAGCGCGCCACTCGCGCCAAGCCGTGCGCTATGTCTTCAATTTCGATATCGAACGGTGAAGGTTCGAGCAGATCCAGCCGACGTCCGGACAGCATCCTCTGCCAGGCCCGGGCCGGCGTATGGGTCTGCGAACTCTGCAGCCGTTTCGTCACCTGTCCGTTCTCCCTTGGCGGCGTCCTAGCGTCTGAAGCATCGAGTGATCCAGATCAACCGGCGCTAAGGGAAACGCTCGTAAGGAACGATTGACGGCACAGGTCTCTTGAAGCTGGCCGCCCTTCGTTGTTGGCTGCAGTCAGACCTATTGGAGAAATCGCATGGCTCTGTCCCGAATCGTCGTGCGCCTGGCGCGCAATCCCGGCACCGAATTCGCCGACGGCGACGATCATCGGGGCTACGCCTTGATCGCCCCGCTCACCGCCGACGGCAAGCTGGACGCAGACGCCTTCAAGGCCAACCGCGAGAAATGCACGGTCAGACGGTTCGCTCCCGACGACGACCCCCAGGAGGGGCGTTTGGCCCGCAAGGGCGAGCGGTGGTTCTTCGATTACGAGGAAGGCGAAGGTGACGACGAACCTGTCTATCGTCTTGGTGAGCACAGGTTTGCACTGGGTGAGTATGTTTCCGTGGCGGACGAGGACGGACGGATGCTCACCTACAAAGTCACCAGCATCGACTCATACGACGACGGTTAAAAGCGAGGCGCTTCAGCCTCCCGCATTGCGGCGGACCAGGTCCTTGGCTGCGTCGAAGATGTCGTCCTCGCGGCGATCCTTGGCCTTGACGACCGCAACGACCAGCGGGCCGTCGCTGGGTCCTCGGGCTTCGTAGCCAACCAGGCGCCAGCCTTGCGGCGAAGCCTGCTCGTCGACGAGTATGTAGGTGGCGCGAACGCCGGTTCCCTTACGGCGCGTACGAATCTCCGAGGCCTCGTCATGGGACCGGACAGTCATCTCGGTATCGCTGGCGTTGATGTCCACGCTCCCGGATGAGTC
Organism: Pseudomonadota bacterium; assembly: GCA_023432855.1. Classification (GTDB taxonomy): domain Bacteria; phylum Pseudomonadota; class Alphaproteobacteria; order Caulobacterales; family Caulobacteraceae; genus JAEZEZ01. The sequence continues at coordinate 9,632 of JAEZEZ010000046.1, read as the reverse complement.
ATCGGCACGAATGGTCATGGGGCCGATGCGGACGTCCGCCTTGTCGCCCTTCGTTTCGATGCGGATTCCGGGGAGCCGCACCGAGGTGTCGTCTCCCTCTGTCTTGACCCTCAAACCCGGCAAGGCCACCTGCACATTCTCGCGGCCGCTTTCCGCCGATTCAGAAGCGGTCGCCAAACGAGCGGCAATCTCGTCAGCGCGGGCCTGGGCTGCTTCCGCGCCGGCGCTGTCACCGTCAGCGAGCGCCCGGGCTTTCTCGGCAAGCGCTTGGGCGCGCTCGGCCTCGGCGGCGGCTCTATCGGCATCGGCCCTCAGGCCTTCCGCCTCGCTCTGCTGCGCTTCTGCCAGCGCGCGGGCCTCCGCGGCTTCGGTCCGACCTCCGGCAATCTTGGCGGCCACCGATGGCAACAGGCCATTCAGTTCCTGTTCCAACGCCTCGAGCACGCTCTCGCCACTACCGCTTTCGAGCTTCACCAGCCGCAAAGTCACTTCGGCGCCTTTGGGGCCAGCGTACACGCAGGACAAGCCGTCCGGCGTGGTGCGGACCCGGGTGAGCGGTCCCTGAGCCTCAGGGCACTCGAGTTGCGACGCGGCGCGCAGGGCGGTAGCGGGTTCCTGGTCCTTGGCGATCCGGACCTTACGCTCATCGTCGCAGGCGCCCAGAGCGCCGAGGGACAACAAGGCGGTCGCGAGAAGGAACGATCTGGGCATTTGGTTACGCCTCTTCAGGGCCTTCACACTGCCGCGCGGCCTATTCCGGACCTAGTGAATTCGCCGTAAGCCCAACGTGAGCCGCAATCAGGCCCCGGGACGGGCGCCCTCGCGCCTGGCCAAAAACGCCAGGCGCTCGAAGAGGTGAACGTCCTGCTCGTTCTTGAGGAGGGCTCCGTGGAGCGGAGGGATCAATTTCTTCGGATCGCGTTCGCGAAGGGTCTGTTCGTCAATATCCTCGACCATCAGCAGCTTTAGCCAGTCAAGCAACTCGGAGGTCGACGGCTTCTTCTTCAGGCCCGCGGCCTGCCGGATTTCGTAGAACACCCTGAGAGCTTCCGCGACGAGGCGCGGCTTCAGATCGGGAAAGTGTACATCCACGATCCGACGCATCGTCTCATCGTCGGGGAAACGGATGTAGTGGAAGAAGCAGCGGCGCAGAAACGCGTCCGGCAGCTCCTTCTCGTTGTTCGAGGTGATGACCACGATCGGACGGACGCTGGCGCGGATCGTCTCGTTGGTCTCGTAGACATAGAACTCCATCCGATCGAGTTCCTGCAGCAGGTCATTGGGGAACTCGATGTCGGCCTTGTCGATTTCGTCGATCAGGAGGACCGGACGGCGGGGGCTTTCGAACGCCTCCCACAGCTTGCCTTTCTTGATGTAGTTCCTGACGTCCTTGACCCGCTCGTCGCCAAGCTGGCTGTCGCGCAAACGTGTAACGGCGTCGTATTCGTACAGGCCCTGGTGCGCCTTGGTGGTGGACTTGATGTGCCAGGTGATCAAGGGAGCGTCGAGCGCCCGCGCCATTTCATACGCAAGCACGGTCTTGCCCGTGCCGGGCTCTCCCTTGACCAGCAGAGGTCGTTCCAGGGCGACCGCCGCATTGACCGCGATTTTCAGATCGTCGGTCGCGACGTAGTCCTGGGTGCCTTCGAAACGCGCGCTCATTCCTGCTCCGGCGTCATGTCGTCATGAACGCCGTAAACCAATGTGGTGCGAGAGGGTAGGGGCGGGTCTAGGTCAGGTGATCCGTTTCGGCGTGGGCGGATCGCTGGCGGGGAAGGACTCCTCGACAGATTCATCGATGAGCGCTTCCTGACGATCTTCCGCCTGTTGGCCGCTCAGTTGGTCCGGCTTCTCTTCCGAGCGGAGAGAGTGATCGGCCGGCCGCGCGTGCGGAGCGTTCTCGTCCCCCAGATCCGGGCTCGGGGAGCCGCCTGCAGCGGCGCTGGCGTTCGACGCGCCAGCGCCCTTTTCCAGGAAACTGCGCTGTTCGGGATGCCTGGGGTTTCGCTCGGCGGCAGGTCGGCCCGCTTCGGCGCGCTCGCCAGCCTGGCGTTCGTGGTGCGTCATTGGGGAGATCCTTCTTCGTCGACGTAGCCAAGTTCTTCGAGGTCTTCCTCGCTCAGCTCACGACGCGTTTCGAAATGGGCGGCGCTGGACTGGGCGCCGCGCCGGTTGTCGATGTCGCCTTCGTAGGAAAGCTCGACCTCGTCCGGAGCGGCCTCAACTTCCTCGACGCCGTAGTCGTCGGCGCTGACGTTCAGGGTGTCGGCGCCCAGAGCGTACGCGTCCTCTTCTATGTCCTCGTCGTCGATGGAGTCCTCGGTGAACTCTTCCTCGTCGAGCGTCTCGTCATCGCCGGCGTCGCCGGCGCGGCGCGTGACGTCCAGGACGTCCGGCAGCTCCTCGAAGGTCTTCATCTCGTGCTGGTTGGGCCCGGAATCGACGTCATCGGTCATGTCCTCATCGAAGACTTCGGACTGGTCCTGCTCGTCGGGCTCGTAGGTGTCGGCTGCCATGGACGCCTCCTCTTGGTGAGGAGCAAACGGCCAAGGCGGGCGATGCGTTCCGCCTCAGAGGGCGTGGCGGAGCGCCTCGGCGACCTCGGCCATCACGCCGTCCCAACGGTTGAAGGCCTGAGGCGTGAAGACCCGGGCCTGGGGATACCAGGGGTAGGCGTCCGAACCCAGCCGCGGCCAGGCCCCGGGGGTGGAGATCAGCCACACCGGGGCGCCGCAGGCGGCGGCGATATTGGTGGTGGCGTTGGCCGGCCCGATGACGAGGTCGAGCGCGCAGCCCAGGGCGGCGACGTCGTCCAGGTCTTCCTTCAGGTCGATGCCGGGCGGATTCCAGATCTCGAACCCGGCGTCGCGCGCCTGGGCCAGTTCGCGGGCGCAGTCGCCGTACTGGAGGTTGACGAAGATGCGGCCGGGCGTCTCCAGGACCGGTCGCCACTGGTCGAAGGGGGAGAAATAGCGGCGGCGCGAGGCGTCGAGCTTCAGGCTCTTCCACAGCAGGCCGACCTTGGGGGCGTCTCCGAGGCCGGCGAGGACGCCGCGCCAGTGCTCGACGCGGGCGGGATCGGCCCTCAGGAAACGCGTCCGGTCGGGGAAGGCCGGGACCGACCGGCGGAAGCTGCGGAGCAGGGACGCGATCGGCGTCCAGGCGTCGATGGCGTCCCAGTCCTCGACGAAGGGGGCGGCGCGGATGACGTGGTTGTCCACCTTGCAGGTAAGGTGTTCACCCACCACCGCGCCCGGGAAGGACCGCCTGAACAGGCCGACCAGTCGGCGCTCCACCGCCAGGGTCAGGCGGCCGTCCTCGCCCAGCGCCTCCACCACGTCCGGCAGGACGTTGGCGAACATGACCTCGTCGCCCAGCCCCTGCTCGCCGACGACGACAAGTGACTTTCCGGAGAGGTCGTCGCCGGGCTGCCAGCGGGGGCGGTCGACGGCGTAGTGGGTGACGTCGCCGAAGGCGGGATCCAGCCGGGCCTCGTACTCGTCCCAGCCGCTCGCGACCTCTCCCGCGCACAGCAGGATGGCCGAGCGGGCCAGCTTCATCATCGCTGCCTCGCCGCCTGGCGCAGCCAGGGGCAGGGCGAGATCCAGGTCGCGCAGGGAACCGGCCGTGTCGCCCAGGGAAAGCCTTGCGTTGGCGCGATTGTAGCGGGCCTTGGCGAAGTCCGGGTCGATGCGGAGCGCCTCGTCGTAGAAGGTGACGGACTGCTCCATCTCCCCCTGTTCGTTGAGGATTGTGCCCAGCGTGTTCCACAGCAGGGCGGCTTCCGGATTGGCGAAGATCACCGGCTTGAGCAGGTCGATCGCCTCGTCGAACCGCTCGGCGTCGCGCAGCACGCAGGCCAGGTTGTTGGCGCCTTCCGGATGGCCCGGATAGCGGGCCAGGAAGTGGGCGAACAGCTTGGCCGCCACGTCCTTCAGCCCCAGCATGTAGGCGAGGCGGCCGAGGTCGTTGGCGATCTCGGCGTGGTCGGGCAGGAGCTTCAGGGCCGATTCGTAGCAGCTGATGGCGGTGCGGTAGTCGCCCGCCTTCTCCCGGCAGATGGCCAGCAGCCACCAGCCCAGGCCCTGCTCCTCGTCGATCTGCAGGGCTTGCAGGGCAAGGGATGCGCCGCGCGGCCAGTCGTCGGCGCGCACCGCCTCGACCGCCTCCTGCAGCAGCGGCGTGGCGGCCTGCTGCTTCAGTTCGCCCATGAGCTGCTTGAGCCGGCCGATGGCGGCGGCGCCGGCCGCATCGCCCGCCAGGGGCGCGTCCGGGCGCAGCTCGCAGGGCGCGGCGCCCAGGTTCTGGACGCTCTCGTCGAGCGGGGCGGGGGCGGCGTTCAGGGCCATTCGGGCCTCCGGGCACAGGGGTTCGGGCCACCCTCGGGGGCGAATCCTTAAGGGCGCGCTAACCATGTCTGCGCAGGGGTTAAAGGCCCCGTTAACCATGTCTGTTCAAGACTGCTTCAGCCCGCGGAAGCTACGGGTGTAGGGGGATGCGAACATGCCTTTGAAACTGTCGCTGAAGCCGGGCGAGCGCTTCGTCCTCAACGGGGCGGTGGTCCAGAACGGGGACCGGCGCGGGGTCCTGGTGCTGCAGAACAAGGCGTCGGTGCTGCGCGAGAAGGACATCATGCAGGCCGAGGAAGTCACCTCGCCGGCGCGCCGGGTCTACTTCCCGGTGATGATGATGTACCTGGATGAGGCCGGGGCCGACCAGTACTACGACGAGTTCGTCCGCCGGGTCGGTGAATTCATGAGCGTCATCCGCAATCCCGACGTCCTGGCCGACTGCGTCTCCATTTCGAAGCACGTGATGGCCCGCGAGTACTACAAGGCGCTGATGACGTGCCGGAAGCTTATAGAATACGAAGACGCGAGGTTGGGGGATGTCGTTACAAGCCTACCAGAGCGCCGCGCAGCGGGCTGAGAACCCGCGCGAGGCCGAGTACCGGCTGTTCGGCCAGGTGACGCGCGCCCTGATGGAGGCGGCCAAGGCCGACCCCAATGATTTCAAGGCCCGGATCGACGCGCTCGACTGGAACCGGCGGCTGTGGTCGGCGCTGGCGACCGACTGCGCCGACCCCTCCAACACCCTGCCCGAGGCGGCCCGGGCCCAGATCATCTCCCTGTCCATCTGGGTCGCGAAGCACACCTCCGCAGTCATGCGGAAGGAGGAGGACATCCAGGATCTGGTCGACGTCAACCGGATCATCATGCAGGGCCTGGGCGGCGCCAGGGGCGCGGAAGCGGCGTAAACACAAGTCATTGATATTGCACGCCTAACGCCCATCTGCTTCCCTGTTCGGGAGGCGACGCGCGCACGCTCGGGACCCCGGTCCGCGTCCACGCCGACGCGACGGCCTGGCCCGGCGACCGGCGACCGCATCTGTCGTCTTAACGGCAAATCTGACTGGATTTTTCCGGTCGGCCTGCGACACTCATCGGTCACCCGGCGCGATCGATCGGTCACCCGAAGCGATCCATCGGTATCCCCAACGACCCCCTCGCCCGACCTGCCGGAGCGCCGTACGCCGGCGCTTCAGGCTCGGTCATGGGTCATGAAAAGGGCGCTCCAGGCTCATGGGCCGGCCCGTCGCCGGGCGGCCGGCGCCCCGAATCGGCGCCGAAGCGCCGGTCCGGGCCGGCGCCGCCTCCCTGCACCGGGCCTGATGGCCGGGCGACGGCGTACCTGCGCGGGGGCGACGGCGGGCGAGGGGATGGGAGTGCGCAGAGGCCCCGCAGGCGCCGGACCCGGCCGGTTTGATCCGGAATCTTCCTCCAGCGGCCGGAATGCTCCGGAGGAGGGGGCAAACGCTCCTCCCGGCCCCTCACACCCCGCCGGCGTAGCCCAGGCACAGCCGCGGCACGGCGTCGGCGCCCATGTACAGGATGGCGGTCTGCTCGAACGCCACGGCCAGCCGCCCCGCCTCGGCGAACGACAGCCCCAGCGCCAGAAAACTCGGCTCGGGCGGCCAGTCGGCCCCGTCGCCGCCGCCATCCCCGCGGCCCTCGCCCTCGAACACCTCCGCCCCCGCCGTCTCCAGCGCCGCGCGCAGCCGCGCCTGGGCCGCTTCGTTGACGGCGGGCGCCGCGGGCCGCGAGCGCGGGTTGAAGGCCGTGATGAAGGCGGCGCCCGCGACCGCGCGCGCCGCCATCAGCGCCCCCAGCGACGTGTTCGCCTCGCCCACCCGCAGCCGCACCTCGACCCCGTCGGGCCCGGTGTAGGCGTAGGTGGTGGCCAGGTAGGCGGCGATGAGGGGGGAGGGCATCAGGCTCTCGTTTGTCCACACGGCGAAATTGTATAGCGTGGCGCCGGGGGATTGACGCGCAGGCATGGACGTCGAGCATTTCATCGGGCGCTGGACCGACCGCGAGGGCGGGGCCGAGCGGGCGAACTACACCATGTTCCTGGCGGAGCTGTGCGACGTGCTGGGCGTGCCCCGGCCGGACCCGGCCGACGCCACCACGGCCAACAACGACTACGTCTTCGAACGGGCGGTGAAGCGGCGCGAGAGCGAGAGCGAACGGGCCGCCTCGACCCTGCGGATCGACCTCTACAAGCGCGGCTGCTTCATCCTGGAGGCCAAGCAGTCGCGCCTGCCCGGCAAGGGCAAGGCGCTGGAAGGCCAGCTGTCGCTGGCGGGCCTCGACGTCGAACAGCCCGCCGAACGCCCCCTCGACCCCGCCGCCATCGCCCGCAGCTTCAAGCGCGGCGGCAAGCGCATCGAGCAGCGCGTGGCCCAGGTACTGGCGACCCTGGCGCGGTACGGCCGGGTCGTGGCGCCGCCGAACGGGACGTGCGCGGCGCGGCGGGCGGCTTAGGGAGCGAGACGTGTTGGAACCTTCGCCCAAAAACCTCTTCAGCCGGCTTTTCACCTACAAACCGCGCGCGAATTTCACGCATTCGGAAAACTTCCTGACCGAAGCGATCGCCCACGCGTTGGAGTCAGACGCATCCATTCAATCCGAGGCCGTGCTCTGTTTAACGGGCGGATTGGTTCGAGATGCCAGCATCTCCGAAGTCATTACTCAATCGCAATTGGCAGACGAGAAATCTGGCAAGCGCTGGATCCCGGACGTCATTGTCCGAGGCGCCACCCGCAAGAGCGGACAGTTCGAGATCTGGGTGGAAAACAAGTGGGATGCTCCCTTGAACCTTCGCCAGCTGAAGGGATACGGGGCGGCCCTAGATGCAAAAACCGCAGGTGGAGCAACGCAGCCCTTTCTTACCTTCCTAGGTCTAAACCGTAGGCATGTGGCCCAAGCTCGAACCGCGATGATTGCCGGTCTATGCGCCAAGGGTGTTCGGGCTAACGCTATCCGATGGCCCGAACTGCGGGAGACTCTCGAAGGCTCGTCATCTGACGTAACTCGCCAGCTCTTGGCGTTCATGGACCAGAAAGGCTTGGGGCGAACGGAACGGATCACCCTGGAGATGGCAGCCGACTACGCCCGCCTTCTTGGTGCGCGTGAAAAAGGTGGTCGCTTTGGGTATTCCGAACCGCTCCGACGGGCGGCTCGGCAGCAATGCGAGGGTGTGTTGGCGGCTAATCAGGCCGATGGTGTTCCCGGACTAAATAGTGCCTTTGTCGCCGACCACTGGGGTAGAGTGACGATCTACTCATCCCCGGAAGAACGCGCTTCAATCGGGCTGCTCTATGATCCAGAGGATCACCGTACGACATTCGTGGACGCACACAAGCCTTTGGACATCTGCGTTCGCGTTCAGATGAACCCCATCGGCGTGAGAGCCGGGGAAGCAAGCGCGCACCGGGCGCGACTTGATCCCTTGCGCAACGATCTGGCAGCGGTGGGATTTGATTCAACCGTAGGGCGGCGAGATTGGCGAGATAATCGCCATACCGCTCTGCTGGCGCATTACGCTGGCGGCTACCCTTGGATTGAACCAAGCGGCGAAGCCCAAGTGGCTAAGCTAGCGGAGCTAACGGCCAGCGTTTGGAGAATCCTGAATAGCACCTCACACGCACGGCGGATGGGACGATTGCCAGCCTATTGATCTTCAGCATTAGGGAACAGGCATGAGCGAAGGCATTGTCTACATCCTCACAAATGCGGCCATGCCCGGCTACATCAAGGTCGGGATGACACATCAGAATGACGTCGCAGTGCGGGTGAAGGGGTTGGACAACACCTCGTTGCCGCTGCCCTTTGAATGCTACTACTCCGCCAAGGTCCCCGACTGCCGCCGACTTGAGCGCACGCTCCACTTCGTGTTCGGCGAGAAGCGCGTTCGGGGAAACCGCGAGTTCTTTACCGCCGAGCCGGACCTCGTGAAGGCGATCATCGAGTTGGTCGCCGTCGAGAACGTCACCCCCTCGGACGCGGAGCAGTCGATCACTCCGGCTCAGCGGCAGGCAATCGAACAGACTCGCGTGCGGGCGGAACGGCGCACCTTCGAGAAGTTAGGCCTGAAGCCTGGGACGGTCCTCGAATTCGCTAAGGATCCCGAGATTACCTGTACCGTGGCAGGTCCCCGCAAGGTGCTCTTTGAAGGGGAGGAGCTGACCCTGTCGGGCGCCGCCATGATCGTGATCCGGCGGATGGGCTACACTTGGCCTACGGTCAACGGGTTTGAGTACTGGTGCTTCGAGGGCGAGCGCCTCTACGATATGGCCATGCCCGGTGCCCCGGATTCCGAGGATCGTGGCGGGTAGCTGAGTATGCCCCTCCTCTTCCAGACCCTGCTCACGGACGCCGGTTTCGACCTCGGGCAGACGATACTGCTGCGGCACAGGCCCGGCGCGGGCGTCGATCCGCTGATCGCATGGCGAACGCGGCGCGAGGACCTGGAGGTTTATCAGAGCATCCAGATTCAGAAGCAGAGAACGATCTTCGCTCGTCCGCACTGGGCGGCTTTCGCCGGCCTGCCGGGCGGCCGCACCATCTTTCTGGGCATGTACGCGGGCTCCCTGATCGGTCCCGCACCCATTGGGGCGACAGACCCATTGACGGGGGCCGAACTCTTTCCCGAGCGCCATGACCTCTACCGTTGCGAGCCGTTGCCGCAACTGGCCGAGTACTCGACACGATTGTTCATCCGGTGGGGTGAGGGGACGCGCAGCTGGGTACAGCGCGGGACCACCGCCAAGCCGATCACTGAGCTCTACGAGACCTACAAGGACCCCGAATTCCCCGGCTATCTGGAGCTCCTCCGGCCGCTGTCGGAATTGTCCATGCTGCCGCCGGCGTGGGTGGAGATGCTGCGGCACGGCCGGGGCGTGTACCTGCTCACCTGTCCGCGCACGCGGGAACAGTACGTAGGCAAGGCCGATGGCGCGGGGGGTTTCTGGGGGCGCTGGAAGGAGTACGCGGCCACGGGCCATGGCGGCAATGTGCGGCTGAAAGCGCGCGACCTTAGCGACTATCAGGTCTCCATCCTGGAAGTGGCGGGCTCGTCGGCGACCGCGGAGGAGATCGGCCAAATGGAAACGCGCTGGAAGCTGAAGCTGCAGTCGCGGGAGATGGGGCTAAACGCGAACTGATCCCTGCGGGGGGTTCGTATGTCCCCCAATCCTCATGATGGGATGCTGCGCCCGGGGCCGGGGCTGTCAAGGACGGCGCTTTGCGCCGCCGCGATGCGACGCGGCCTGCGGCCGCGTCCTTGACAGC
>JAEZEZ010000038.1 GCA_023432855.1 Pseudomonadota bacterium | reverse complement strand
GAGGCCATCGCCCGCGGCGACGTCAACGCCATCAACTACTTCGTGGCCCAGAAATACGTCGACGCGTTCGCCCAGCTGGCCAACTCGCCGCAGCAGAAGACCGTCATCGTGCCGGCCGAGATGGGCTCCCTCGTCGGCGCCCTCGCCGGCGTGGGCGAACTCGTGAACACGGCGCGCACCCAGCAGCAGGACGCGCGCACGCCGCGCCGCTAGGAGAAAGAGACTTCGATGCAGTCCCTACTGGAACTGTACGCCGCCCATCCCTTCTGGATCTGGATGGGCCTGGGGGCGGTCCTGCTGGCCATCGAGGTCGGCACCGGGTCCGGCTGGCTCCTGTGGTCCGCCGCTTCCGCAGGCGTCGTCGCCCTTGTCACCCTGACGGGGCAGACCGGGCCGGAAATCGACATCGCCCTGTTCGCCGTCCTGACCATCGGCTCCACCCTGGCTTCCCGGAAGCTGGTGAAGCAGATCCAGGGGGAGGGCGGGGACATCAACGACCAGACCCTGCGGATGATCGGCAAGATCGGCAATGCGGCCGGCCCGTTCGTCGACGGGCACGGCCGCGCCTTCGTCGACGGCTCCGAGTGGCAGGCCGATCTGGAGGAGGGCGGGGACCTGGCGCCCGGCACCCGGGTCGTCGTCACCGGCGTGTCCGGCTCGCGCCTGAAGGTCAGGACGGCCTAGAAACCCGGCGGCTCAGCCCGACGGCAGTTCGTCGATGCCCCGGTTCGCCAGGGCGTCGGCGTGCTCGTTCAGTTCGTGGCCGGCGTGGCCCTTGACCCACTTCCACGTCACGTCGTGGCGCAGGCGCGCCTGGTCGAGCCGTTTCCACAGGTCCTCGTTCTTCACCGGCTTCTTGTCGGCGGTCCGCCACCCCCGCGCCTTCCAGCCGGGGAGCCACTCGGTGATGCCCTGCAGCAGGTACTTGCTGTCGGTGTGAAGCTCGACCCTGCACGGCCGCTTCAGCGCCTCCAGCGCCATGATGGCGGCCGTCATCTCCATGCGGTTGTTGGTGGTCAGGGCCTCGCCGCCCCAGATTTCCTTGCGGTGGCCGCCGGAGATCATGATGGCGCCCCAGCCGCCGGGGCCGGGATTTCCGCGGCAGGCGCCGTCGGTGAAGATCGCAACGCGCGTTTCGGTCATCTGCGCGGCGCCTGGCTGGATGTTATTACGTCTGTTATAATCCGCAGGCGGGAAGGAAGCAGGTCCATGGTATCCTTGAAGCTTACGCAGATCGGAAATTCCGTCGGGGTGATCCTCCCCAAAGAGGCTCTGACCGATTTGGGAATCGGCAAGGGAGATACGCTGTATCTCACCAAGGCCCCCGATGGGTCGATGCGTCTATCGCCCTACGACCCGGAAGTCGCCCGCCAGATCGCACTCGGTGAGGATCTGATGGACGAGTATCGCGACACCTTCCGCGCCTTGGCCAAATAGTGGCGTGAGCGAACCCGTCTGGATCCGCAAAGAGGCGCTGCTTGCGCTCCACGCGCGTAGCCTGGCTCTGCATGGCGGCGCCGAAGGAGTGCGGGACGAAAGCCTGCTGGAATCCGCGCTCATGCGTCCGGTGAACCGTTTCCAGTATGAAGGAACCGTCGATCCCTGCGTCCTGGCCGCCACCTATGCGGTGGCCATGTCCGCCAACCATCCGTTCGTCGATGGAAACAAGCGAGCCGCCCTCACGTGCCTGCTGCTTTTCCTGGCGGAGAACGGCCTGCGCCTGCGTGCGGACCGCGTCGAGACGACGCGCGTAATGGTCTCGGTGGCGGCGGGAGATATCGATATCGACGCCTTGGCGGCGTGGATATCGGCCAACAGCTCGCCCGCCTAGTCCGCCACGGCGCGGGGCAGCTTGAAGGTCACGGCCTCCCGCGCGCCGGTGTCTTCCTCGACCGCGACGTCGAACCTCGACGCGATCGCAGCGACCAGCGCCTCGACCAGGGTCTCGGGGGCCGAGGCGCCGGCGGTGACGCCCACCGTTGCGACGCCCTCGAACCAGCGCCAGTCCACCGCCGCCGCGTCATCGATCAGCCGCGCGTCGCGGGCGCCGGCCTTGAGCGCCACCTCCACCAGCCGCAGGGAGTTGGAGGAGTTCTGCGAGCCGACCACGAGGACAAGGTCGCAGTCCGCCGCTATGCCCTTGACCGCTTCCTGGCGGTTCGTCGTGGCGTAGCAGATCCCTTCCTTGTGTGGCGCGTGGATCGCGGGGAAGCGCTGCTTCAGGACGTCCAGAATGCCGATGGTGTCGTCCACCGAGAGGGTGGTCTGGGTGACGTAGGCCAGTCGTCCGGGATCCCGCGGCTGGAAGGCGGCGGCGTCCTCGACCGTCTCGATCAGGCTGATGGCGCCGTCGGGCAGCTGGCCCATCGTGCCTTCCACCTCCGGGTGGCCGGCATGGCCGATGAGGACGATCTCCAGCCCTTCGCGAAAGTGCCGCTCCGCGTCGAGATGCACCTTGGAGACCAGCGGACAGGTGGCGTCGAGGTAGAACATCCGCCGCCGCTGGGCTTCGGCGGGGACCGACTTGGGCACGCCGTGGGCGGAAAAGACCATGGGCCGGTCGTCCGGCGCCTGGTCCAGCTCGTCGACGAAGACGGCCCCCTGGGCCTTCAGGCGCTCAACCACATGCTTGTTGTGCACGATCTCGTGGCGGACATAGACCGGCGCGCCGTACTTCTCGATCGCCCGTTCCACGATCTGGATGGCCCGGTCCACGCCGGCGCAGAATCCGCGCGGCGCGACGAGGATCAGGCGCAGGGGGCGGCGTGGCTGAAAGGGCGCGTTCATCGGCGACAACTTAAGAGGCCGCGCGCTTCGTTGCGAGGCCGCGGATTAGCCTTTATCACTCGGTCAAGTCGGAACGCCCGCATCGCGGGCGGCATCAATTTGGGCGGATTACAGCATGCGGCGCCTTCTCTCCATCCTGGCCGTGACCCTTTTGGCGACGGCCGCCATGCCGGTGGACCACGCCGACGCCCAGACCCGACGCGAGCGAGCGGAGCGCCAGGAGCGCGAAAAGCGCAAGCAGGAAGAGGCCAAGGCGCGCGAAGACCGTCGCCGCGCGCGCGGTCCGGCTCCGCTGGCGCGAGTGCGCGCCCAGGGGCCGTGCCCCTATGTGAAGATCCTCTACGACGCGGCCCGCTACGTGGAGTTCACCGGCGAACGCGAGGTGACCTCCGATGTCGCCTATACCGGCGAGATCCAGGGCGTCGAATCCCGTTGCGCCTACGAGAGCGATGAGCCGATCCGCGTCGACATGTCCGTCGCCTTCGCCCTCGGCAAGGGGCCGAAGGCGTCCAGGTCGAACAAGACCTATCGCTGGTGGATCGCGGTGACCGAGCGTAACCGCGCGGTCCTGCACAAGCAGTACTTCGAGCTCCCGACCCAGTTCGAGGGTGGATCGGACCGGGCCATAGCCGAGCAGGTCATCGAGGGCCTGACCATTCCCCGCGCCTCCGCCACCGTCAGCGGCTCGAACTTCGAGATCCTGGTCGGCTTCGACGTGACCCCCCAGATGGCCCAGTTCAACCGCGAGGGCCGCCGGTTCCGCGTCAACGCAGGCCAGACCGGACAGCAATGAGCGACCTGAAAGCGGCCCTGGGCGAAGCGGCCGCCGCCGCCTTCGCCGCCGAGGGGCTGTCCGCGGACTACGGACGGGTGACGGCCTCGGACCGGCCCGACCTGGCCGATTTCCAGTGCAACGGAGCCCTGGCCGCCGCCAAGGCCGCGAAAGCCAACCCGCGCGAGATCGCCGGCCGCGTGGTCGGGCGGCTGAAGGACGATCCGCGGCTCGCGTCGCTCGAGATCGCCGGCCCGGGCTTCATCAATTTCCGCCTCGCGGACGCGGCGCTCGCCGACCGCGCGAACGCGGTGGCCGGCGATGAGCGCGCCGGCGCCGGCATCGTCGATCAGCCCCGCCGCGTGGTGGTCGACTACGCCGGGCCCAATGTCGCCAAGCCCATGCACGTGGGCCACCTGCGCGCCTCCATCATCGGCGAGTCGATCAAGCGCCTGTTCCGCTTCCGCGGCGATCAGGTCTGGGGCGACGCCCACTTCGGGGACTGGGGCTTCCAGATGGGCCTGCTCATCGTCGCGCTCGGCGACGAGGGCCGTGGCGAGGCCTTCATGGCCGAGGGGGACGGTCCGTTCCCGGCCGAGAGCCCGGTGACGCTGGAGGACCTCGAGCGCCTCTATCCGGCTGCCGCAGCGCGCGCCAAGGAAGATGCGGAGTTCCGCGACCGCGCCCGCAAGGCCACCATGGACCTGCAGTCCGGCCGCCCCGGCTATCGCGCGCTGTGGAAGCACATGCACGATGTATCGATGGCCGCGCTGAAGCGCGACTTCGCCGCGCTCGACGTGCACTTCGACCTTTGGAAGGGCGAGAGCGACGCCGACCCGCTGATCCCCGACATGGTCGAGGACCTGAAGGCGAAGGGGCTGGCCGTTCCCGACCAGGGCGCCCTGGTGGTCCACGTCGCTCGCGAGGACGACCGCAAGAAGGTGCCGCCCTTGCTGGTGCTCTCCTCCGAGGGCTCGGCCATGTACGGCACCACCGACCTGGCCACGATCTTGGACCGTCGCCAGGAGCAGGACGCGGAGCTCATCCTCTACGTCGTCGATGCGCGGCAAGGCGATCACTTCGAACAGGTTTTCCGCGCCGCCTACCTGGCGGGCTACGCCGCCGAAGGCTCGCTCGAGCACCTGGGCTTCGGCACCATGAACGGGCCCGACGGCAAGCCGTTCAAGACCCGCGCGGGCGGCGTGCTCAAGCTCGGCGACCTGATCGAGATGACTCGCGAGAAGGCGCGCGCCCGCCTGCATGAGGCCGGTCTGGGCGAAGACCTGCCGGCCGAAGAGTTCGAGGCCATCGCCCACAAGGTGGCGGTCGCGGCGCTGAAATTCTCCGACCTGTCGAACTGGCGCGGCACCTCCTACGTCTTCGATCTCGACCGCTTCACCAGCTTCGAGGGCAAGACCGGCCCCTACCTGCTCTACCAGGCGGTGCGCATCAAATCCCTGCTGCGCAAGGCGGAAGGGGAGGGCGCCCAGGCGGGCGAGATCGTCGTCGCCAAACCGGCCGAGCGGGACCTGGTCCTCACGCTCGACGCCTTCGAGACGGCGCTGCAGGAAGCCTACGACAAGCGGGCGCCGAACTTCATCGCCGAGCACGCCTATCGAGTGGCGCAGAGCTTCTCGAAGTTCTACGCCGCCTGCCCGGTGCTGGCCGCGCCCGACGCCGCCACCCGCGCTTCGCGCCTGAGCCTGGCGCAGACCACGCTGAAGCAGCTGGAGCTGTGCCTGGACCTGCTCGGGATCGGGGTTCCGGAGCAGATGTAACTGGTCCTCCGCTCATCCCCGCGGACGCGGGGACCCAGGCCTTTGCCTGTGCGGACGCTGGAAATCACTGGGTCCCCGCTTTCGCGGGGATGAGCGGTTGAATAGGTTTTCAGCAGGAGGGTCCTGCATGACCGACCTCGAAACCTTCGTCGCCGGCCTGCCCAAGGCGGAACTGCATCTGCACATCGAGGGCAGCCTCGAGCCCGAGCTGATGTTTGAGTTGGCGCGGCGCAATCGCATCGCCCTGCCGTTCCGGACCGTGGAGGAGGTGAGGGCGGCCTACGCCTTCTCCAACCTCCAGGACTTCCTGGACATCTACTACCAGGGGGCAGGCGTGCTGCAGACCGAGGAGGACTTCCGCGAGATGGCGGCGGCCTACTTCGACCGCGCCGCGGCCGACGGGGTGCGCCACGCCGAGATCTTCTTCGACCCCCAGACCCACACGGACCGCGGCGTGCCCTTCGCCGTCGTGGCGGACGGCCTGCTGGCCGGCATGGCGCAGGCGGAGGCGAGGCACGGGATCACCTCGAAGCTCATCCTCTGCTTCCTGCGTCACCTGGACGAGGACGGCGCCTTCGAGACCCTGCGTCAGGCCGAGCCGTACCTCGACCGCATCGAGGGCGTAGGCCTCGACTCCTCCGAGGTCGGCCACCCGCCGTCGAAGTTCCGGCGCGTCTTCGCCGCCGCCGCAGCGCGCGGTCTCAGGCGCGTGGCCCACGCCGGCGAAGAGGGCCCGCCGGAGTACGTCCGTGAAGCGCTGGACCTGCTGCACATCGACCGCATGGATCACGGCAACCGCGCGCTGGAGGACGAAGACCTCGTCCGCCGGATCGTCAGGGAGCGGATGACCCTCACGGTCTGCCCATTGTCGAACCTGAAACTCTGCGTGGTGAAGGACCTGAAGGACCACCCGATCCCGCGCATGCTGGAGCTGGGAATCAGGGCGACGATCAATTCCGACGACCCGGCCTATTTCGGCGGCTATGTCGGCGCGAACTACGTCGAGCTGGCCAAGGCGACGGGCCTGTCGCGCGAGGCGCTCGCCACCCTGGCGAGGAACAGCTTCGAGGGGTCGTTCCTGCCGGTCGCGGAGAAGGCGAAGCACCTGGCGTCGGTGGACGCCTACATGGCCGCCTAGTCGGTCAGGGCGCCGAACGTCTTCAGGTACTTCATGCCGGTGTCGCACAGGACCGTGACCACGGTCGCGCCGGCTCCAAGGCCTTCCGCCACCCGCAGCGCCGCCACCACGTTGGCCCCGGTCGAACTGCCGCCGAACAGGCCCTCCTCGCGCGCCAGCCTCAGCGCCATGGCGTTCGCCTCCTCGGTGGAGACCTGTTCGATGGCGTCGGCTGCGTCCTCGCGCCACAGCGGCACCACGAAGCCCGCCCCGACCCCGTCGATCTTGTGCGAACCCGATGGGCCGCCCGACAGCACGGGGGATTCCGCAGGCTCCACCGCGACGATCCGGACGTCCGGCTTCATCCGCCGCAGCGCTTCCCCGTTGCCGCGGACACAGGCCGCGGTGCCCGTGGCCTGCACGAAGGCGTCGATGCGTCCGTCCGTCTGGTCCCAGATCTCCTCGGCCATGCGGTGATAGGCGGTCAGCTGGTCGGCGTTGTTCAGCTGGTCGGTCCAGAAGCCGCCGGTCTCCTGCGCGATCCTGCGCGCCGCCTCGACCATGTCGCGGGTCAGCTTGCCGGTCATGCCGCCGCCCTCGCTTTCGATGATGGTCATCTCGGCGCCGAGTATGCGCATGTGGTCGAGCTTCTCGCGGGCGAAGGCGTCGGAGCTGACGATGTGCAGGGGGTAGCCCTTCACGGCGCAGACCAGCGCCAGGGACACGCCGGTGGAGCCGCCGGTGTACTCGACCACAGGCTGGCCGGGCTTCAGCCGACCGTCGGCCTCGGCCGCCTCGACCATGGCCAGCGCCATGCGGTCCTTCATGCTGCCCGTGGGGTTCTCGCTCTCCAGCTTGACCAGGATGCGCGCGCCGTTCTCGGGCCCGATGCGGTTCAGCGGAACCAGGCGCGTGCTCCCGATGCAGTCCAGCACGTGGCTCATGGCAAGGCTCCCTAAGAGGCTAGGCTCGAAGACCATTCACGGTCTGCCGATTCTGCCGACAAGCGGCTAGGGCACATTGACTTGGCGTGGCCATGTGCACAGCCTCCCTAATGGCGCCGAGCATTGCGGCGCCGGGGGGCAGCTCGTCGATGCGGAATTTGTTGGCCAGCCTGAGCGCCACCGTCGTTTCCCTTGCCGCTTCTCCCGCTTCCGCCGACAGGGTTTGCACCGGAGACTTCGACAAGGACCAAATCGCCAACGTCTCCGTCGACATCGGTGTCGACGACCATGGGAGAGTGGTGTTCCGGAGAGCCCGTTGGGGGATTGCTCCGGACGGCGGCGATGAATGGCCAATCCTCGGGCTTGCCTATGAAATTGAGGGGCGGTCCATCGGCCGGCTGACCGATGTGACATTCCTCCACGTCGTGCCGCTGGAGACGCCGCCAAAGTCGGCTGCTGCCGAAATCCGAGTGCGCGTCGACGGAGCGGGCGATTGGCGGCGCGCATGGCAACTATACGCCCGGATGATGGCCGAGCATCGCGCTGGGCGTTCCAACGCCGTCGCCATCGGAGGGGCTGTGCCACTCGCCTTCGTTGGATCGGACGCTACCGAGAATGCCGACCTTATCGGGGCCCTCGGCCCGGCTCGTCACGTTGAGATCTCGGTGGTCGGCGACGCCGCTGATGAGGATTTGGGGTCGGGGCGCTACACCCTTGATACAGCGGGGCGCGACGCGAGGTTTCAACAGGCGCTGACGAACGCAGAAGATGCCCTTCGCAATTGGCGAAGGTGCGAGCGCGCGGGCGGCTAGGAGTTGTTGGCCGTCGCGCTTGACTCCAGAAGGGCTCTCACACAGGGTCCGCGCGCTCTCGCGGGAGAGATCGGACTCACCTCCGACGCCGAAGGCGCAACCGCCCCGGAAACGCTCAGGCAAAAGGACCGCGAGGCGCGATAGACGCTGGAAAGCAGCCCTCGCGGGCTCGCCGACGGAGCAAGGACGGTTCTCGCCGTTCGGAATCTCTCAGGCTTTCAGGACAGCGGGGGCGTGTCGGGGCGGTCAGACCGTCCGCGGACGCGTCCTTGTTGGAGAAGCCGATGTCTGAAGCGAACGCCGACCTCAAGCGCACCCCCCTCCATGACGCCCACGTGGCGCTGGGCGCCCGCATCGTGCCCTTCGCCGGCTACGAGATGCCGGTCCAGTATGAGGGCGTGCTTGCCGAGCACCGCTGGACGCGGGAGCACGCCGGACTGTTCGACGTCTCCCACATGGGCCAGGCGTGGGTTGAGGGGGCCGACGCCGTCGCCCAGTTCGAGCGCTTCTGCTGCGGCGACTACCAGGGCCTGAAGGTCGGCAAGCAGCGCTACTCCGTGCTGCTGAACGACGAGGGCGGCATCCTCGACGACCTTATGGCGGCCAAGCCCGCGGGCGCCGAGGACGGCCTCTATGTCGTGGTCAACGCCGCCTGCAAGGACGCCGACTTCGCCCGCTTCGAGGCGGGCTTCCAGGGCGACGCGAAGCTGGTCCGGCTGGAGGACCGCGCCCTGTTCGCCATCCAGGGGCCCGAGGCCGTCGAGGTGATGGCGAAACACAGCGCCGATCTGCCCGAAATGGGCTTCATGGACAGCCGCAAGCTGAAGCTCTTCGGCGTCGACTGCTACGTCTCGCGCTCGGGCTACACCGGCGAGGACGGTTTCGAAATCTCCGTCCCGGCGGCCGACGCCGCGCGCATCTGGAACACCCTGCTCGAGGATGCGCGGGTCAAGCCGATCGGCCTGGGCGCCCGCGACAGCCTGCGGCTCGAAGCCGGCCTGCCGCTCTACGGCCACGACGCCGACGAGACGACCAGCCCCATCGAGGCCTCCCTGGGCTTCGCGGTCAGCAAGCGCCGCCGCGAGGCCGCCGACTTCCCCGGCGCGAGCCGCATCCTGAGCGAGCACGCCGGCGACGTGAGCCGGGTGCGGGTCGGCCTGCGCGTCAAGGAAGGCGCTCCCGCCCGCGAAGGCGCCGAGATCGCCGACAGCGACGGCCTGGTGGTGGGCAAGGTGACCTCCGGCGGTCCGTCGCCGACGCTGGGCCACAACATCGCCATGGGCTATGTGCCGCCGGGCCTGTCCGAACTGGGCACGGAACTGAAGGTCATCGTCCGCGGTCGTCAGCAGGCGGCCGAGGTGGTCGCCATGCCGTTCGTGCAGAAACGCTTCCATCGCAAACCCGAAACAACCGTCTGAGAGGGCCCCTCAATGCGCTTCACCAAGGACCACGAGTGGGTCGCCGTCGAGGGCGACATCGCCACCGTCGGCATCACCAAATACGCCGCCGAACAACTGGGCGACGTCGTGTTCGTCGAGACCCCCCAGGCCGGCAAGGACGTCGGCAAGGGCGACAGCTTCGCCGTCGTCGAGAGCGTGAAAGCGGCTTCCGACGTCTATTCCCCGGTCTCCGGCGAAGTGGTCGAGGGCAACGAGGCGCTGGCCTCCGCGCCTGAAACCGTCAACTCCGACGCCGAGGGCGAGGGCTGGTTCGCGAAGATCCGCGTGAAGGACGCGTCGGAGCTCGACGGCCTGATGGACCGCGCCGCCTACGACGCCTACCTCGCCTCGCTCTAGGCCTGATATCCTCCCCGAAGGCTCCCCATGCGCTACCTCCCCCTCACGGCTGACGACCGTCAGTCCATGCTCCGCGCCATCGGCGTGGACTCGATCGACGACCTGTTCGTGGACGTGCCTGCCTCGGCGCGCCGCGAGGGGACGGTGGACCTGCCCGGGTTCATGGGCGAGCTGGAGGTCGAGCGCGAGCTCTCGGCCCTGGCGCGCAGGAACGTAGCCGCGGGGTCGGCGCCCTTCTTCTGCGGCGCCGGCGCCTACCGCCACCACGTGCCGGCCACGGTCGACCACGTGATCCAGCGGTCGGAGTTCCTGACCAGCTATACGCCGTACCAGCCGGAGATCGCCCAGGGCACGCTGCAGTACCTCTTCGAGTTCCAGACCCAGGTCGCCAACCTCACCGGGATGGAGGTGGCGAACGCCTCCATGTACGACGGCTCGACCGCGGCCGGCGAAGCGGTGCTGATGGCGCATCGCGTCACCCGGCGGCGCAAGGCGGTCGTCTCCGGCGGCCTCCACCCGCACTACCGCGAGGTGATCGCCACCCTGTCCGATCTCGCCGAGGACGAGCTCACGGCCCTGCCGCCCGATCCGGCCGGGACCGAGGCCATCCTCGCGGCGATCGACGGCGAGACGTCCTGCGTCGTCGTGCAGTCGCCCTCCTTCTACGGACGGCTGATCGACCTCGCGCCGATCGCGGAGGCGGCGCACCGGCACGGCGCGCTGCTCGTCGCCGTCTTCACCGAGGTCGTCTCGCTCGGGCTCGTGGAGCCGCCGGGGGCGCAGGGGGCGGACATCGTGGTCGGCGAAGGCCAGGGCCTCGGCAACCCGCTCGGCTTCGGCGGGCCCTATGTCGGGCTCTTCGCCACCCGCTCCAGATACGTCCGGCAGATGCCCGGCCGGCTTTCCGGCGAGACGGTCGATGCGGAGGGCCGGCGCGGCTTCGTGCTCACGCTCTCCACGCGCGAGCAGCACATCCGCCGCGAGCGAGCCACGAGCAACATCTGCACGAACCAGGGCTTGCTCGCGCTGTCGCTCGCTATTCGCGTCAGCCTGCTCGGCAAGCAGGGCTTCGTTCGCGTGGCCGAGCAGTGCCTGGCGAAGGCGACTTACCTCCGCGATCGCATCCTCGCGCTGCCGGGCTACGCGCCGGGGTTCGAGCCGGCGCCGTTCTTCAACGAGTTCAGCGTGCGCGTGCGCGGCGGAAACGCGGCCGCGGTGTGCCGCAAGCTCGAGGGCGACGGGCTCATCGCCGGATTCGATCTCGGG
>JAEZEZ010000030.1 GCA_023432855.1 Pseudomonadota bacterium | reverse complement strand
CCTCGGGCGCGGACTTGGCCGCAACCTCGCGCACGATCACGGTGAGCTGCGAGAACGGCTTCATGATGCCGCCCGAGCGGCCGCGACCACGAGCGTGGAAGCGCTTCATGACGAGGTTCTTGCCGACCCAGGCTTCAGAGACGATCAGATCGTCGACGTCGAGGCCGTGGTTGTTCTCGGCGTTGGCGACCGCGCTCATGAGGCACTTGCGCACGTCGACAGCGATGCGCTTCCTCGAAAACTCGAGCTCGGTCAGCGCCGTCTTCACCTTCTTGAAGCGGATCACCCCGGCGACGAGGTTGAGCTTCTGGGGCGAGATGCGCAGATTGCGCACCACGGCCTGGACCTCGTTCTCCGGCAGACGCCGTTCGGCTTTGGGCTTGCCCATCTTACCTGCCCTTCGTCGCTTTCTTGTCGCCGCCGTGGCCATGGAAGGTGCGCGTCGGCGCGAACTCGCCGAACTTGTGCCCCACCATGTCCTCGTTGACGGACACGGGAATGTGCTTCTGACCGTTGTGAACGCCGAACGTGAGCCCGACGAACTGCGGCAGGATCGTCGAACGGCGCGACCAGATCTTGATGATCTCGCTGCGACCGCCCCCGCGCACCTTCTCGGCCTTCTTCAAGAGATAGCCGTCGACGAACGGGCCTTTCCAAACAGAACGTGCCACGATCGATGCTCCTACTTGTTCTTGCCGCTGCGCGAGCGGACGATGAACTTGTCCGTCGCCTTGTTCTTGCGCGTCTTGAAGCCCTTGGTCGGCTTGCCCCAGGGCGTCGCCCAGTGCTTGCCGCCCTTGGTGCGACCACCGTTCGGGTGATCGACCGGGTTCATCATCACCGAGCGCACGGTCGGGCGAATGCCGAGCCAGCGCGTGCGGCCCGCCTTGCCGATCGAGACGTTGCCGTGATCGGGGTTCGAGACCGCGCCGACCGTCGCCATGCACTCCTGGCGCACACGCCGTGTCTCGCCCGACTTGAGCTTCAGCACGGCCCAGCCGGCGTCGCGGCCGACGAGCTGCACGAAAGCGCCTGCAGAGCGCGCGATCTGTCCGCCGCGGCCAGCCTTGAGCTCGACGTTGTGCACGATCGTGCCGATCGGGATCGACGAGAGCGGCATGGCATTGCCGGGCTTCACGTCGACAGCGCTACCCGCGACGACCTTGTCACCGACATTGAGGCGCTGCGGCGCGAGGATGTAGGCGAGCTCGCCGTCCGTGTACTTGACGAGCGCGATGAAGGCCGTCCGGTTCGGATCGTACTCGAGCCGTTCGACCGTGCCCTCGACATCGAACTTGCGACGACGGAAGTCCACGAGGCGATAGGCCTGCTTATGGCCGCCGCCAATGTGGCGCATGGTGATGCGCCCGTGGTTGTTGCGGCCGCCCGTCTTGGTCTTACCCTCGACGAGCATCTTGACCGGCGCGCCCTTCCACAGGTGGTCGCGGTCGACGAGCACGAGCTGGCGTCGGCCTGGCGATGTCGGGCGATATGTCTTCAGTGCCATGGTCGTTCTCTATTCCTCAGAGCCCCGTCGTGATGTCGATCGAGTGCCCTTCCTCGAGCGTCACGATGGCTTTCTTGACCTCGCCCTGACGAGCGACGATGCCCTTGAAGGCCTTCAGCTTGCCCTTGCGGACGATGGTGTTCACAGCCTTCACCTTGACGTTGAAGAGCTGCTCGACCGCCGCCTTGATCTCCGGCTTGGTCGCTGAGCGCGCGACCTTGAAGATCACCTGGTTGGCCTCGGAGGCCATGGTCGCCTTCTCGGTGATGACCGGCGCGCGAATGATGTCGTAGGCCTTGAGTTTGCTCATTTGAAGCGCTCCTCGAGGGCGGCGACGGCGGCCTTGGTCAGCACCAGCTTCTGGCGGCGCAGGATGTCGTAGACGTTGATGCCCTGCACGGGCAGCAGGTCGATGTTCGGAATGTTGCGCACGGCCTGCACGAAGCCCGTATCGAGATCCGAACCATCGATGAAGAGCGCGTTCGTCAACCCGAGTGCCGCAAGCTGCGCCTTGAGACCTTTGGTCTTGCCATCAGCCGAAGCCGCCTTCTCGAGCACGACGATCTCGCCGGCCTTGGCCTTGGCGGAGAGCGCGTGACGGAGCGCGAGCGCGCGCACCTTCTTCGGCAGCGCGATGGCGTGGCTGCGCGGCTTCGGGCCGAAGGCCTTACCACCGCCGCGCCACTGCGGCACGGACTTGTCGCCGTGACGGGCACCGCCGGTACCCTTCTGCTTGTACATCTTCTTGCCGGTGACGGTCACTTCGGACCGGTCCTGGGCATGATGCGTTCCGGCCATGCGCTTCAGGAGCTGCCAGCGCACGGTGCGCTGGATGAGATCCGGGCGCGGCTCCAGATTGAAGATCGCGTCGGCAAGCTCGACCGTACCGGCCGAGCCCGCATCGAGCGTGGTGACTGGGGTCTGCATCAGGCCTGCTCCGTCGTCGTCTGGCCAGCACCCTGGGCGGCGCCGGCAGCGCGCGCACGGAAGGCACCAGGCTTCGGCGCATCCTTCGGCGCCTTCTTCACGGCGTCGCGGATCAGCACCCAGCCACCCTTGGAGCCCGGCACCGCGCCGCGCACCAGAATGAGGCCACGCTCGACATCCGTCTTCACCACTTCGAGGTTGAGCGTCGTGATGCGCTCGTCACCGAGATGGCCGGCCATCTTCTTGCCCTTGAAGACCTTGCCGGGATCCTGGCGCTGACCGGTCGAGCCATGCGAGCGATGCACGACGGAAACGCCGTGCGTGGCGCGCAGACCGCCGAAGTTCCAGCGCTTCATAGCACCCTGGAAACCTTTGCCCTGACTCGTGCCCGTCACGTCGACGAGCTGGCCAGTCACGAAGTGGTCGGCCGTGATCTCGGCGCCGACTTCGATCAGGTTTTCCGGGCTCACGCGGAACTCGGCGAGCTTACGCTTCGGCTCGACCTCGGCGCGCGCGAAACCACCGCGCTCGGCCTTGGTCACGCGGTTCGGCTTACGCTTGCCGGCGCCGAGCTGGAGCGCGGTGTAGCCGTTCTTCTCTTGCGTCAGGTGGGCGACGACCTGGAGGTTGTCGAGCTTCAGCACGGTCACGGGGATATGCTCCCCGGTCTCCGTGAAGAGCCGCGTCATGCCGACCTTCTGTGCAATCACTCCGGAACGCATCCGTT
>JAEZEZ010000072.1 GCA_023432855.1 Pseudomonadota bacterium | reverse complement strand
GCGCGACGGGGCGCGGGCGTGGCGGCGGCCCGCGGCGTGGGCGCAGGAGTCGCCGCACGGGCCGGCGGCGTCACCGCGGGCGTGGGCGTTGCGGGAGCCAGAGTGGTTTCACTGACCGCCAGGGGTTCCGGCGAAAGGGTCTCGTCCGAGGCGAGGCGGGTCGGTGCCATGTCCGAGGCGGCGACCTCAAGCGGAGCCTCGCCGGCTTCGCGGCCGGAATCCCCGGCAGTGAAGGCCCAGGCGCCGATGGCGATAGTGGCCAGCGCCACGGGCGCGGCCATCAGGATGCGCTTGTCGACGCCACCGGTCTTCTTGCGAGCGGGCTTGCGCGCATAGACCGGGACGATCGTCTCTTCCGCGGCCAGTTCGCCGTGCTCTTCGGCGTGCAAACGCGGTTCGTCACGCAGGCTGGTGCGGGCAGGGTCGACGGGCGCAAAGCTGCGCGGTTCGGATTCGGGGTAATTAAGGGTCATGGGAATCTCCGACTTCGTAGCAATCAAACAGTCGGAGCAATAAACGGAGCTGTGGCGTTGCGGTTCCAATATAACCCTATGATTTCATCCGGTATTGCTAGGTGTTTTGCCCACTTTTTGGCCAAATCAGCAAAACTAGACTAGAGTCATTGAGAAATTTTCTGGCAACATTTGGCCCGGCCGCCCGCCGGGGAATTCGGCCCAGACGTTTGCCCTTATGACGCACGGGCGCAGGCGCGCCACGGTCTTGACCCGGCCCTATCGCCTTGCGAAGCAATTCCCCCTTGTTGGTGAGGCGTGACGAATGGGTCTGATGGCGGGGCTCCAGCGCGAAATGCGGTTCATCGGTTCGCTGAACCGGCTGCTTCGCGGAGTGAAAGGGGTTGATCCCGCAAGTCGCGACCTGATCTGCGACGACCTCGAGCGGGCGGTCGATCGCTGGCCGGACAATGTCGCCGCCGTCTTCGAAGGGCGGCAGCTGACCTATCGTGAGCTGGACGCGCTCGCCAACCGCTTCGCCCACTGGGCCAAGGGTCGAGGCATCCGCCGCGGCGACACGGTCGCGCTGATGCTGCCGAACCGGCTGGAATACGTCGCCATCTGGATGGGGCTCGCCAAGGTCGGCGTCGCCACTGCGCTGATCAACAACTACCTGACCGGCAAGGGCCTCGCGCACTGCCTGGCCGCCAGCGGAGCCACCCACGTCATCGCCGACGGCGAGACCTGGCAGGCTTTCGAGGACGTGCGCCACCTGATCGGACGCGGCGCCATGCTGTGGGTGCTCGGGCTCAACCCCGAGGACGAGAGCAGCGAGCGCCGCGGCCTCGACACCGCCGTGAAGGGCGCCAGCGCGGTGCGTCCGGACCGCGCCGGGCGCGAAGACGTGACGGCCAGCGAGACGGCGCTCTACATCTTCACCTCGGGAACAACCGGGCTGCCCAAGGCGGCCAAGATCACCCACGCACGGGCGCAGCTCTACATGCGGGCCTTCGCCGCCGCGACGAAGGCCGGGCCGACGGACAAGGTTTACTGCGCCCTGCCGCTCTATCACTCGACGGGCGGGCTTTGCGGCGTCGGCGCCGCATTGCTGAACGGAGGGGCGCTGGTGATCCGGCGGCGCTTCTCGGCTGCCGCCTTCTGGCCCGACGTGGTGGAGAACGGCTGCACACTGTTCGTCTACATCGGCGAACTGTGCCGTTACCTCGTCAATCAACCGGAACACCCGCTGGAGCGCCAGCACAAGATCAAGCTGGCTTTCGGCAACGGCCTGCGCCCGGACGTCTGGCCGGAGTTCAGGAAGCGGTTCGCCATCCCCGAGATTCTCGAGTTCTACGGCTCGACCGAGGGCAACGTCAGTCTGTTCAACTTCGACGGCAAGCCGGGGGCTATCGGGCGGATACCCAGATATCTGCGCAATCGCTTCAATATCAGGCTGCTGAAGTTCGATCTGGAGAGCGAGGAGCCGGTGCGCGGCCCCGGCGGCCTGTGCGTCGAGGCCCGGCCCGGCGAGATCGGCGAGGCGGTGGGCGAGATCGCCGCCGATGCGAAGCACGCCTATTCCGGCTACGCCGACAAGGCCGCCTCCGAAAAGAAGATCCTCCGCGACGTCTTCAAGCGGGGCGACGCCTTCTTCCGCACCGGCGACCTGATGCGCCAGGACGAGGCCGGATATCTCTATTTCGTCGACCGCATCGGCGACACCTATCGCTGGAAAGGCGAGAACGTGTCGACCACCGAGGTGGCTGAGCGCGTGGCCGGCGCCCCGGGGGTGACCGAGGTGACGGTCTATGGCGTCCCGGTCCCGGGCGCCGAAGGCAAGGCCGGGATGGCCGCCATAGTGCCCGGCGAGGAATTCGACATCGCCGCCCTGAAGTCGCACGTGGACCACGAGCTTCCGGCTTACGCCCAGCCCGTGTTCGTGCGCCTGCAGAGCGACATCGCCACCACCGGCACCTTCAAGTACACCAAGACCGGCCTGGCCGCGGAAGGCTTCGCGCCCGAAAACTCGAAGGACAAGATCTTCTACCGGCATCCGGAGAAGGGGTACGTGCGGCTCGACAAGCGCGTGCTGGCCAAGCTGCAGGCAGGCGAACTGAAACTCTAGGGCGCGCACCGGCGCGCCGGATCGGGACCATGCGCGAGCACCTCAATTTCTACATCGGCGGTCAGTGGGTGGAGCCGCTCCAGCCGCGAGTCCT
Source organism: Pseudomonadota bacterium (assembly GCA_023432855.1). Lineage (GTDB taxonomy): Bacteria > Pseudomonadota > Alphaproteobacteria > Caulobacterales > Caulobacteraceae > JAEZEZ01. Next base: position 81,234 of record JAEZEZ010000072.1, on the reverse strand, counting down.
GGAAGTCCGCAATCCAGCCACCGAGGAAGTGTGCGGGCGTGTGAGCCTGGCTTCGGCTGCAGACGTCGACAGGGCAGTGAAGGCCGCCCGGACGGCGTTCGACAGCTGGTCCCGGAGCACGCGCGATGAACGTCTTGAGCTGCTCTCCGCAATCATGGCGGAGTATCAGCGCCGCGCGGGCGACCTGGCCGACGCCATCACCGAGGAAATGGGGGCGCCCGCCCGTCTGGCTGCGCGAGGGCAGGTTCCGACCGGGCTCATGCACCTGGGCGTGGCCACCGAGGTGCTGAAGACCTTCGACTTCGAGGAGGCTCGCGGCACGACCCTGATCGCGCGGGAGCCGATCGGCGTGTGTGGCTTCATCACGCCATGGAACTGGCCGCTCAACCAGATCGCCGCCAAGGTCGCTCCGGCGCTGGCGACCGGGTGCGCCATGGTGCTCAAGCCGTCGGAAATCTCACCGTTCTCCGCCGTGATCTGGACGGAGATCCTGGACGCGGCCGGTGTGCCGGCGGGCGTCTTCAACCTGGTCCAGGGCGACGGCCCCACGACGGGCGCGGCCCTGTCCGCCCATCCCGACGTCGACATGGTTTCCTTCACGGGCTCGACGCGGGCCGGCGTCGAGGTGGCGAAGGCCGCCGCGCCCACGGTCAAGCGCGTGCACCAGGAACTGGGCGGCAAGTCGCCCAACGTGGTGCTGGACGACGCGGACGTCGCCCGGGCCGTCACCGCGAGCGTGCGGTCGCTGATGACCAACTCGGGGCAGTCGTGCAATGCGCCGACGCGGCTGCTCGTGCCCCGCTCGCGATTGCAGGAGGCGGAGACGGCGGCGCGCGCCGCGGCCGAGGCGACCATGGTGGGCGATCCCCGCGGCGATGCGCATATCGGTCCGGTGGTGTCCGAAGCGCAGTGGCGGAAGATCCAGGACCTCATACAAGCGGGCGTTGACGAAGGCGCCCGGCTGGTGGCCGGCGGCACCGGACGTCCCGACGGCCTGGAGCGCGGGTGGTACGTCCGGCCAACCGTGTTCTCGGAGGTGCGCAACGACATGCGCATCGCGCGTGAGGAAATCTTCGGTCCGGTCCTCTGCATCCTGCCGTACGACGGCGAGGAGGAGGCTGTCCGCATCGCCAACGATACGCCCTACGGCCTGGCCGCCTATGTCCAGTCCGGGGATCCGGAGCGCGCGCGGCGCATAGCTTCCCGGCTGCGGGCCGGCCAGGTGAACATCAACAACGCCCCCACCGACCCGATGGCCCCCTTCGGCGGCTACAAGCAGTCCGGCAACGGCCGCGAGTGGGGCGAGCACGCCTTCGCCGAGTTCCTGGAGGTCAAGGCGGTGATCGGCGGGGCCGACGCCCAGGCGGCCGAGTAGTCAGGCCAGCCGGCCCGCCACCTCTTCGCCGAGCGCCAGGGAGGCGGTCAGGCCGGGGCTCTCGATCCCGAACAGGGCCATCAGACCCGGCAGGCCGTGGTCCTGGGAGCCGCACAGCTGGAAATCGGGCTGGGGTTCGCCCGGCCCGTGCAGCTTGGGCCGGATCCCGGCGTAGTCCGGGGTCAGGGACCCATCCGGCAGTCCCGGCCAGAACCTTCGGATGTAGGCGTAGAAGCCCTGCGCCCGCTCGCTGGACACGTCGTAGTTCTCGGTATCCACGTACTCGAGGTCCGGCCCGAAGTGCGCCTGCCCGCCAAGGTCGCGCTTGTAGTGGACGCCCAGGGCGCCGGGGATGGGCAGCGGATAGACCAGCCGACGGAAGGGCGCCTTCCCCTGCAGGAGGAAGTAGCTCCCCTTGCCGTAGTGAAGCTCGGGGATCAGGGCAGGGGGGAAACCCTCGACGTCCGCCGCGCTGTCCTGCGCGCCGAGGCCTGCCGCCAGGACCAGACGACCCACTGTCAAGCGAGCGGGATCGGCGCCGCCGGTCCGCACCTCGAAGCCGCCGCCGTCGAGCGGTCTGGCCGCCTCGAACGGCGTGTTCAGCGCCACGGCGCCGCCGGCGGCCTCGATGTCACCCTGCAGGGCGAGCATGTAGCCGTGACTGTCGAAGACGCCGCTCTCGGGCGAGCACAGCGCCTCGACGACGTTCAGCTCCGGCTCCAGCGCCCGCGCCTCGTCGCCCGTCAGGCGGCGCAGGTTCTCGACTTCGTTCACCTCAGCCTGGGCGGCGATGGCTTCCAGGCGTTCGATCTCGGCCGGCTCGGCGGCGACCACGAGCTTGCCGCAGCGGTCGTAGGCGACTCCGTGGGAGTCGAGGAAGGCGTACAGCAGCCTGCGTCCGCGTACGCACAGCCGCGCCTTCAGGGATCCGGTGGGGTAGTAGAGGCCGCCGTGGATGACCTCGGAATTCCGCGACGAGATGCCCGATCCGATCAGGCCCTCACGTTCGATGACCACCACGGTCATGCCGGACGACGCGAGCGTCCGTGCGCAGGCGAGGCCCACCGCGCCCGCACCGACGACCGCAGCATCGAAATCGAACACGTTCATGTCCGACGCCTAACGCACGGAACGGGGGTTCGGCCAAAAGAAAACCGGCCGGGGTCGCCCCCGGCCGGTCCCCCGCCCCCTAAGAGAGGCTCGGATCAGTACTTCAGGCGCAGCGTCACGCCGAGCGTGCGGGGCTGGCCAAGGAAGGCGTTGTACAGCTGGCTGTCCAGCGCCGGGTTGTAGAAGGTGCCGGCGAACGGGCCGCTCGCGGTCGGGACTGTCTGGAACGAGGTGCCCTGCAGCGGAGCGTTGAACGCCACCTGCATGTATTCCTCATCGGTCAGGTTCTGACCCCAGATCTCGATGGTCCAGGTCTCGTCCGCCGAACCAAAGCCGATGCGGCCGTTCAGCAGGGCGTAGCCGTCCTGCTCCTTGGCCGGCACCAGGTCGGAGCCGGTGTTGTAGGACGAGGTGAACTTCGCCGAGAGGCTGAGCAGCATGCGCAGGTTGCTGCCGATGTCGCGGTCGAAGGTGCCCGACAGCGAGCCCGACCACTTCGGCGCGAACGAGACCGTCTCGCCCGGCAGGATCGACAGCTGCGGGAAGGTCGACGGCATCATCAGATCCGCAGCAGTGAACTCGCCGAACTTGGTGTCGGAGTAGGTCACGCCACCCTGGAAGGTCAGGCCTTCCACCGGGCTGAACCAGACGAAGTCGGCGTCGAAGCCCTGGGACTCGACTTCCGGGATGCTCTGCACCGTGAAGGAGGTGCCGAGGAAGGCGTTCAGCTGGAAGTCTTCGAACGTCTGGTGGAAGTAGGTGACGTTCAGCAGCAGGCTGTTGTCGAACCAGGTCGTCTTCACGCCCAGCTCGTAGCTGTCGACGGTCTCGGCCGGGAAGAAGGTGTCGGCCACCGGGATGATGCCGGCCGCGCCCGACGGCAGGCCGTTCGAGCTCTGGATACGGTCGAGGTTGAAGCCGCCGGCCTTGTAGCCGCGGGCGTACGACCCGTAGAACATGATGTCGTCGTTCATGCGCCACGCCAGCTTGGCGGTGCCGCTCAGGTCGTCATCCTCGAAGCTCTGGTAGGTGCGCAGGCCGCCGAACAGCGGGTTGGCCCAGGGCAGACAGTTCAGGCCGGTCACCGAGGTGACGATGCCCGCGGCGGTCGGCGCCGGGACGCCGAGGCCGATCAGGCCCGCGGCGATGTTCGCGCCGTTGCCGATGATGCCACCGCAGACCGCGCCGTTGGAGCCGGTGTTGTTGAAGACGCTGGCCGCAGTCTTCTCGTCGAGGGTGTAGCGAAGGCCCAGCGTCAGCTCGAGCGAGTCGGTGATGCGGATGTTGTTGTTGGTGAAGAACGCCATCGTCTCGGACGTCTGCGAGTAGACGTCGCGAATGCCATCGCCCGGCACGTAGTCGGGGCCGGTGGGCGAGGGCACGCCGAACAGGCAGAGCGGGTTGAAGGCGACGCCGGAGAAGCAGTCCGTCCGGTCGGGCGACAGCGGCACGCCCAGCGGAGCCAGGCCGCCGGTCAGGCGCAGCGAGACGAAGCTCGAGTAGTCGTCGCCGTAGATGTAGCTGTCGCGGCGCTGGAGGTCCTCGGTCGAGTAGAAGGCGCCGACCAGCCAGTCGAAGCGGTCCGTCGATCCGGCCAGGCGCAGTTCCTGGCTGAAGGTGTCGAACAGGACGCCGTTGTCGCCGTTGTCGTCACGGTAGGCGATGTCCGCGCCCGAGAAGTCGAGGTCCAGCGCGTTGATGATCTCCCAGTACCGCATGGCGGTGATGGAGGTCAGGGTGACGCCGCCCATCCAGTCGAGGTCGAGGTTGGCCTCGGCCGACCAGCCGTAGTCCTCGATGCGCTGCTCGGTGCCGCGGTTCGCGTAGGCCAGGCGGTCGTACGGGTCGGCCGGATTGGCGATGCCCGGGCCGTTGGCCAGGAAGTCGAGGTAGGCGAGGGTGTTGCCCGGAGCGGTCGGCGAGTTGATCTGCACGCCCACGCAGCAGTTCTCGTCGCGCTTGGTGTAGTCGGCGATGAAGCGCAGGTCGAAGGTGTCGCTCGGCTGGAACAGCAGCTGACCGCGCATGGTCCAGAAGTCCTGGTCCATGTCCTCTTCGTAGGTGCGGGGGCCATCGCCGGTGTCGACGTCGTAGAAGCCGTCGCGCGAACGGTGCGCCACGTAGAGGCGGCCGGCGAGCATGTCGTCCACGATCGGGCCGGTCAGGGAGACCGAACCGCCCATCTGGCCGTAGTTGCCGACGGTCGCTTCGAGTTCGATGCCGGGGTCGAAGGACGGCGCCTTGGTGATGATGTTGATGACGCCGGCCGAGGTGTTCTTGCCGAACAGGGTGCCCTGCGGGCCCTTGAGGACTTCGATGCGCTGCATCTCGCCCAGGTCGCCGAAGCCGACGCCGTTGCGCGGGCGGTAGACGCCGTCGATCACCACGCCGACGGAGGACTCGAGGCCCGGGTTGTCGCCGACGGTGCCGACGCCGCGGATGCGGGCGGTGGTCGAGGATTCGTTGGAGGTCGAGGTGACGGTCAGGCCTGGCGTCAGGATCTGCATGTCCTTGATGTCGCGAACGCCGGCGTTCTCGAGCACGCTCTCGGGCAGTGTCGTGACCACGATCGGCACGTCCTGCAGGCTCTGCTCGCGCTTCTGGGCGGTGACGATGATCTCGTCGACCGAGGTGACGTCCTGGGCCTGGGCCACGCCGGCCGCGAGGGCCGAGAGCACTGCCGCAGACGCGGTGACGCGAAGAAGTTTCGTGAAGCGCATTTCCTACCCCGACGTTGCTGCGGCCGTTCGCGCGGACGCGTTTGGACTTCTGTCGTGAATCCACTCCCTGAGACCGCGGATTCCGACCCGATTAGAGTAACCCGACCACGGTTTCGCCACAAGTGTGGCGGGGCTTTGCAGAAATCGCGCGAAGCCTTGTGTGGTAAAAGGGAAACAGCCGTGAAGCTTTACGCTGCGGAAGGATCGTCCTCCGCTTGGGCTCTACTGTTGCGCCGGCGCCGCGCCGACGGGATGAGGACGGCCCAGCCGCACAGAACCGCCAGCACCGAACCGCTCAGCACCCCAAGCTTCACGGACTCGAGCGAGGCTTCGCCGTAGGGGAAGGCGAGCGCGGCGAGGAACAGGCTCATGGTGAAGCCCACGCCGCAAAGCAGGGAGACTCCGAAAAGCTCCCGCCACTCGGCGCCCGTGGGCCGGTGGGCGAGCCCCGTGCGCACCGCAAGCCAGGCCGCGCCGAAGACCCCCAGCCCCTTGCCTGCGACGAGACCCAGGATGACACCCAGCGCAGGCGGACTGAGCGGGCTGGCGCCGCCGCCGCGAACATCGAGACCGGCGGCGGCGAAGGCGAAAAGCGGCAGGATCAGGAAGGCGACGTAAGGGTGCAGGGCCTCCATCGACTCCTTCAGAGGACCCGGCCTGCCCTCGGTGCGGCTCTGCACCGGGACCGTCATGGCGCTGAGCACGCCGGCCATCGAGGTGCTGACCCCCGAACGCAGGAAGAGAGCCCAGACCAGAAGAAATCCGGCGGTCCACAGCACCATGTTGGGGCGCCGCCAGCGGCCGAGGAGGGCCATCGCGACCAGCACCGCGGCGGCCCCGCCGAGCGCGGTCCAGTCCGGGGCGCCGCTGTAGGCGAAGGCGATGATCAGCACGGCGCCCAGATCGTCGACGATGGCCAGGGTCAGCAGGAAGATGCGCAGGGACGGAGGCAGTCCCCGGCCGACGGCGGCCAGCGCCGCCAGCGCAAAGGCGATGTCGGTCGCGACGGGTGCGGACCAGCCCCTCATGTCGCCCCCCGGAACGGCGTTCACTGCGAGATAGATCAGCGCCGGAACGGCCATGCCGCCGATCGCCGCGATCACCGGCAGCGCGAGCTTTCGGGGATTGGACAGCTCTCCCCGCAGCACCTCGTGCTTGATCTCCAGGCCCACGACCAGGAAGAAGACCGCCATCAGGCCTTCCTTGATCCACTCGAGCACGCTGTGGGTCTCGGCCCAGCCGCCGATCCGCACCGGAACCTTGGCCTCGAGGAAGCCGAAGTAGATCGGGGACCAGGGGGAGTTCGCCCACAACACGGCGACGATGGCGGCGACGGCGAGCAGCGATCCGGCGCCGGCTTCGGTCCTGAGGAAGTGGGTGGTGGTGCGCGTCGTCATGGCGATTAACTAGCGAAGCTCGTCCGCCGGGTCAGGGGAATTGTTGCCTTGTCAGGCGCGAGCCCCATCTGAGCTGCCATGCCGGTCAGTCCGAACCTCCGCCCCGACGCGCAATTTCCACACCTCGGGCCCGAGTTCGCGGACACTGTCGAGCCGGCTTCCTTTCCTGCGCCGCAGTTGCGCTTCCGTAACGACCGGGCGGCCGCCGAGCTGGGTCTCGAAACGCTGTCAGACGACGAGTGGGTGGCGGCGTTCGGCGCGTTCGAACCGCTGCCGGGGGTCGGCTTCCGCCCGGCGGCGATGCGCTACCATGGCCATCAGTTCCGTTCGTACAACGCGGAGATCGGCGACGGTCGCGGCTTCCTCTTCGCCCAGCTGCGCGATCGCGCCGGCCGGCTGATCGACCTTGGCACCAAGGGATCGGGGCAGACCCCGTGGTCCCGTGGGGGAGACGGCCGCCTCACGCTCAAGGGCGCGGTCCGCGAGGCCCTGGCCAGCGAGATGCTGGAAGCGCTCGGCGTGCCCACCGGGCGCACCCTGTCCATCGTCGAGACCGGAGAGGCGCTGCAGCGATACGACGAGCCGAGCCCGACACGCGGCGCCGTCATGGTGCGAAGCCTGTGGAGCCATGTGCGGATCGGGACCTTCCAGCGCTACGCCTACTTCGACCGGCCCGACCAGATTTCCACGCTCATCAGTCACGTGGTCGAAACCTACTATCCCGCGCTTGCGGAGAGGCCGGAGGAGGGCCGGGCGGTCGCCCTGCTGGAGAGCGTTGTGGCTCGCGGGGCGCGGCTGGTGGGGCGCTGGATGGCGGCCGGCTTCGTCCACGGCGTCCTCAACACCGACAACCTGAATGTCACCGGCGAGAGCTTCGACTACGGCCCGTGGCGATTTGCGCCCTACTACGAGCCGGGTTTCACGGCGGCCTACTTCGACGAGGGCGGCCTCTACGCCTTCGGGCGGCAGGCCGAGGCGGTGTTCTGGAACCTGCAGCAGTTCGCGGCCTGCCTGGGCATGGTCGTGCAGGACCACGACCCGCTGATCAAAGCGCTCAACACGTTCAGCGATCACTACAACGCCGCGCTGAGCGAGGCCTTCGCCGCCCGCCTCGGCGTCGCCTCCCGGGGGGTCGATGAGGACAAGGCGCTTACGATCGCAGCGCTCGATCTCCTGCGCCAGGGCGGCGAGGCCCTGCGCTGGGAGCCCCTGTTCTTTGACTGGTTCGGTGGGCCGTCTTCGGAGACCCGGGCCATGAGCGGGCCCCGGCGAGAGGTCTACGCGGGGGAGGCTTTCGAGGCCTTCCGCGCGACGCTGGATGGATACGCGCCGGGCCGTGAAGACATCGCCGTCCATCCTTACTTCGCACGCAGCGAACCCGAGGAGATGCTCTATCCGGAAGTGGAGACCATCTGGGCGGCCATCGCCGAACGCGATGACTGGGAGCCGTTTCACGACAAGCTGCGCCGCATCGGCCAGGCGCGGGAGGCCTACGCCCTCGATCCCTGGCGCCGGTCGCCGCAAGAAGCGGGATGACGGCGTTCGGCGCGGCCGGAATGACGTCCACGCACCCAACTGGAGCCATCGCACATGCCTGCCAATCGCGACGCCGCCGAAGCCTTCCACGCCCTTCACCGCGACGGAATCCTTGTGCTCGCCAACGCCTGGGACGCCGGGTCGGCGCGGCTGATCGAGAGCCTGGGCGCCCGCGCCATCGCGACCACCAGCTGTGGCGTGGCGTGGTCACACGGATACCCGGATGGGGACGTCCTGCCGGTCGAACAACTCGTCCAGACCATCGAAAGCATCGCCCGTGTCGTCGGCGTGCCCCTCACCGCCGACGTTGAAGGGGGATACTCGGACGAGCCGTCGGCCGTGGGGCGCACCGTGGCGCGCGTGGTCGAGGCGGGCGCCGTTGGGATCAACATCGAGGACGGCGCAGGCTCGCCTGATCTGCTGTGTCGCAAGATCGAGGCGTGCATGGAGGCCGCCGGCCGCCTGGGCGTCAGGCTGTTCGTCAACGCGCGCACCGACGTCTACCTCCGCGGTCTCGCCGGCGAAGGGGAGCGCGTGGACGAGATTCTGCGCCGGGGAAAACTGTATCGGGACGCCGGCGCCAGCGGGCTCTTTGCGCCGGGCGTCGTTGCCGTCGATGAGATATCCGCCCTCGTCGAGGGCTGCGGCCTGCCCTTGAATGTCATGGCGCGACCGGGGCTGCCGGATGCCAAGGGGTTGGCATCGCTCGGCGTCCGCAGACTGAGCGCCGGCGGAGATCTGGCGGAAGCACTCTACGCCCGACTGGCCGCGCTGGCCGGGGACTTCCTTGCGGACGGCGCGTCCGAACCGCTCGCCGAGGAGGCCATGGCCTACGCGGATCTCAACCGGCTGATGCAGGTTGCGCAGGCCTGAGGGCTTTCGCACCGGCTTCCAAGGGCGGACGGGGCGGTGCTAGAAGCGCAGTCCACGTCCCGTTAGCTCAGCCGGATAGAGCATCGGTTTCCTAAACCGGGGGTCAGAGGTTCGAGTCCTCTACGGGACGCCACCCCCTGGCCGGCGAGACGCGATGAAGAAGGCTTCCGAGTATCGCCAGCACGCCGAGGAATGCCGGCAACTGGCCAACCGCATGGACAGCGGGGAGCATCGCGATCAGCTGCTGGTCATGGCCGCCAACTGGGACGCCCTGGCGGAAGAGCGGGCTTCACTCGTCCAGCGTCATCCTGAACTGGCGCAGGAAGGTGAGGGCGGCGAGGCCGGTTGAAGGCCGGGCCGCGTCTTGTGGCTCGAACCGCTTGAGATACAATACCTTGTAGGGAACAAAGCCCGAATCGGATGAGGTCGCTGATTCGGTCATGATTCGTTCGCGCCTGTTCCGCCGTTCCCCGCGCCGCCGTTAACAGTGAAGCCTGACGGGGTCGGCCCCTGCGAAGCGATCATCGCGACAGAGGGCGGTCGCCCTGTGCTCGCCGCATCAGGCGGCTATGGTTAATACTGCTGGAAGCTCAATATCTTGGGGTGAACAAAGCCCGAATCGGACGAAGTCGCTGATTCGGTCATGGTCTGTTTCGACAGCGTTCGCCCGAACGCGCCGTGGCCGTTAACCCCTTGTGACACGGCGCAAAATGCTCAGCTTGTGGCGCGGGCGCGGAGTCGCCACCTTCTGTGCATGAGCGACCGCGGAACAGGGCTCGCGCCATCGAAACTGACGGCGGTTCTGGGCCCGACGAATACGGGGAAGACCCACCTCGCGGTCGAGCGGATGCTGGGCCATGCCTCCGGCATGATCGGCTTGCCGCTGCGCCTGCTGGCTCGCGAGATCTACGATCGCATCGTTCGCCAGCGCGGCGCCCACGCCGTGGCCCTGATCACGGGCGAGGAGAAGATCGTCCCTCCGCGGCCGCACTACTTCGTGTGCACCGTCGAAGCGATGCCTCTGAACCGGGAGGTCGAGTTCCTCGCGGTCGACGAAATCCAGCTGTGCGCCGATCCGGAGCGAGGCCACGTCTTCACCCACCGGCTGCTGCATGCGCGCGGCCGGTTCGAGACCATGTTCCTCGGCAGCCAGACCATGGCGCCGCTCATCCGCGCCATGCTGCCCGACGTCGAGATCGTGTCGCGCGAACGGTTTTCCACGCTGAGCTATGCGGGATCGAAGAAGCTGACGCGGCTGCCTCGCCGGTCCGCGGTGGTCGCCTTCTCGGCAGACCAGGTCTACGCCATCGCCGAACTGATCCGCCGCCAGCGGGGCGGGGCGGCGGTGGTCATGGGGTCGCTCAGCCCCCGGACGCGCAACGCCCAGGTCGAACTCTACCAGTCCGGCGAGGTCGACTTCCTGGTCGCGACGGACGCCATCGGCATGGGCCTGAACATGGATGTCGATCACGTCGCGTTCGCGGGCCTGCGCAAGTTCGACGGCCGGCGTACGCGCTGGCTCTATGCGCACGAGATCGCCCAGATCGCGGGACGCGCCGGGCGGCACGTGCGGGATGGAACGTTCGGCGTCACCGGCGAATGCGCCGAGATGGACGACGACCTCGTCGAAGCGGTGGAAAACCATCGCTTCGAGCCCGTCGCGGGCGCCGAGTGGCGCAACGGCGACCTCGATTTCGACAGCCTGAAGGATCTGCTGCGCTCCCTGGCGCAGCCGCCGCACCGTCCAGGACTGAAACTGTCCGCCGAGGCCCTCGACGAGACGACGCTGCGGAGACTGGCCGAGGACGATGAGGTGCAGCGCCGCGCGCGCGACCGCGGACGCCTGCGTCGCCTGTGGGAGGTCAGCCAGATCCCGGATTTCCGGAAGACGAGCCTGGACGAGCACGTGCGGCTGGCGCGGGACGTATTCGGCTATCTGACCGGCCCGGGCGGCCGCGTCCCGGACGACTGGGTCGCGCCGCAGTTCAGGGCGCTCGATCGGACCGATGGCGAGATCGATGCGCTGGCAGGACGCCTCGCGGCTGTTCGCACCCTGGCCTATGTGGCGAACCGGCCCGACTGGCTGCGCGATCCGGCCGACTGGCAGGCCCAGACGCGCGCGCTCGAAGACAGGCTTTCGGACACGCTCCACGAGAAGCTTATGCAGCGGTTCATTGACCGGCGCACCAGCGCCCTGATGCGTTCGCTACGGGTGCGCGACGAGGTCCTCGCCGGGGTAGGAGAAGATGGGGCGGTGACCGTCGAGGGCCACTATGTCGGCCGGCTGAGCGGGGTCAGCTTCGAGCCCGCTCAGGCCAGCTCAGCCCTGGAGGACCGTGCGCTGCGGGCTGCGGCTCAACGTGCTGTCGGACCCGAGGTGGCCCGCCGGCTGGGACGGCTTGCGGCCGAACCCGACAGGGCCTTCGCCATCCTGCCCGATGGCGTCATCACCTGGCGGGGACAGGCGGCCGGCAGGGTCATTCCAGGCCGCAGCCTGACGCCCCGTGTCCGGCTGCTGGGCGAGCTGGGTCCCGCACCCGCCAGGGAACGGGCCGTACGCAGGCTCGAGGCCTGGGTGGCCGCCGAGGCCGGGCGTCGGCTGGAACCGCTGAAGCGCCTCGACCAGGCGCTTGGCGACGGCTCTCTCCGCGGACTCGCCCGAGGCATCGCCTGGCGTCTCCGCGAAGCCGGCGGCGTGCTCGACCGGCGGGAGGTCGATCCGGACCTCCGTGTGCTGAGCCAGAATGAGCGACGCGCGCTGCGTGAGCTGGGCGTGCGTATCGGCGCCTATAGCCTGTGGGCCCCGGCCATGCTCAAGCCGGGGGGCCGAACCATCGCGACGGCCCTTGCTGAGGGGGCGCCGCCCGGATGGTCGCCGGGGCCGGGGGCCACATCGAGGCTTCCGGATCCCCCGCCTTCGCCCCAGGCGCTCGCCGCGCGCGGGCTGCGCGCCTGCGGTGGTTTCGCCGTGCCCATCGAGCGGCTGGAACGCCTGGGCGAGCTACAACGAGCAGCACGGGCGGCGGGGAAACCGCCGGTGCTGACAGCCGAGGCCCGTGAAGAACTGGGCTGGAGCGGGGCCGAGGCCGCCGAAATCCTCAAGGCCCTGGGCTTTGTCCGCGGGCGCAAGCAGGCCGGCTGGCGTCCGCGCAAGGCGGGCGAGGCGCCTGCGGCCAAGCCTCCGGTCCACTCGCCGTTCGCCGCGCTTGCCGCCCTCAAGCCGCGGGAAACCCCGAAGCGCCGCGCCCCCCGTCGCCGGGCCAAGCGCAGGGCCGCGCCGTGAGCGCCCCGGGGTGCGCCGACGCCTGCCGCATCGATGTCTGGCTTTGGCGAGCCCGCTTCTTCAAGACGCGCGGGCTTGCTGCAGCCTTCGTGGAATCCGGCCGCGTGCGGGTTTCCCGGCCCGGTCAGGACGAGGCGCGCCTGGACAAGGCTTCCCGCACAGTGCGTCCCGGTGACCGCCTGGTCTTTGTCGTCGGAGGCCGGGTATTCGACCTCGTCATAGCCGCCTGCGGCGAGCGGCGCGGCCCCGCCCCGGAAGCCAGGAGCCTCTACGAAATCGAAGGCGCCGCCTAGCCGAAGCGGGCGCAAACGCGGAGCTTGGGCGGCGTCAACTCCGGTCTCCCCCGCGGTTGACAAGTCAGGGGGCTAGGCCCATTTCGCGACCGCGAACGGGCGAGCGCCCGATCCTCCGTCCGCCCCTCCGAAGCCCGAGTATTCGATTGACCTACATCGTCACCGACGCCTGCGTGAAATGTAAGTACACCGACTGTGTCGAGGTGTGCCCGGTCGACTGCTTCTACGAGGGTGAGAACTTCCTCGCCATCAACCCCGACGAATGCATCGATTGCGGGGTCTGCGAGCCGGAGTGCCCGGTCGACGCCATCAAGCCGGATACCGAGGACGAGCCGGACGGCAAGTGGCTGAACATCAACGCCACCTATTCCAGGATCTGGCCGAACATCACGCACAAGAAGGACGCACCCCCGGACGCGGCCGAGTTCGAGCGCGAAACCGGCAAGTTCGAGAAGTATTTTTCCGACAAGCCCGGCGGCTGACCGGCAAAGGGACTGAATTCCCACGAGAACGGCGGGGATTTGGTCAAGCTGTGCTCAGGCGGCGCAGCATCGGGTTGAAGCTTGCGTCGCGCGGCTTTGAAAAGTCGGCATTTTGTGATAGGTTGATGACATTCAGTCGGGCGGCCCGCGAAACTTCGTGCGCCGCCCGTGTTCACGAATAGAGCCGCCGCCAGGGCGGACTTCGGTCGAGGTAGGTGTCGTCTCCCAGGATCGGTGCAGAGCGTCCGCAAGGACGGCTTCATGCGCCGCCCCGCGCGAGTTGATCCTGCTCCTCCGGAAGCCAGAGGACTGAGAGCGAGCATGTCGAACAAGCAGAGCGGTCTGGAATTCAAGGTCGGTGACTTCGTGGTCTACCCGGCGCATGGCGTGGGCCATGTCGCTGGCGTCGAGACCCAGGAAGTCGCGGGCATGGCGCTCGAGGTCTACGTGGTCACCTTCGACCACGAGAAGATGACCCTGCGCGTGCCGACCAAGAAGGCCAAGACTGCCGGTCTGCGTCCGCTGGCCGCCGGGGATGTCGTCTCCAAGGCGCTCACGACCCTGAAGGGCCGCGCCCGGGTGAAGCGCACCATGTGGTCGCGCCGCGCCCAGGAGTACGAAGCCAAGATCAACTCGGGCGACCTGATCTCGATCGCCGAGGTGGTGCGCGACCTGCACCGGGCCGAGAACCAGCCCGAGCAGTCCTATTCGGAGCGTCAGCTTTATGAGTCGGCGCTGGACCGCATGGCTCGTGAAGTCGCCGCCATCGAGCGGATCGACCGCGACGCGGCCGTCGCCATCCTGACCAAGTCGCTCACCAAGGCGGCCTGATCCGGTCAGGCTCCTGCGAATTGAACGCCCGGCGGAAACGCCGGGCGTTTTTCTTTGTCTAGTCGACGGCGACCTCGGCCACGTACCAGCGGGCGACGGAGCCGGTGAAGACCTCGTCTGCGGGCCCGACCAGCTTGCGGCCCCTGGGGACCAGACCGAACTCAAGCCGGGCCGATCCCGGCTCCGCCGCCCGGTAGGTGAAGAGCGCCAGGTCGGCATCCCCCGCCTCGGCGCCCGCGCGCACGGCGGCGTCCTCCAGGACGAAGGGGAACGCGGCCGACGGTTCGGTGGCCGGCGCCCACTCCATGAGATCCGCCGACCGGAACGGCAGGGCCACGGTGACCGTGCGGCCGCTCGTGCTGTGGCTGCCGACGGCGGAGGCGGCGGGTATCGAGACTACGGTCGCCGGGCGTGCGGGCGGGTCTGCAGGCCGGTCGCAGGCCGCGAGGCAGAAGACGGTCGAAATCCCCGCGGCGATGCGCATTATGTGATCCATCGGGCGGACCGTGCCACGCGACCGTCGCCTGTCAACGGAACGCCGTTCCAGGAGTACGCATGAACTGGATGCTCATCGCGATGACGGCCGTTTCCGTCATCGGCGCCCGGGCCGCCATGGCGCAGCCCGCGGAACCGGCGGCCGGGCAGATCGACGGTTCAGCGCCCGCACCCGTGGTCGCGACCGAAGAACCGCGCGGCACGCCCCAGGAGATCATGTCCGGCCCGTGGCGGCTGAGCGGCCTGGGCGGCGCGCCCCTGTGCGAGTTCGACCTGACGTCCGACGCAAGGGGGCGCGAAGGGACGCTTGCGGTGAAGCCCGGTTGCATGGGCGAATGGCGGACCCGGGAGTTCGCTCGCTGGACCCTGCGCGGCAAGGACCTGACGCTGTGGGATCGCCGCAAGCGCCCGATCCGCAGCTTCCGAAAGGTCAACGCCTACACCTTCGAGCACCGCGAGGAGATGAACGAGTACATGGGCCGCGGCGAAATGCTGTTCTTCGGCAAGGATCTTCAGGACTGACGCCCTTACGCCGACCGGCCGCGCGCGCTATCTGAGCCCCGATGGCCAAAGCCGAGACCCCCGTGGAGTCCTTCAAGCGCGCCCTTCAGCACGCGACCCGCTCGCTGGCCGAACAGCCGGACCTCGAAGTCAGTTTCGCGTCCGACGGCCCCCGCCTCGCGGGGAAGACGGCCGTGCTGCCTCATCCTCCGAGGGACATGACCCCCAGGGAGGCGGCGCGGATACGCGGGGAGGCCGATCGCATCGCGCTGAGGCTGGCGCATCACGACGAGGCGCAGCACGCGCGCCTGCGGCCCAGCGAGTCGCGGGCCGCCGCCGCCTTCGAAGCGGTCGAACAGGCCCGACTGGAAGCGATCGGCGCCATCGCGCTGGGCGGCGTGCGCGAGAACCTGCGCGCGGCGCTGGAGCAGCGCCTGGAGCGCGCGGGCCTGACCCGTCCGTCGCAGGCCGAGCCGCCGCTCGGGGAAGTCCTGGCGCTGATGGTCAGGGAGCGTCTGACGGGGGAGGCTCCTCCGGACGGTTCAAAGGCGGTTGTCGATCAACTCCGCGCCGATGTGGAAGCCCGCGCGGGCGCGCGGCTCGACAGGCTGGCCTTGGCCATCGAGGACCAGGCGGCGTTCGCCCGGCTGGCGCGGCAGGTGTTGCGCGATCTCGACATCGAGATCGGGGACGAACGCGGCGAGGACGCCGCCGACGACGAACAGGGAGAGGACGAGGCCGAGAAAGAGGCCGAGCCCGGCGGCGACGACAACGACGAGGGTGAAGGCGAAGGCGCCGACGGGGCCTCGATGGAGCGGAGCCAGGACGCCAGCGACGACGCCCGCAGTGTGGAGGACAGCGCCGGCCTGGCCGAGATGGACGCCAGCCAGCGGGAAGCCGACGAAGAGGCAGATCTCGCCGAGGGTGACCTGCCCAACCGCCCTGACCTCGGCGAATCCGCCGCCGTCCAGCCTGCCTACAAGGTCTATACCCGCGCGTTCGACGAGGTGGTGGGCGCCGAAGACCTGTGCGACGCGGAGGAGCTGGAGCGCCTTCGCGTCTATCTCGACCAGCAGCTCACTACCCTCTCGAGCGTCGTCTCACGACTGGCCAACCGCCTCCAGCGCCGGCTCCTCGCCAAGCAGAGCCGCGCCTGGACCTTCGACCTCGAGGAGGGGGTTCTCGACGCCGCGCGCCTGACACGGGTGATCGTCGACCCGACCTCGCCGCTGAGCTTCAAGCAGGAAGAGGACACCGAATTCCGCGACACCGTCGTGACCCTGCTGCTCGACAACTCCGGCTCCATGCGCGGGCGGCCGATCATGGTGGCGGCGGTGTGCGCCGACGTGCTGGCGCGCACCCTTGAGCGCTGCGGTGTGAAGGTGGAGATCCTCGGCTTCACCACGCGCGCCTGGAAGGGCGGACAGGCGCGCGACAGCTGGATCAAGGAGGGCAAGCCGCCCCAGCCGGGCCGCCTGAACGATCTGCGGCACATCATCTACAAGGCCGCCGACGCGCCCTGGCGGCGCGCACGGCGCAACCTCGGCCTGATGATGCGCGAGGGCCTTCTGAAGGAGAACATCGACGGGGAGGCCCTGCTGTGGGCCCATGACCGACTGCTGGCCCGGCCCGAACAGCGGCGCATCATGATGGTCATTTCCGACGGCGCCCCGGTGGACGATTCGACCTTGTCGGTGAACTCCGGCCACTATCTGGAGCGCCACCTGCGCGAGGTGATCGCCGAGATCGAGAACCGGTCGCCGGTCGAGCTGATCGCCATCGGCATCGGCCATGACGTGACGCGCTGGTACCGCCGCGCCGTCACCATCGTCGACGTCGAGCAACTGGCGGGCGCCATGGTCGACAAGCTGGCCGAGCTGTTCGACGAGAAGCCGAAGAGCGAACAGATCCAAGCCCCGCGACGGCGTCCGGCCGTGACCGCCGGCGCACGCCCGGCCCCGTAACGCACAAAGAAAAAGGCCGGCGTCGCCGCCGGCCTTTTCCTTGATCGCCCTTTAGCCCCTGCGGCTTACGCCGCCGGTTGGTTGGCCGCCAGCTTGGCCTTCACCTGGCGCTTGATGCGCTGGGCGCGGGTCGACAGCTTGTCGTCCTTCGCCTTGACCAGGAACGCGTCGAGACCGCCCTTGTAGTCCAGCGTCCGCAGAGCGGCGTTGGAGATCTTCAGGCGGAAGGACTGGCCGAGCGCTTCGGACTGCAGCGAGGTTTCGCGCAGCGACGGCAGGAACCGGCGCTTCGACTTGATGTTGGAGTGGCTCACGTTGTGGCCGACCATCGGGCCGATGCCCGTGAGTTCGCAACGGCGCGACATGGCTTGCAGAACCTTCAGCGGAAAAAACAGATGCGCGCGGGAGATCGCTCCCCCGCGCGGGAGCGGCGATATAGGCCGAACAGGCCCCGGGCGTCAAGGCGGCCCTAAGCCTTCGGCTTGCGGGCCTCCCAAACCAGGAAGGCGGCGAAGATGCCGGTAAGGGCGACGCTGACGAGCCCGTGGGTGGTGATTTCGCCGCCGCCGAGGACATCGACCACCAGAACGCCGGTGGCGAACAGGTTCACCGCCACGGCGATGGCGTAGAGCCAGACCCTCCACATCTTGCGGGTCTGTTGCGGGGGTTGTGTCGCCATGCCGCGCTCATCGCATCCTTCGGCCGGTTCGTGAAGGTTCGGGCGCCAACGCGCGCCCGAATGCCGCCCCATACGGGAGTCTTCATGCAGGGTTCAGCCTGCGGCACTATATATCCGCGTCCAACGAAGCCTGCCCGAGGACCAACCGTTCAATGAGCTTCCTGATCCGTTCGAGCCTGGCCGCCGCCGCCGGCGCCCTTGCCCTGACCGTTCCGGCCGAAGCCCAGGCGCCGGCCAAGTTCCGCCTGAACCTCGGCTATGACGGCAAGCTGCTGGTCAAGGTGCTGGACATCACCGTCGACCAGGAGGCCGACAACGCCGGCTATTCCTCCGTCGTGCGCATGAGGAGCTACGGCGTCCTGTCGGCGTTCAAGAAGATCCAGCAGACCGCGACGGCCAACGGCGCCATCGACAACGGCCTGGCCCGCCCCCGGACGTTCTCGCAGAAGAACATCGACGGCGACGACACCCGCGCCGTGCGCGTGTCGTGGACCGGCGGCGACGTCGTCACCGCGGCCCAGCCCGCCTACAAGAACATGGGCCATCCGCCCGCCTCTCGAGCCCAGAAGCTCGAGGCGGTCGATCCGGTGACCGCCCTGCTGCGAGTGTCGCTTACGGACCGCCAGGCGCAGCTGTGCTCGGGAGCCTGGAAGTTCTTCGACGGCAAGCGCCGCTACAACCTGGTCTTCAGCGGGCGGACCGCCAGCGCGCCAAACGCCCGGGAGGCCAAACTGGGCCTGACCGAGGTGGTGCGCTGCAAGGTGGCCTACCAGGAGGTGGCCGGCTTCAAGCGCAAGAAGGAAAAGAACCAGGGGCTACGCAAGCCGTTCGACGTTTCCTTCGCACGGGCGGGGGCCGGCGGACCGTGGGTGATCTCCTCGCTCACCGGCTCGACGCCGCTGGGCAGTGCGGTCATCGAGCTGGCCCGCGTTCGGGCGACGGGCGCCACGCCGGAAGCCTGAAAGCGGAACTTCGTCGGGGCTTCGCGCCTTGCTCCTGCTGCAGCCGGAGCAACGCTATGACCGACACCCGCCACGACACCGAGACCTCCGAATTCGAGGGCGCCGCCGAGCGCGCGGCCGAGACCCAGCGCGAAATCCAGGACGGCATCGACGCCAAGGAAGAGAAGTCGTTCCAGCCGAAGCAGGATGGGGGCGAGGACCGGCCTCCCCGTACGGGCGCACGTGAATACCCGGCGCCCCCGTTGCCCCGGCAGCATCTCGACAAGCCCGGCCTGGAGGCCGAGCTCGACCTCCAGCCCATGTACGACGCGCCTTTCTACAAGGGCTCGGACAAGCTGAAGGATATGGTGGCCCTGGTGACGGGGGCCGACTCCGGGATCGGCCGCGCGGTCGCGGTGCTGTTTGCGCGCGAAGGCTGCGACGTGGCGATCGCCTACCTCGAAGAGCACGAGGACGCAGAGGAGACGAAGCGGGCGGTCGAGAAGGAGGGCCGCCGCGCCATCCTGCTGCCCGGCGACGTTTCGGACAGCAACTACTGCAAGGCCGCGGTCGAGCGCACGGTGGAAGACCTGGGCAAGCTGGACATCCTGGTGAACAACGCCGTCTTCCAGCAGCACGCCGGGGACATCGGCGACATCACCGACGAGCAGCTGGATCACACGCTCAACACCAATCTCGGCGGCTATTTCCGGATGGCGCGCGCCGCCATCCCGCATCTGGGGGAAGGCTCGTCCATCCTCATGACGGGTTCCGTGACCGGCCTGCGAGGTTCGGCCGAACTGCTCGACTATTCGATGACCAAGGGCGGCATTCACAGCTTCGCCCGCTCGCTGGCCAACAGCCTCATCGGCAAGGGAATCCGCGTGAACGTGGTCGCGCCCGGGCCCGTCTGGACGCCGCTCAATCCTGCGGACCGGCCGGCCGGCGAACTCAAGAACTTCGGCAAGGACACCGACATGAAGCGGCCGGCCCAGCCGGAGGAAATCGCCCCGGCCTTCGTCTTCCTCGCCTCGCCCCAGACCGCCAGCTACATCACCGGCGAAATCCTCCCCATCATCGGGGGATACGGGGGCTAGGCCTCGATACGACGGTAGGTCGCGACCGAGCGGTTGATCGGGAGGAAGCCGAAGATGGTCGAGGTGGAATGCGCCTCGGCCACGCCCGGCGCCTTCATGCGATAGACCGTGACGGTGCGCACCGTGCGGACGCCGAACGGGGTCGGGCCCTTGACCTTCATGACCCACATGAAGGCGTCTCCGGCCTGGCGGCCCCGCGCCTCCACGCCGGTGTTGGCGTCGACGGCCCGATAGTCGGCGCCGCTGGTGGACAGGACCTTCCACTCCGCGGTGTGACGAAGGCCGTTGTCGAAATGCCAGTCCTGCACGATTCGGCCGAGCTGCGAGGACGAGCGGCCTTCTCCACGCACGGTGAAGCCCACCAGGCGCTTGCCATCGGGCGTGAAGGTCTCCCCCCTGCCTTCCCACGGCCGGTAGAAGAACAGGTGCGGGCGGAAGAGCGCAAAGTCCATCGACTCGCTGGCTGGAGAGGCGGCCGCGCCGGAGTCGACATCGAGGGCAGTGAAAGCGAACATGGGCGCAGCTAGCGGGGCCGTGGCTAACGCACGCTTACCTGCGGGCAGGGCAGGTTGTCGCAGGGGAAGCCCTTAGGCCACCTTCACCCGCGCTGCGCTTTCGGGGAGATCCTCACCGAAGGCGCGCTGGTAGAATTCGGCCACCGTGGGCCGCTCCAGTTCGTCGCACTTGTTCAGGAACGTCAGCCGGAAGCCGAGCGCCACGTCGCCGCCGAAGATGGTGGCGTTCTGCGCCCAGGTGATCACCGTGCGGGGGCTCATCACAGTGGAGATGTCGCCGTTCATGAAGGCGTTGCGGGTCATGTCCGCAACCCGGACCATGGCGGCCACCACGCGGTTGCCGTCGGCGGTGTTCCACTCGGGCGCCTTGGCCAGCACGATCTCCTGTTCCACCTCGTGGCTCAGGTAGTTCAGGGTCGTGACGATGTTCCAACGGTCCATCTGGCCCTGATTGATCTGCTGGGTGCCGTGGTAGAGGCCGGACGTGTCCCCCAGGCCGATGGTGTTGGTGGTGGCGAACAGGCGGAACCAGGGGTTGGCGCGGATCACCCGGTTCTGATCGAGCAGGGTGAGCTTGCCGTGTTGCTCGAGCACGCGCTGGATGACGAACATCACGTCCGGGCGTCCGGCGTCATACTCATCGAACACCAGGGCGATGGGCCGCTGCAGCGCCCAAGGCAGCATGCCCTCGCGGAACTCCGTGACCTGCTTGCCCTCCTTCAGGACGATGGCGTCTTTCCCTACGAGATCGATGCGGCTGACGTGGCTGTCGAGGTTGACCCGCACCAGCGGCCAGTTCAGGCGCGCGGCCACCTGTTCGATGTGGGTCGACTTGCCGGTGCCGTGGTAGCCTTGAACCATCACCCTCCGGTCGAAGGCGAAGCCGGCGCAGATTGCGAGGGTCGTTTGCGGGTCGAAGCGGTAGGCCGGATCGATCTCCGGCACATGGTCGTCGGCCGTGTCGAACGCCGGCACCATCATGTCGCTGTCGACGCCGAACGCATCGCGTACGGACACCTGCCGGGCCGGGGTCAGGCTGAGCAGCGGATCGTTGCCGGCGAGGTCGGGGGAGGGGTTGGCCATGGGGGATGTTTAGGAGCGTGCGCAGCTCGGTTCAATGCGGGGCGGCGGAGGGAACGCAGTAATTCGCGCCCCTAGGCCATGCCAGTCTTCTTCAGGGTCTTGTAGGCCTGGATGACGCGCTGGAGCTTGTGTTCCGTGGACCGGTCGCCGCCATTGGCGTCGGGGTGGCAGCGCTTGACCAACTCGGTGTAGCGCGCCCGGATCGCCGGACCGTCGGCGTCGTCCGGCAGGTCGAGGTCGGCCAGGGCCTGACGCTCCATCTTCCCCAGGCGGCGCGATACGGGCGCCTCAGGCTCGGTCCTGCTACGGCCGCCGCCGAACATGGTGAAGGGATCGACGAAGCCCTGCGCGCCCTTCGCCGAGGCCGCCGCAGC
The DNA here is from genome assembly GCA_023432855.1 of Pseudomonadota bacterium. Classification (GTDB taxonomy): domain Bacteria; phylum Pseudomonadota; class Alphaproteobacteria; order Caulobacterales; family Caulobacteraceae; genus JAEZEZ01. The sequence goes on along the minus strand of JAEZEZ010000072.1, from coordinate 59,685 downwards.
CTCGCGGCTGAAGCGCGAAGCCCGGAACTGCCAGGTCGGACGATGGCCGGTGAGCGCTTCTTCCTGGAAGCGCTGCTGCTCGCCCGGGCTCATGCCGGCGAAGTAATTCCAGTTCTTGTTGTACTCGGCGGCGTGCGGCTGACAGAAGCGATAGAACTGGCCCGGCAGGTCACGCGACTTGGGCGAGCGCGCGTCGCCAGCCCGCGAACAGCCCGGCCACTCGCAGGGCTTCTCCCCGGGTTTCAGGCGCAGCACGTCCTCGGCGCGTTTCGCCGCCTCGTCCTCCTCGGGGGACGGGGGCCGTACGCGGATGTCCACGAACTTGGGACGGTATTGAAACGCACCGCTCATGGGCGAAGTATGGAAAGGAAGTTTTCCTGTTCAAGGATTGACAATCTGATGGGTGAGGTCGCCGAGACGATTTCCCGCAAACTCGAGGCTGCGTTCAGTCCCCAGCGCCTTGAGGTGCAGGACGACAGCGCGCGGCACGCCGGCCACGAGGGCGCCCGCGAGGGCGGCGAAAGCCACTTCAGCGTCACCATGGTGTCCGATGCCTTCGCCGGGCTTTCGCGCCTCGACCGCCAGCGACGTGTGAACGCCGTGCTGGCCGACGAGCTCGCCGGACCTGTGCACGCCCTTTCACTCAAGCTTCTGACCCCGTCGGAGGCCTGACTTAGGCCTCGGAAAGCAGCGGGATTTCAATGCGTTCTCCGTTCACGCTGTTTTAGAGAATTGAGCCTACAACGGTTACCCACGACGTGTTGCGGGGGTTTCCGGGATGGGCGAACACGAGAAGGCGCGCGCGCGCATCAATGACGCTGCGCAGGTCCTCCAGGCCATCCTCCAGACGCACTACCTCCGCTACTGGCTGATCACCAGTTGGGCCATCGCCCTGTTCGCCACCATCGGTCATGTCACGGCGGTGGTCTGGTTCGCCGCCACCCTGGCCGCCGGCGCCGTCCGCTCGGCCTTCGAGAAGCGCATCGCCAACAGCGTGGGCAAGGACTACGGCCTGCTGTTCCCGGCTGTGGCCACCGCCACGACCTGCGCCTGGGCCGCCGCGCCTCTTCTCGCGTGGTTCTCTGACGCCTCGTTCGGCAAGCCTTTGGCGCTGGCTCTGCTGGCCGCGGGCTATACCCTCGTGTTCAGCCAACTTCGCGCCTCGCCCAAGCAGGCGATCGTCATTTCCTCGCCCTACACCGCCGCGGCGGCCGTAATGGCCGCGAGCCTGTGGGGAACGGCGGAGTTCTGGTCGCTGCTGGCCGTGCTGCCGTTCATGTGGTCCGGCCTGTTCGTGCTCACCGTGATGACCCTTTCGGCCAACGTGCGGATCGAGGCCTTCCAGGACCATCAGGCCCACCTCATCGAGGAACTCGAGACCGCGCGCGACAAGGCCGACGCCGCCAACCGCGCCAAGTCGGCCTTCCTCGCCGTCATCTCCCACGAGCTTCGGACCCCGATGAACGGGGTGCTGGGCGCCGCCCAGCTGCTCACCTCGACCCGGCTCGACGCCACACAGAAGGAATACGTCTCGATCGTCCGCAACTCGGGCGACAACCTGATGGCCCTCCTCAACGACATCCTCGACCTCACGCGTATCGAAGCTGACCGGCTCGAGCTCGAGTGCGCCGATATCGACGTGGCCGAGTTCACGGCCCGCTTCGACCGGACCTGGGCCGGCCGGGCGCGCGAGAAGGATGTGAACTTTGTCGTCGAGGTGGACCCCAGCGCGCCGGCCTCGGTGGTAGGCGATCCGGCGCGGACGGCCCAGATCGTGCACAACCTGATGTCCAACGCGGTGAAGTTCACCGAGCGTGGCGAGGTGCGCCTGACGGTCACCGGCGAGCGCCTGTCCGAGCGCCGTGCTCGGCTGCTGTTCCGCGTCGCCGACACGGGACCGGGCATCGCCACCGAGCACATGGAAAAGCTGTTCAGCCCGTTCACCCAGGTGGACGGCTCCTCGACCCGCCGGTTCGGCGGGGCGGGCATCGGCCTGACGCTGTCCCAGAAGCTCGCCCAGATGATGGGCGGCGGACTTTCGGTGGAGTCCGAGCCGGGCAAGGGCTCTGTCTTCACCTTCGCCCTGGAGGTCGACGTTCGCGCCTGGCACACGGCCCAGGTCGAAGCCGCCGTCACCGCCGATACCGAAGAGGGCGTGCCTGTGCGTGTGCTGGTGGTCGAGGACCATCCCGTCAACCGCATGATCGTGGAAGCCTGGCTGGCCTCCGCCGGCCACATCGCGGTGGCCGCCGAGAATGGCCAGATCGGGGTCGAGATGGCTCAGGCCCAGGCCTTCGACCTGATCCTGATGGATGTGAACATGCCGGTCATGGACGGCCTGACGGCGACGAGGAAGCTGCGCGAGATGGATGGGCCCAACCGCGAGACGCCCGTGGTGGTGCTGTCGGCCTCGGCTCGCAGCGAGGATCACGAGGCAGGGCTCGCCGCCGGCGCCGACGCCTATCTGAACAAGCCGATCGACTTCAAGCTGTTCGCCCAGCTCCTCAACCGCCTGCCCCTGGGGCGGGAGGCCCTTCGCGACGCCGCCTGATCAGGTCGCAGCCAGGGACACGGCCCAGAGCAGCAGGGCTTTGCCCAAGCCCGTCCAGACCAGCACGGCCGCCAGCGCCGCCAGCCCGGCCTGGGTGGCGACGACGGCGTTAAAGCGACGACGGAAGCTCTGCTTACGGGTCTTGTGCCGGAACCGGTGCATCGCCCACCAGGCGCCGGGCCCGCCGCCAAGCCATACCCATCCCAACAAGTCGGCCTCCGGTGTGCGCTCAACACCGTGCTCGGCGCACAGCTTGTCGAAGCGGTAGGCGCGGATGGTCAGGGCGTTGACGGCCAGGAACCAGGCGGCGGCGCCGAGGACGAGGAATTGGCTCGACATGGGAACAGCCTCGCTTCAGTTCCCTTAATCTTTCCTGACCAAGGGCAGGAAGCCGGATGCGCGCCTTCGCAGAGCTGCTGGATCGCCTTTCGCTGACGCCGTCGCGAAACGCCAAGCTGGTGCTTCTGCGCGACTACCTGCGCGCGACGCCGGATCCGGATCGGGGCTGGGCGCTCGCCGCCCTGACAGGCGACCTGGTCTTCACGGCGGCCAAGCCGGCGATGATCCGCAAGGCGGTGGAGGCCCGAGTGGACCCCGTCCTGTTCGGATGGTCTCGGGATTTTGTCGGCGACACGGCCGAGACGGTCGCCCTGATCTGGCGAACGGACCCCAGCCGGCGGCCCAATCGCGAGCCAGAACTCTCCGAGGTGGTGGAGGCGCTCCACGAAGCGGGGCGGGGCGAGGTGCAGGGCCTGATCGAGGGCTGGCTCGACGCCCTGGACGCGCAGGGCCGCTGGGCGCTGCTGAAGCTGGTGACCGGCGCCCTGCGTGTCGGCCTCTCGGCCCGGCTGGCGAAAACGGCGGCGGCGATGATCCGGCCGGCGCACAGGCCTCTTCCCCCCGACCCGGAGCGTTCGGCGGAAGAGGGCGATGCGCTCGATCCGGTGGACGTCTCCGAAATCGAGGAGGTCTGGCATGCCATCGAAGCCCCCTACGGCGACCTGTTCGCCTGGCTTGAGGGCAGGTCCGAGCGTCCGAACGCCGAGGCCCCTGGACGCTTCCGTCCGGTCATGCTGGCCGTGGCGATCGACGAAGCGGTGGATTTCTCCCGGCTCGATCCGGCCGACTACGCCGCGGAATGGAAATGGGACGGCATCCGGGTGCAGGCGGTTCTGGAGGGCGGTGAGCGGCGGCTCTACAGCCGGACAGGCGACGAGATCAGCCGCGCCTTTCCAGACCTTATGGATGCGCTGGACTTCGAAGGCGCGATCGACGGCGAACTGCTGGTAATGCGCGACGGCGAGGTGGCTCCGTTCGGCGACCTGCAGCAGCGCCTGAACCGGAAGACCGTGGACGCGCGGCTGATCAGGACCTTTCCAGCCGCCATCCGTGCGTACGATCTGCTCCACGACGGGCGCGACGACACGCGCGGCCTGGAGTTCCGTGAACGGCGCTGGCGACTGGAGGCCTTTGTCGAAGCCCATCCGTCGCCGCGGCTGGATGTCTCCCCGGTGGTGGCGTTTGAGAGTTGGGAGGAACTCGGCGTGCTGCGGGCGGACCCGCCGGTCGGCGCGGCGGCAGAAGGCCTGATGCTCAAGCGATGGGATTCCGAATACACCGCCGGCCGGCCCAAGGGACCGTGGTTCAAGTGGAAACGCGATCCCTACACGCTCGACGCGGTGCTGATGTATGCCCAGCGCGGCTCCGGGAAGCGGTCGAGCTTCTATTCGGACTACACCTTCGGCGTGTGGACCGACGAGGGGGCGCTGACGCCGGTCGGCAAGGCCTACTTCGGCTTCACGGACGAGGAGCTGAAACAGATCGACAAGTTCGTTCGCGACCATACGACCGACCGCTTCGGGCCGGTCCGCCAGGTCCGCGCCGATCGGGACTTCGGCCTCGTCTTCGAGGTGGCCTTCGAAGGGCTGCAGCGGTCGACGCGCCATCGTTCCGGAGTAGCCATGCGCTTTCCCCGGATCGGCCGGATCCGCTGGGACAAGCCCGCGCGGGAAGCCGACACGCTGGAGACAGTGCAGGCGCTGTTGGAAAAGATCGAGGCTGGCGGCGGCCGCGCCTAGCCGCGAAGCGCGGGGGAGGCTAAGCCCCGGCCATGCGTTACGACTTCGCTTCGGACAACACGGCGGCAATGGCGCCCGAGGCCCTGGAAGGGCTCGCCCGGGCCAACGGAGGATTCGCGCGCGCCTATGGCGCCGATGAGGTCACCGGGCGGGCGGCCGACCTTGTGCGCGAGCGATTCGACGCCGACGCGGAGGTGCGTTTCGTTTTTTCCGGGACGGCGGCGAACGCCATCGCCCTGTCGATGCTCGCGCATCCTTTCGAGGCGGTGCTGGCCCACCAGGCGGCCCACGTCTGCACCGACGAAACCGGAGCGCCGGGCTTCTTCGGCCAAGGGTTGGGCCTGGTCGGCCTGCCCGGCTTCTCGGGCATGATCGACGAGAAGGCTCTGAAAGTGGTGCTGGACGAGCCAGAGGTGGGCCACCGCCAACCGCCCGCCGCGCTCTCCCTGACCCAGGCCACGGAGTACGGCGCCGTCTACGAGGCCGACGCACTTCGCCGGCTGATCGAACCGTGCAAGGCGCGGGGCATGCGGGTTCACCTGGACGGGGCGCGACTCGCGAACGCCGTCGCGGCCGGCTTCGACCTTCCGGAGGTCCCCCGCATGGGTGTCGACATCTGTGTGATGGGGGGCGCCAAGGCGGGCGCGCTTTGCGTCGAGGCGCTCGTCCTCTTCGACCACGCCCTCGCCCGCCGGTTGGACAACCGCCTGAAGCAGGCCGGGCAGACGGCCTCGAAGGCGAGGTTCCTCGCCGCGCCCTTCCTGGGCCTTCTGGAGAGTGGCGCGTGGGAGGGCCACGCCGCCCACGCCAACCTGATGGCGCAGAGGCTGGCGGAAGGGATCGCCGCCCGCACGCCCTTCGCCCTGGCTCACCCGGTGGACGCCAACATCGTCTTCGTCCGCATGGGGGCCAAGGCGCTGGAACGGGTGAACCAGGCTGGATGGGCCTGCTACCGATTCGACGACGGAAGCGTCCGCTTCGTCTGCTCATGGCAGACGACCCCCGAAACCGTCGACGAACTGATCGAGGCGATCGCCTCGGCCGCCTAGACCGGCGGATACTGCTCCAGCTCCACAAGCCGTTCGATGGTCTCATCGACCATGCAGTGGTTGGCGAAGATACGGGACATGGACCCCCAGTCGGGATCCTCCAGCGATCTGCAATGAGTGTCGCGAAACGCGATCCAGGCGCGCTGCGCAGCTCTCAGCTTCTCCTGCTGTCCCGGGGTCAGGCCCTCCATCGCCTTGCGGTAGGCGAGGTTCAGCGCCGCGTCCTGGCGCTCGAACTCCGCCCCTGCGCACTGGATGAAGTCCGCCGTGCTCTGGGCCGCGTCCGAACAGGCGTTGTAGGCCTCGCTGTAGCGCTCCGAGACCCGTGCCTCGTGGGCGAGCGCCGCCTGTCCGGCGGCGACGGCGATGGCCAGTCCGATGATTGCGCGCATGAGCACCTCCCGCGGAGGGTCAGACGATACCGGTCTTGCCGATGGCATAGAAGCGCTCGGCGCGCTGGGCGCGCAGCTGGTCCGCGGTCAGGTCCGCAAGCGCGTTCAGTTCCTCCTCGACGGCGTCGCCTACCGCCGCCATGGCCGCTTCGCGGTCCGAATGCGCGCCGCCCGGGGGTTCCGGGACGATGCGGTCGATGATGCCGAGCTTCAGCAGATCCGGCGCAGTGATTTTCATCTGGTCGGCAGCGTCCCTGGCGCGGCTGCCGTCGCGCCACAGGATCGACGCCGCGCCTTCAGGCGAGATGACCGAATAGATCGAGTGCTCGAGGATGAGGACCTTGTTGGCCGCGGCCAGCGCGATGGCGCCGCCGGACCCGCCTTCGCCGGTCACCGTAGAAATCATGGGCGTCCCCAGCGTCAGGCCACGCTCGGTTGACCGCGCGATCGCTTCGGCCTGGCCGCGCTCCTCGGCTCCGATCCCGGGATAGGCTCCCGCCGTGTCGACGAAGGTCAGCACCGGCAGTCCGAACTGCTCGGCCATGTCCATCAGACGGACCGCCTTGCGGTAGCCCTCAGGCCGGGCCATCCCGAAGTTGTGCTTGAGGCGGGTCGTGGTGTCCCAGCCCTTCTCGTGGCCCATGACCACGACCGCGCGTCCCCGGAAACGGCCGAGGCCGCCGACAATGGCCTGATCGTCGCCGAACTTGCGGTCCCCACGCAGCTCCACGAACTCCTCGATCAGGGCCCCGACGTAATCCATGAAGTGCGGGCGCTCCGGGTGGCGCGCCACCTGCGTCTTCTGCCAGGGATCGAGGTGAGCGTAGGAGTCGCGCCGCATTTGCTCGACGCGCCCTCGAAGGGCTGCGATCTCCGCCTCGAAGGCTCCCGGCCCGGCGGTTTCGGACAGCCGCGACAGTTCCTCGATCTTGGCTTCGAGGTCGGCGATCGGGCGTTCGAATTCGAGGTAATGGCGGGCGGGCGGCGTCATCCGCAGTTCACTAGGGGTTTTTCGAAGCGGCGGAAACTAGGGCCAAGCCGCCGTTGCGGCAACCGCGCCCTTAGGGCGCCCGGGGCGCAGGCTGCGCCTTGCGCGCTCCGGCGTCCCTGGACGGGGCCGGGGCGGGGGGCGCTATCGCCTCGTTCACCGGCTGATCGGACATGCGCACGAAGGCGGCCCCGACGACCAGGCCCGCCAGAAGTGCGGCCAGCAACAAACCGATAAACCTCGATTTGGCGAAACTGCCCGCGGTGGGCGCCATCGGCTTCTCAAGCGGCCGTGGACCGACAAGCAGGCGGTAACCCCGGGTCGGCACCGTCTCGATCAGGCGCGGATGTCTTGCATCGTCCCCAAGGGCCGCCCGCAATATCGACACTGCGCGCTGGATCGCCTCGTCGACGACATGCAGCCCGCCCCATACGCCGGCGATCAACTCGCCCCTGCCGACCACTCGCCCATGATTGGCGGCGAGATACAGCAGCAGCGCCATGACCTTCGGCTCGAGCTTGATGATTTCGCCCTCACGCAGGACGAGGTTCCGCTCGGAATCCGCGACCACGTCGCCAATGACGAGGAAGCGGCGGCCTGGTTGCGCCCTGAGCCCCCTTTCCGCAACCATTCGGTCCCCTGAGTAGATCAACAGGCGCGTCCCTGCGACTGAGCGCCTAGCGTGGCCCCGGACAGCACCGCGGACAACCCCCGGCTGGTCGCGCCCGCAACCCCAACCGCCTGGCCCATCGCGACGGTTTTCCCCCGCCCCAGCCCGACCGCGCTCCCGTCCCCAGCGAGCGAGGGGGCGCCTCGACTGCATGGATCGGCGTGGGACACCACCTCAGGCTTCGCAAGTCATCCTATCAAACATGTTTACATTGCAAACAAGTTCATCTAGAGCCTTTCAGGGCTGATGGGAGGTTGCGATGGGCGGACATGGAGAAACGGCGGGCCGCGAGCGCCTGCACGGGCTGGATGCGGTGCGGGCTTTCGCGCTGCTTGGCGGCGTGGCGCTTCACGCGACCATGTCCTTCCTGCCGGGTCAGCAGTTGTGGATCGTGAAGGACGCCACCGAGAGCGCCGGACTCGGCCTTGTCTTCTACGTGCTGCACATCTTTCGCATGGCGGTGTTCTTCCTGCTGGCGGGCCTGTTCGGACGCATGCTGTTCCACAGGCGCGGCGCGGCCGGGTTCGTAACGGATCGGTTGAAGCGCATCGCGCTGCCGTTGATCATCTTCTGGCCGATCGTGTTTCCGGCCATCGTGGCCTGCGTGATCTGGGCCGCGATTCAGTCGAACGGCGGCGCGATTCCGCAGGATTCGCCACCGCCGCCGCCGATGACCGTGGGGACCTTCCCGCTGACCCACCTGTGGTTCCTGTATGTGCTGCTCGTCTTCTACGCGACGGCGCTGGCGATGCGCGGCGCCGTGGCGGCGATCGACCGGCAGGGACGCCTGCGCGCCGGCGCGGATCGGGCCGTGCGGGGGCTGGTCGGCTTCTGGGGCCCCGTCCTTCTGGCTGCGCCGCTCGCGCTGGCGCTCGCCGGGGATCCGGAGTGGCTAATGTGGTTCGGGGTAAAGACTCCGGACACGGGCCTCGTCCCGAACCTGCAGGCCGTTACGGCATACGGCGCCGCGTTCACGCTCGGCTGGCTGCTGCACAGGCAGCTGGAACTGCTGCAGGTGCTCCGGCGGCGCTGGCCGCTCAATATCGGTCTGGCGGTCATCCTGACCGGGGTTTGCCTCTACCTCGTGGGTCCCGAGCCGGTCGTCGAACCTGGCGGGCAGGGCGTCGACGCCTGGATCTACGCCGCCTGCTACGCCATGGCCCTATGGTCCTGGACGTTCGGGGTGATCGGGCTGGGCATGGCCCTGTTCGCCGGCCGGAGCCCCGTCCGGCGCTACCTCGCCGATGCTTCCTACTGGATCTACATCGTCCACCTCCCGCTCGTGATGGCCCTGCAGGTCTGGGTGGCCCCCATGGCCTGGCCCGCTCCGCTGAAGTTCACGCTCATCGTGGCCGGAACCCTGGCCGTCGCGCTCGCCAGCTATCAGCTCGTCGTCCGCCACACGGTCGTCGGCGGTCTGCTGAACGCTCGTCGGCCCGCCAGGCGGGAGGTCGGAGCCCGTCTTCCCCCGGCCGCCGAACCCGTCTGAAGGAACTCGCCATGTCACCCAACCGCACCGACGCCGTAACCCTCGTCGTTCTCGTCCTTGCGTATGGCGGCTACGCCTTCGCCGCCATGACGGCGCCTCTCGGCGGGCCGTCCGCGATCGCGGAGTTGGTGGGGCTCTACCTGGTCATCATCGCGGGCATGACGGCCTTCCACGTACTGGTCGCCGTGACCGTCGCCCTCCTTCTGGAACTGCCGGAGGCGAGGGTCGACCGCGAGCGTGAGCATCGCATCAACGCCCAGAGCGCGCGCAATGGCTACGGCGTTCTCATGATGGGTATGTGGGCCTTGCCGTTCCTCCTCCTGGCGCCCGAAGGGGAGGCCATGATCGTCCATGCGATCGCGGGTCTGATGGGCGCGGCCGAAATCGTGCGCTACGTCTCACGCCTCGCCCTTCGGGGCTGTGGAACGGGCGCGAATCGGCGCGCACTTGCGGCCTGAGCAATTGGAGGCGTCGATGACCGATCCCATCAAGACGGCCCAGGACGACCTGGCCTTCATGCGCAGCCTCGTCGAGCATGGCGGGCGCGCCGGTACGTCCGGCGGCTCCGTGTTCCTGGCCGCCGGCCTGCTTTACGGGCTTCAATGCCTGTTCCACTGGGGACAGATGCGTGGCTGGATCGATGCGCCCGATCTGGTGAACCTCCTGTTTTCCGCAGGCCCTACCGCCGCCTTCCTGGTGATCCTGTGTGTCGTGCTGTGGCGCGACCGGAAGCGGACCGAAACCGGCTCCCAGTCGCGAGCGGTCCAGGGGATGTTCGCGGGCATCGGGCTCGCCAACCTGGTCATGGTCGCGGTGTTCGCCGTCAACGCCGCGCGCCAGCAGGATTTCCAGATCTGGCTGTTCTATCCCGCGGTCATCTTCGCCCTGCAGGGCGCCGCCTGGTTCGCGGTCTGGCAGGTCAGGCGCAGGGGTTGGCTCGGAGCCGTCGCCCTGGGCTGGCTCGCGGCCTCGCTCGCGCTGGGCCTGTCGATCGATGCGCTCGAGCGGTACATCCTGATCGCCGCCCTGTCGCTGCTCCTGCTCATGGCGCTTCCCGGGGCCGTGATGATGCGCCTGGCGCGCCAGAACGGCTGAATCCATGGGCGCGGCCGACGTCGGCAAGCTGGACGAGGTCATCCACGGCCGCCTGCGGCTGGGGATCATGGTCTATCTGGCCGACGCCGAGGTGGCCGACTTCACCGAGCTGAAGACCGCGCTGGAGGCCACCCAGGGCAACCTGTCGGTCCACCTGCGCAAGCTGCAGGACGCCGGCTACGTCGAAATCGAGAAGAGTTTCCTCAATCTCAAGCCGCTCACGCGTATTCGCATCACCAGGGAAGGCAGAAAGGCGTTCGCGGCCTATCTCCAGGCGCTCGATCAGCTTGTAGGGAGCGCCAGACGACCCTGATTCAGTCGTCTTCGCGAGCCAGCGGGTGCGACCCCACCACCTCGCGCAGGCGGTCGCCCATGACGTGGGTGTAGATCTGGGTGGTGGAGATGTCGGCGTGGCCGAGCAGGGTCTGCACCACGCGGAGGTCTGCGCCGCCCTCCAGCAGGTGGGTGGCGAAGGCATGTCGCAGTACGTGCGGGCTGACACGGGCGGGGTCGATGCCCGCGTCCAGCGCCGCCTGGTCGAGCAGCTGGCCCAGCCGGCGGCGGGTCAGGCGCCCGCCGGCGCCACGGGAAGGGAAGAGCCAGGGATTGGTCTTGTCGCCCTCGGGCAGGAAGGTGGAGCGTCCGGTTTCGAGGTAGGTTCTGACCGCAGCTCGGGCGGCGTCGTTAAGGGGAGCGAGGCGTTCCTTGCCGCCCTTGCCACGCACGATCAGGTAGGCGGGGTCCCGGGCCAGCGACTCCAGCTTCAGCGCCAGCAGTTCCGAGACCCGCAATCCCGAGGCGTAGAGCAGCTCAACCATGCAGGCCAGACGCAGTCCCTGAGCGCCGTTCCGGGCGGCGGCGGCGGCGATCAGCCGTCCGACCTCATCGCGGCTGAGCACCTTGGGGAGCGATCTTCCCTGCTTCGGCGCCTCGACCCGCCTGGACGGATCGTCCGTGCGCCAGCCCTCCGCAAGGCAGAAGCGATAATACTGGCGCACCGCCGATCGCCGCCGCGCCGCGGTCGCCGCCGACAGTCCGCGCCTGGTAAGGTCGCCGAACCATGCCTCGATGTCCTCGGGAGCGGCGGCGTCCAGACCACCCCGGCCGGCGAGAAAGGCTTCCGCGTCCGCGAGGTCCCGACCATAGGCCGCCAGCGTGTTCGGCGAGGCGTCCCGCTCGACCGCCATCATCTCGAGAAAGGCCTCGGCCCGGTCAGACAGGCTCACCGACGGCCAACCTTGGCCGCTGCCGCGGCGGGCGCCATAAAGGCCGCTTGTTTCATGAACCACTCACCGGACGCACCCCTTTCCCATAACACATCGCTCGCCGAGCTGCTCGGCGGCCGCGCCGTCGCACTCGTGGGCCTGATGGGCTCCGGAAAGACGACCGTCGGGCGGCGACTCGCCACTGCCCTGGGGTACCGGTTCTGCGATGCGGATGCGGAGATCGAGCGCGCCGCCGGGCGCAGCGTCGCGGACATTTTTTCGGAGCTCGGGGAGCCGGAGTTCCGCTCCGGCGAGCGCCGCGTCATCGCCCGCCTCCTGGCGGACGGTCCGCTGGTGCTGGCGACCGGAGGCGGAGCCTACATGGATGAGCAGACGCGCCGGCTGCTGCGCGAGCGCGCCGTCACCATCTGGTTGAAGGCGGATATCGATGTGCTCGCACGAAGGGTGGCGCGCAGGGACACCCGGCCGCTGTTGCGAGGAAAGAACCCGGCCGAGGTGCTGAGCGAGCAGGCCGACAGGCGCTATCCAGTCTACGCCGAGGCGGACATCGTGGTGGAGACGCCCGACTCCGCCCACGATGCTGCGGTAGCGCGCATCGTTGACGCGCTCAGGGCCCACCTCGCATGAGCGTGATCGACGTTTCCGGCGAGGGGTTTCGCCCCTATCAGGTCAGGGTGGGCGAGGGCCTGCTTGCCCGTGCGGGCGAGCTGATCGCGCCGCTCCTGGCCCGCAGGCGATGTGTGGTGGTCACGGACGAGACCGTCGGCGCGCTGCACGGACCTGCGCTGATCGCGGCCCTGGAACGGGCCGAGGTGACTTCGACCATCCTGACGATCCCGCCGGGCGAGGGCTCCAAGAGCTTTGGACAGCTGGAGGAACTCTGCGACCGGCTGCTCGCGCTCGACCTGGACCGCGGCGATCAGGTGGTTGCGTTTGGCGGCGGAGTGGTCGGCGATCTCGCGGGTTTCGCCGCGGCGATCTACAAGCGCGGCGTCGACTTCATCCAGATTCCGACGACCCTGCTGGCCCAGGTCGACTCTTCCGTCGGCGGCAAGACGGCCATCGACACGCCGCGCGGCAAGAACCTCATCGGCGCGTTCCACCAGCCACGCCTCGTCCTATGCGACCTCGGCGTGCTCGACACCCTGCCCGAGCGCGAGATGCGGGCCGGCTACGCCGAGGTGGTGAAGTACGGACTGCTGGGCGATGCCGCATTCTTCGAGCGTCTGGAGGGGGGAGGCGACCTCGTCCTTGCGCGCGACCGTGAACAGCTTGGAGCGGCAGTTGCTCACTGCATCGGCATGAAGGCCCGGATCGTGAGCGAAGATGCGCGTGACCATGGAAGCCGCGCCCTCCTCAACCTGGGCCACACTTTCGGACATGCAATCGAGGCAGAGACAAGTTTCTCGATGCTGCACGGCGAAGCGGTCGCCCTGGGGTGCGCACTGGCGTTTCGTTTCTCGGCGCGCGAAGGCCTCTGTACGGAAGGTGACGCGGCCCGCGCACAGGAGGTGCTCGGGCGTGCCGGCCTCCCGGTGCGTCTGGACCGCGCGGGCGCCGCCCCGCTGTCGGCTGCCGCCCTCCTGTCCCACATGCGTCAGGACAAGAAATCCGAGGGTGGGTCTTTGGTCCTCATCCTGGCCAACGGTATAGGACAGGCCTTTGTGGCCAGGGGCGTGGATCCGGCAGCCGTGCACAACTTCCTGATTTCCGAAGGAGCGGTCCCGTGATCGCGGGAACATGGCTGCTTCTGGGCCTGGCCCTGATCGTCCTGCTGTTCCTTTCGGCGCTGATGTCCGGGTCCGAGACCTCGATGACCGCGGCCAGCCGCGCCCGCATGCATCAACTGGAGCGTGACGGCGACCCGGCGGCGCGGCGGGTGAACCGGCTTCTCGACGACCAGGAAACCCTAATCGGCGCCATCCTGCTCGGCAACAACGTCGTGAACATCCTGGCCTCGGCTCTCACCACGGCGGTGCTCAGCCAGGCGTTCCCCGGCGCCCTGGGTGTTGCGATCGCAACCGGGGTGATGACCGTCCTCATCGTCATCTTTTCGGAGATCATGCCCAAGACGGTCGCGATCACACGCGCCGATTCAGCGGCCCGTCTGCTGTCGCTTCCCGCGCTGGTCGTCGTGAAGGTGTTCGGCCCGCTCGCCAACGCGGCCCAGTGGGTGGTGCGGCTCACCCTGCGCCCGTTCGGCGTCAAGCTGGGGATGGCCGTGGATGTGCTCGCCGCGCACGACCAGATCCGTGACGCGGTCGAGTATCATCATTCCGAAGGCCTGGTGGAGGGCAGCGACCGGCAGATGCTGGGGGGCGTTCTCGACCTCTCCGACCTGACGGTCGAACAGGTCATGGTCCACCGCAAGAACATCGCCATGCTGGACGCGGACATGCCGCCGTCCGAGCTGGTGGCCGAGGCGCTGGAGGTCGGTCACACGCGCATCCCCCTATACCGCGACAATCCCGAGAACATCGTGGGCGTCCTGCATGCCCGCGACCTGATGCGGGCTCTGGTCGCAGCGGGCGGAGAGCCCGACAAGCTGGACATCGCCGACATCATGCTCGAGCCTTGGTTCGTGCCCGAGACCACGAACCTGAAGGACCAGCTGCAGGCCTTCCTGAAGCGTCGCCATCACTTCGCGCTGGTGGTCGACGAGTACGGCGCCCTGATGGGGCTGGTGACGCTGGAGGACATCCTCGAGGAGATCGTCGGAGAGATCGACGACGAGCACGACGCCACCGTGCAGGGCGTGCGGCGGCAGGCCGACGGTTCGGTGCACCTCGATGGCCAGGTCCCGATCCGGGACCTGAACCGCGCCATGGACTGGAGCTTGCCCGAGGACGACGCCGTCACCGTCGCCGGGCTGGTCATCCACGAGGCCCAGACCATTCCGGAGCCGGGACAGACCTTCGTCTTCCATGGCCACCGGTTTCAGGTGCTGCGCCGGCAGCGCAACCAGATCACAGGCATCCGGGTGTCGCCGCCCCTGGAGCGAAACGACTCGCCGTGAATCTAGAACCCCGTTTGCTCGAAGGCCGCTTCGTGCGCCTGGAACCGCTCGAAGAGAGCCATCGCGAGGCGCTTGGGCGAGCGCTCGACTGCGACCCTGACACATGGCTGATCATGTCTGGCGACGGACGCGGGAAAGCGTTCGAAGGCTGGTGGGACGCCGCGACGGGAGATCCGAGCCGCATCGCTCATGCAGTCAGGCGGACCGACGACGGCCAGATCGTCGGCACAAGCAGTTATCTGCGCGTCCGCCCTGACCCGGGCATCGTCGAGATCGGCTGGACGTTCTACAGGCCCGACGCTCGCGGGGGTCCGGTCAACCCCGAGTGCAAGCTGTTGATGATCGGCTGGGCCTTCGAAGCCGGCGCGGTGCGCGTCGAGCTCATGGTCGACGCCCGCAACGAGCGCAGTCAGGCCGCCGTGACCAGGCTTGGCGCCTTGCGAGAAGGCGTCATGCGCAATCATATGCGAACCTGGACCGGCCACCTGCGCGACACGGTCATGTTTTCCATCGTGCAGGAGGAGTGGCCCCGCGTCCGGGCGGGGCTCCAGGACCGCGTGGCGCGCTTTGCTACGCCTGGGCCGGCTTCATCAGGCTGAACACGGCCCCCGCCGGGTCCTTGCAGACGAGGATCGTACCGACGCCTTCCGCCTCGAATGGTCCGTAGGGAACCTGCCCGCCGTTATCCAACACGGCCTGCCTGGCGACCTCGGGATCGTCGACAACCATATAGACCATCCAGTGGGGGGGGATTCCTTCCCACTCGGGCCCCTCCATCCTCATGATGCCGCCGTGGACCTCGTCGCCCTGGAGCCAGAGCGTATAGCCCGGCATGCCTTCCATGGGCTTCGACTCCCAGCCAAGCACAGCGCCGTAGAAGGTCTTGGCGGTCTCGGGATCGGGGGTGGTCAGTTCGTGCCAGTACCAGTCGCCTTTACGGGGCATGGTCGCCTCCCTTGTTGCGTCGGGCGCGGAAGAACTCCTTGAGAAGCATTGAGCTCTGGTCCGCCATGAGTCCGGATTCCACCTGCGGGCGCCAATGGCAGGTGGGCTGGTGGAAGACGCGCGAGCCGTGTTTGACGCCGCCCCCCTTGGGGTCCTCGGCGCCATAGACCACGCGGCCGACGCGGGCGTGGCTGATGGCGCCGGCGCACATGGCGCACGGCTCCAGCGTGACGTAGAGGGTGAGGCCCGTGAGCCGGTAGTTGCCGCGCGCGCGGGCGGCCTCGCGGATGGCCAGGATTTCGGCGTGGGCGGTCGGATCATGCAGCCGGATCGGCGCGTTACCAGCGGCGGCGATCACCTCGCCGGTCGCCGGATCGGCGACGACGGCGCCGATCGGGGCCTCGCCGCTGTTCGCGGCGTCTTGCGCCTTTTCCAGTGCTATGAGCATCAGAGCCCGGTCATGGTCCATCATCCTTCCGACACCGGCGAAAAGCCGCGCTCCGGTCAAGCCGGAAACGATCGCAAGCCGCGCAATTCACCCAAAGGGGTGAAGGCGGAGAAGCCCGGCGCAAAGCCCAAGGGCAGGGGAGAGCGTGTGGCGAAGGCGCTGGCCCGCGCCGGCGTGGCCTCGCGCCGCGACGTCGAGCGTCTGATCGGTCTGGGCAAGGTGGCGGTGAACGGCCGCATCATCGATACGCCCGCCACCTTCATCCACAAGGACGACATCCTGACGGTGGACGGTGAGGTGGTGTCTGCGCCGGAAGCGACGCGCGTGTGGCGCTACCACAAGCCGGTCGGGCTTATGACGACCCACAGGGATCCCGAAGGGCGCCCTACGGTGTTCGACAACCTGCCCAAGGGCCTGCCGCGGGTAATCTCCGTCGGCCGTCTCGACATCAATTCCGAAGGCCTTCTGCTGCTGACCAACGACGGCGAACTCAGCCGCGCCCTCGAACTGCCGACCACGGGCTGGAAACGGGTCTACCGGGCGCGCGCCCACGGCCGCATCACCCAGGAGCAACTCGACCGGCTGAAGGACGGGGTCGAGTATGAGGGTGTCCGCTACGGTCCCATCGAGGCCCGGCTGGACAAAGCGAAGGAGAAGGAAGGCGGCGGCGCCAACGTCTGGATCACCCTCACCCTGGGCGAGGGTAAGTACCGCGAGGTCCGCAAGGTCCTCGAGTCGCTGGGCCTGAAGGTCAATCGGCTGATCCGGCTTGCCTACGGTCCATTCCAGCTCGGTACGCTGGGGGTCGGCGAGGTCGAGGAAATCGGGCCGCGCGTAATCCGCGAGCAGCTGGCCGATGTCGTCCTTCCGGAAAACATGCCCAAGGGCGACCGGGTGATGACGCCGCCTCCGGCCCCGGCCAGGCGACCCATTCCAGGCAGCGCCATGGCCAATCCCAAGGCGAAGCCAAGCCGGGTGAAGGAAAACATCGCCATGCGCGAGCAGCGTGACGCCGAGCGCGCGGCCCGCAACGCCGAGCGCGCCTCGGCCCGGCCTCGCCGTGACGACGACCGGCCCTATCGCTCCCGCGACGCCGAGACACCCGGACGCCCCCGCGGATCGCGCACGGGGGACGCCAAGCGGAGCTACGGCAAGCCGCGCGAAGACGGCGCAGAGCGCCCGGCGCGCAGCTACGGCGAAAAGCGTCCGTTCAAGCCGCGCGGCGAACGTCCTGAGGGCGACGGGCGCAGTTTCAAGCCATGGGAGGGCGCCGCTGAAACCCGCGGTGACGAGCGCCCGCGCCGGGGTCCCGGGGACAAACCCCGGACGGCTCGGCCGGGCTGGGCCAAACCTCGTCCCGAGGGCGATCGCGCCGAACGGCCGGCCGGCAAGCGGCCCTTCAAGCCGCGAGATGGTGAAGGCCGACCGTCGGGGGGCAAAGCTCCATCCAGGGGGAAACCGGGCGGCAAGCCTGGAGGACCCCGGTCTGGACCCGGCGGCCCCCGTCCAGGCGGCTCCCGTGGACCTCGCAAGCCGCGCTCCGAATAGTACTCCCGCGGAGCCTGCGCGATCTGGTCGATGCCCGGAGACCGCTCAAGTCTCGCGTTGATTAGCCCCTTTCGCGCAGGGCTCTCGCCAACCCTCGGGTTCGATTGGCGGCGGTCAGGGCGGTGAGTGCGGCGATGCCGGCGAGGCCCCAGACCAAGGTCTCCCCGTGCCAGCCCCACCAGCCCTCGAGCATGGACAGTACGGTCAGTCCCGTCAGCGCGCCCATGCGCTGGGGCTTGGCCAGGGGACCTGAGAAGTCAGCCGGGAAGCCGAGGCCGCGTCCGAGTTCGCGAACGTATGCTGTCAGGATCGCGAGGGCCGCGCACAGCCACCCCAGCGCCGGACCTAGATGTGGCGCTGCCGCGACCACCCCATAGCCTGCCCCGATCAAGAAGAGCGCATCGGAAATCCGGTCCGGCAGCTCGTTCCAGATCGGCCCCGCAGGTCCGCCCTTGCCATGCTCGACCGCCACCAGGCCGTCCAGCACATTGCAGATCAGGCGTAGCTGGATGGCGATCAGCGCCAGTCCGAGCCAGACAATCCGCGCGGCTCCCTCGCTGAGGCCCGACAGGGCGAAGGCGGCGAAGCCTACCAGGGCGAAGGCCACGCTCATGGCCGAAACCAGGTCCGGCGACACGCGGTTGCGCGCGAGGGCCGAGGCCAGGGCCGACGCCCAGGCGCTTCCGCGGGATCGGACGGGACGCCGGTTCGAGAGATCGGTCATGCGGAGGTCTCGGGAAGCCGAAGCGTGGCCGTGTAGACGAACGCGTAGAGGGTCGACACGCTCCAGGGCACGGCGATGGTCGCCAGGATCTCCGGGGTCCCGGCAAGCCGGTGCGCCAGCCAGAGGGCGCATCCGATGATCAGTGTACTGACGGTTGGGGGAAGCAGCCGGCGAACCGGGTGAGGCAGCCTCGCAAAGAGGGAGCGATAGCCCTGCTCGAGCCAGCGCTTCAGCGCCCAGGTCAGCAGGGCGGACATCAGGCCCTGGACGACAAAGGCGAAGGCCATGGCCAAGGGACCGTGCTCACGGTTGGCGAAGGCCGCCCATCCGCCCATGGCCAGGAACGCGAAGCCCATGTGGGCGGCGGTCGAGCGCGCGGCCTGTCGCAGGGCTACGCTTTCCGCCATGCTGCCTCCGAAGATTCCCCGGACTGAAGCTAGGCCATGCCCGACGCCCTGAGCCAAGCCCTTGCGAACAACCCGCTGCCCCTGGCGTGGGGGCTGGCGGCGGTGCTCGGAGTGCTCGCGTTCGGCACGGCGGCGGCGCTGGCGCTCCCGGTGTTCAAGCCTGGCCGGAACTGGACCAACCTGCGCCAGCGCATCTGGTCGTGGTGGGTAATGATCGGTCTCGTCGTGGCCGCCCTGCTGGCCGGCCAGGGCGCCGTCACGGTGCTGTTCGCCATCATCTCCTTCCTGGCGCTACGGGAGTTCCTGTCACTTGCGCCGACGCGGCGGGAGGACCGGCTGATCGTCCTGTTCGCCTATTTGTCGATCCCGGTCTGCTACGGGCTGGTCGGGCTCGACCGGTACTATGTCTACCTCGTCGCCATACCCGTCTGGTTCTTCCTGCTGACCCCGTTCCTGATGGCGCTCGCGGGCCAGACGCGCGGCTATCTGGCGGCCGTGGCGATGTTCAACTGGGGCGTCATCACCTGTGTCTACACCTTGGGGTTCATTCCTTTCCTGATGAATGTGCCGGTCGGCGAGGCCAGCGCCGCAGGCCCGGCCGGGCTGGTGTTCTTCCTGCTGCTGGCGACGGAGGCCAATGACGTCCTGCAGTACGTCTGCGGCAAGCTGGCCGGGCGGCGGAAGATCCTGCCGAAGGTCAGCCCCAACAAGACTTGGGAAGGGTTTCTCGGCGGCTGGATACTGACCGGCCTGCTGATCTTTCTGCTGGCGCCGGTCTTCACTCCGCTCGACGACGTGGGACGCTGGCTGCTCGCGCTTCTCCTGCCGCTGGCAGGGTTCGCCGGCGACGTGACCATGTCCGCCGTCAAGCGCGACATCGGGGTAAAGGACACGTCGGCGATGATCCCGGGCCACGGCGGCGTGCTGGACCGCATCGACAGCCTGACCTTCTCGGCGCCGCTCTACTTCCACCTGCTGGCCTACTATGGCTTCGACCGGTACTGAGCCGTCCGCATTCCGCGGCCTGTTCCTGCGCCTGGTTCTCCGGCCGCTGGCCCTCTTCCTGACGGGGGCCGAGGTCCGCGGGCGTGAAAGACTGCCGCTTGCCGGGCCCGCCATCGTCGCGGCGAACCACAACTCGCACGTCGACACCCTGCTCCTGCTGACCATGTTCCCGCCCCGCGCCCTGCCGCGAGTAAGGCCGGTGGCGGCGGCGGACTACTTCCTGACCAATCCCGCCCTCAGCTGGTTCGCCCGCCGGCTCGTGGGCATAACGCCCATCTCGCGGACCGTGGCGCGCGGAGACGACGTGCTCGCACCGGCGAAGGCGGCCCTCGACCGGGGGGACATCGTGGTGGTGTTTCCCGAAGGCTCCCGGGGCCGGCCCGAGGAGCTGGGGGCCCTGAAGGGGGGAATCGCCCGGCTGGCGGAGGCGTTTCCCGACGCGCCGGTCGTCCCCGTATGGATACAGGGCGCGGGCCGGGTGCTGCCGAAAGGCTCGATCGTCCCGGTGCCCATGAACTGCTGTGTCCTCGTAGGGGCGCCGCTGCGCTGGACTGGCGAGCGGCAAGGCTTCATGAGCAGCCTGCGCGCAGGCCTCGAAACGCTGCAGGTCGAGGCGCCGCCGCTGAAATGGCGGGAGGCCAATGTGGAGAACCGGCGCAGGGAAGAGGACCGCACGTGAGGATCGTCGGCGGAAGATTCAGGGGGCGCGCGATCACGGCGCCGACCGGGCAGGGCACTCGCCCGACCTCCGACCGTGCACGCCAGGCCGTCTTCAACATCCTCGAGCACGCCCCCTGGTCCGAGGGTCTGCGGGATGCGCGGGTGATCGACCTGTTTGCGGGCTCCGGCGCGCTCGGCCTGGAGGCGCTCTCGCGTGGGGCGGCTTTCTGCCTGTTCGTGGAGACGGACGAAGCCGCGCGGGGCGCCATCCGGGAGAACATGGATGCGTTCGGGCTGTTCGGCATTGCGCGGGTCCACCGTCGCGACGCCACCGACCTGGGAATCCGACCGGGATCGGCGGGGGAGGCCTTCGACCTGGCCTTCCTTGACCCGCCCTATGGGGGCGGCCTCGCCGATCGGTGCCTGGCGCGCCTGGCCGAGGGCGACTGGCTGAAGCCCGGCGCACTCTGCATCGTCGAGCGGGGCGTGGGCGAGCCCGGCCTTTCGCTCCCGGGTTTCGCATCGCTGGATGTGCGCGACTACGGCGCCGCCCGGGTCCACTTCCTCAGGTTCGAGCCGGCGGAGGAAGGCGGCGCGTAAGAAAGCGCCACGGCGCCGGACTGTGATCTCCGGAAACAGTTACACGGAGATCCGCCATGACCGATGCCTCAAACGTCCCCGCAAAGCCCCGCCGCAAGGGGAGCCGGGTGATGTGGACCCTCACGGGCCTCGTCTTCATTGCCGCGGTGTGCGCCTGGATCGCCCTCGGCGTGGGCCTCTACATGGGCGTGGGGTTCACCCCGCGGCTCATCCTGGCGACTGCGGCGGCGGTGACGACGGAAGCGACCTTCTGGCTGACGGCCGCAACGATCGGCGTCAGCGTGTTCGAGGCGCGCCGGCGGATCTGGCGCTACGTCACCGGACGCGGCGGCGAGGCCGCCTAGGGCTCACCGCCGACCGAACAGCCGCTCGATGTCCGCGAGCTTCAGTTCGACATAGGTCGGCCGGCCGTGGTTGCACTGGCCGGAATGGGGCGTCGCCTCCATCTGGCGCAGCAGGGCGTTCATCTCAGCCGCAGTGAGCCGCCGGCCCGCCCGGACGGAGCCGTGACAGGCCATGGTCCCGCAGACCTCGGCCATCCGCTCCTTGAGGGCGTGGGCCTGGCCGGCCTCGGCGAGATCGTCGGCGATATCGCGCACCAGGCCCCTGGCGTCGGTCTCGCCGAGCAGGGCGGGGGTTTCCCGGACGAGGACCGCCGAGCCGCCGAACGCCTCGATGACGAGGCCCATCTCGGCGAGCTCGGGCGCTGCGGCCAGCACCCGCTCGCATTCCGCCGGATCCAGGTCGACCACTTCCGGCACGAGCAGGGCCTGGCGCGCGACTGCCCCCTCGGCCATCTGGGCCTTCATGCGCTCGTAGACCAGGCGTTCGTGCGCGGCGTGCTGGTCGACGATCACGACGCCGTCGCGGGTCTGGGCCACGATATAGGTCTCATGCACCTGGGCCCGCGCGGCCCCCAGGGGGAAGTCGACGGGATCGACCAGTTGACCGCCATCAGCGGTCGGCGGCGGGCGATCATCGGCATGCGGCGCCGGTTCGAACCTGGCCCCCGGCTCGGCCAGTCCCGCGATCAGTCCCGGCATGCCCGGGGGCAGGGAAGGGCGGCTCCAGCCCCCCGGGCCGGGAGATCGCCAACCGCCCGGCGGTGGCGCCGTCTCGGGCCGGAAGCCTCCGAGGGCCGCAGCTGCGACCGTGGTGGAGGCGCGGTGGCCGGCGGCGGCGAGGGCGTGCTTCAACGCCCCGACGATCAGGCCGCGGACCGCCGCGGCGTCGCGGAAGCGGACCTCGGCCTTGGCCGGGTGGACGTTGACGTCGACGAGGGTCGGGTCGAGTTCGAGGTAGAGGGCCGCGGTCGGGTGCCGATCCCGCGCCAGGAAGTCGGCGTAGGCGCCGCGCAGGGCGCCTTGCAGCAGACGGTCTCGGACTGGGCGTCCGTTGACGAACAGAAACTGATGCGCCGCGTTGCCGCGCGAATAGGTGGGCAAGCCGGCGAAACCGGAAAGTCGCACGCCGTCGCGTTCCTGATCGATCTCCAGAGCGTTCTCGCCGAATTCGCGCCCGAGAATCGCGGCCAGGCGCGCCAGGCGCCCTTCCGGGCCCGGATGCTCGGCCGGCAGGCGCAGAACGCGTCGGCCGTCCAGTTCGAGGGTGAACGCCGCGCCCTCGTGGGCCATGGCCTGGCGGCGGATTTCGTCGGTGATGGCGAGCGATTCAGAACGCTCCGACTTCATGAACTTGAGCCGGGCAGGCGTGGCGTAGAACAGGTCGCGCACTTCGACCCGTGCGCCATGCGGGCCGGGGAAACCCGATGGCGCCACTGGAGAAACCTCCCCCCCGTCCACCCGGATGGCCCAGGCCTCCTGCTGGCCCTTGGCGCGTGAGGCGATGGACAGTCTCGCGACCGATCCAATCGAGGGCAGGGCCTCCCCACGAAAGCCCAGGGTGTGGATGCGCAGCAGGTCCACGTCCCCGGCGTCGTCGGGCTCTAGCTTGGACGTGGCGTGCCGCTCGATGGCCAACGGGAGTTCGTCCGGGCCCAGCCCGCATCCGTCGTCGGCCACCAGGATGCGAGACAGGCCGCCATTGTCGGCCTGCACCTCGATATTGCGGCCCCCCGCGTCCAGGGCGTTCTCGACCAGCTCCTTCACCGCGCTGGCAGGCCGTTCGACCACCTCGCCGGCGGCGATGCGGTTCACGGTCTCGGGCGGCAGTCGGCGGATGGTCATGTGAGTCGGTTGGCCGGGCGGGAAATGACGATAGCCTGTCGGGACCGGCGGCGCGATGCGGCAAAGGAAAAGGGCCCGGACTGGCGTCCGGGCCCTGAACCTTGCGATCCTTAAGCGGCTACAGGCCCGGCAGCTTGAAGCGCGGGGTCTGGCGCGTGATCGTGATCGGCTTTCCGCCGGTCAGGGCGCGAACCCGCTCGGCCTCGGCCGCGGGATCGATGGGGGCGGCCTCGTTGCTGCCGGGGGTCACGGCGGGACCGGCTTCGCCGCGTCCACGCCAGAACATGATGTGTTCGGCGAAGGACTTTTCCTTGTAGGCGATGTCGCCGAACTCGTCGTCGACGACATAGCGCGCCAGGGGGTCGGCGCGGTCGGCGCCGGCCTGCTGCACCAGGATCTGTTCGCCGGCCGAACGCGAGGCGGCGGCGCGCTGGCCGAGCAGGGCCTGGCGCGCGACACTCTCGGGCTGCAGCTCCTGGGGGCGGGGCTCGCCCGGCGCCGGCGGGCGCAGGGCGTATTCCGGCGGCACGACCAGCGGAGCCTTGGTGACCACGCGGAATTCGTCGGGCACGACCTTCTGCATGCCGAGCGCCTGCTTGGTCGACTGACACCCCGCGGTGGCGGCGAGCGCCACGGTGACGGTCGCGGCGATCATCAAACGTTTGGTCGTCATACGCTGCTCCAGCGGCCCGCCCCAGGCCCATTAAAGGTTTCAGTTACCGCGAACACGCACGGATTCCAACCGCTGCCGCACCGCCGGCCAGAAGGCCTCGAACAGCAGCAAGGCGGCTCCAATGGTGATCGCGCTGTCGGCGATGTTGAACACCCAGGGAAACCACAGCCCCGAGAAGTCCAGGAAATCCACGACCGCCCCGAACCTCAAGCGATCGATGACGTTGCCGATCGCTCCGCCCATAAGCAGGCCGAGGCACCACGCCAGGATCGGCTTGTCGATCTGGCGCGCCCACCAGGCGATCGCCCCGGCCACGCCGATGGCGAAGATGCTGAAGCCCCAGCGCGCTAGGTCGCCCTGGCCCGATCCCAGGCCGAAGCTCATGCCCCGGTTCCAGACCATGGTCAGGTCGAAGAAGGGCGTCAGCTCGATGTGCATGCGCCGGGGCAGGTCGAGCCCGTAGAGCACCAACGCCTTGCTCAGCTGGTCCAGCACCAGGACGGTCAGCCCGATGGCGTAGGCGATGCGGCCGTGGCGCGAAATCGAGTTCAGAAGGGTCATGCGTCCGTTCGCGGTTTCGCGGTTGCGGGAGGCTCGCCGTGAAAGGCGGCGGCGATATGGCCGAGGTTGTGCGTCACGCGGACGCGCTCCGCCGGCTTTCCCAGTCGACCACCGCTTCGGCGCAGCGGCTACAGAGCGTCGGGTGCTCCCGTGCGGCGCCGAAGTCCGGCATGCGCCGCCAGCAGCGGTCGCACTTCTCGTTCGCCGACCTCGCAGGCTCGACAGCCACCGTGGTGCGGTCCGGCAAACGGAACGCCTCGGCCGGGCCCGCGCCCTGGACGAGCGTGGCGCCGCTGGTCCGGAAGACCTCGCCGGCGTCGATGCCCTCGAAGGCCTGCAGCAAACCGGCGTCGGCGACGTGAACGACCGGCGATGCTTCCAGCGCTGAGCCGACGCGCTTGTCGCGGCGTTCGATCTCGAGCGCGGAGGTCACCACCTCCAGCACCGTCTGGATGCTGGTCCAGCGCGCTGCTTCCTCGTCATTGCGCCATTCCTGCGGCGTGTCGGGGATTACGCGCATGGCGTTCGACCCGCCGTTGGGGTGGCGTACGCTCCAGGCTTCTTCCGTGGTGAACGAGAGCAGCGGCGACAGCCACGCGGTCAGGCGTTCGAACACGGCGTCCATGACCGTGCGCGCGGCGCGCCGGACAGGACTGTCGGGACGCTCGCAGTAAAGGGCGTCCTTGCGGATGTCGAAGTAGAGGGCCGACAGCTCCCAGCTGCAGAACTCCGCGACCGGCCGCACGACGTCCTGGAAGCGGTACTCTCCGTAGGCGGTGCGCACCTGGGCGTCGAGCTCCCACAGCCGGTGCAGGATGAAGCGCTCCAGCGGCGGCATCTGCCCGTAACCAACGGCTTCCTCGGCCGAATAATCAGCGAGGGCGCCGAGCAGGTAGCGCAGGGTGTTCCGCAGCTTGCGGTAGGCGTCGACGGTGGTGTCGAGCGCCGCCTTTCCGAGCCGCTGGTCGTCGGCGTAGTCCACCATGGCCACCCAAAGGCGCAGGATGTCGGCGCCCGATTGCTTGATGACCGACTGTGGCTCGACCACGTTGCCGAGCGACTTGGACATCTTGCGACCCTGCTCGTCCATGGTGAAGCCGTGCGTCAGCACCGCCTCGTAAGGCGCGCGGCCGCGCGTGCCGCAACTCTCGAGGAGGGACGACTGGAACCAGCCGCGGTGCTGGTCTGAGCCTTCCAGATAGAGGTCGGCGGGCCAGCGGCTGTCCTCCCGGCCTTCGAGGGTGAAGGCGTGCGTCGAGCCGGAGTCGAACCAGACGTCGAGGATGTCCTCGACCTTCTCGTATCGATCCGGATCATAGGCGCCCAGAAAGTCCGACGCCGGTCGGGTGAACCATGCGTCCGCGCCCTCGGCTTCGATGGCCTCAACGATACGCTGGTCGACAGCGTCGTCGTGCAGGGGATGACCGCTGTGCTTGTCGACGAACATGGCCAGCGGCGTGCCCCATGCGCGCTGGCGGCTGATGAGCCAGTCCGGGCGGCCCTCGACCATGGACCGTATGCGGTTGCGCCCTTGTTCGGGGTAGAAGCGAGTGGCGTCGATGGCGGCCAGCGCCTTCTCGCGCAGGCCGTGTTCGCCATCCATCTTCACGAACCACTGGGGGGTGTTGCGGAAGATGACCGGCGCCTTGGAGCGCCAGGAGTGCGGGTAGGAGTGCTCGAGCCGGCCGCGGGCCAGCAGGTTGCCCGCCTCGATCAGCTTCTCCATCACCGCGCTGTTGGCCGGGCCGAACTTGCCGGCCTTCTTCCCCTCGGTCTCCAGCACCTTCAGGCCGCCGAAGAGCGGCACGTGCTCGTAGTAGGCGCCGTCGGGATCGACGGTGTCTGGGATCTCATGGTGACCGTGCGCGCGCCAGACTTCGAAGTCGTCCGCCCCGTGGCCGGGAGCCGTGTGCACAAAACCCGTGCCGGCGTCGTCGGTGACATGGTCGCCGGCCAGCAACGGCACGCTGAAGCTGTAGCCGGAATCGAGCGCAGCCAGCGGGTGGGCGCACACGAGACCTGACGGATTGACGGCGTCCAGCCGCTTCCAGCTGGCGACCTTGGCCGCGGCCTTCACCTCGTCGGAGAGGCGATCGGCCATGATCAGTCTGTCGCCGGGCTTGGCCCACGGCTCGAAGGCAAGGTCGGCCTCCATCGCCTCGACCTCATAGAGGCCGTAGTCGATCTCGGGACCGTAGCTGATCGCGCGGTTGGCGGGGATGGTCCACGGCGTGGTGGTCCAGATGACGACCGACGGCGTGGAATGGCGGAAGGACAGCAGTTCGTCGGGATGGTCGTCGGTGGCGCCGGTGACCGGGAACTTGACCCAGACCGTCGGCGAGACGTGGTCGTGGTACTCCACCTCGGCGTCGGCCAGCGCCGTGCGCTCGACCGGGCTCCACATGACGGGCTTCGATCCACGGTAGAGCTGGCCGGAGTTCTTGAACTTGTGGAACTCGCGCACGATGGCCGCTTCGGTGGCGAAGTCCATGGTCGCGTAGGGTTTTTCCCAGCGACCAAGCACGCCCAGGCGCTTGAACTCCTCGCGCTGGCGGTCGATCCATTCCGCTGCGTAGGCGCGGCAGCGTTCGCGGAATTCCGCCTTGGAGACCTCGTCCTTGCGACGGCCCTTGGCGCGGAACTCCTCCTCGATCTTCCACTCGATCGGCAGTCCGTGGCAGTCCCAGCCAGGCACATAGTCCACGTCGAATCCGAGCAGGAAGCGTGAGCGGACGACGAAGTCCTTCAGCGTCTTGTTCAGCGCATGGCCGATGTGGATGGCGCCATTGGCGTAGGGCGGGCCGTCGTGCAGCACGAACAGGGGCGCGCCGGCCTCCTGCCGCGCCTTGCGGGTCGCTCCGTAGAGGCCGAGAGCCTCCCACCTGGCCAGGATCTCGGGCTCGCGCTGCGGCAGGCCCGCGCGCATGGGGAAGGAGGTTTCGGGAAGGAAGACAGTTTCGCGGTAGTCGCGTGCGGGCGTTTGGGCGTCGTCGGCCATGACGGATCCAGTCGGAGGTTCGGAAGGAAAAAGCGGAAGCGAACCCGGCGCGCGCTGAGGCAAAGGCCCGGCGGCGTCACGCCGGGCGGTTAATTCGGTTCACGCGGGACGTCCGAACGACCATGAGGCTCGTGTAGCTTACCGGGCCGCTTGCAGCAATCGCCGCGCCTGCGCCGCGTCGTCATCGATCTGCGCCCTGAGCGCATCGAGCCCGTCAAAATTCATCTCGGGGCGGATCCAGGCGATCAGTTCGGTCTCCATGACCTGACCGTAGAGATTCCCCTCGAAGCCGAACAGCCAGACCTCGAGCAGAGGCTCGGGTGTCTCGAACATCGGGCGCACGCCCAGGCTGGCCACGCCATCCAGGATACGACCGTCGGGGAGTCGGGCGCGAACGGCGTAGATGCCGTAGCGAGGCCGAACATAGTCGCCGAGACGCATGTTGGCCGTAGGGACTCCCAGCTCGCGACCGCGCTTGTCACCGTGGATGACCTCGGCCTCGATGGCGAATGGGCGGCCGAGAATGGCGGCGGCCTGCTCCGGCCTGCCGGCTTTCAACGCGTCCCGGACGGCGGAGGAGGACAGCTTCAGGTCGTTCTCGTCGGCCACCCGCTCCACCACCGAGACGCCGAAGCCGAGGCGTCCGCCGGCGGCCTGAAGCTCTTCCGGGCCGCCGGTGCGGCCCTTGCCGTATGTCACGTCGAAACCCACGGACACCCAACGGGCGCCGAGGCCGTCGGCGAGAACCTGCCGGGCGAAATCCTCGTCGCTCATGCCCGCCATTTCCGCCCCGAAGGGCAGGGCATAGAATAGCCCGACCCCCAGGACCTCCAGGGCGCGCGCCTGCTGGTTCAGGCTCATCACCCGGAACGGTTCGGCGTCGGGCTGAAAGAACACCCGGGGGTGCGGCTCGAAGCTGACGACACCGAGCGGGGCATCGATTCGAGCGGCGGCCTCCGAGGCGGCGGCGATGACGCGCTGATGCCCCAGATGGACGCCGTCGAAATTGCCCAGCGCTACCGAGGCGCCGCGGTGCGCAGCCGGCAGGCCGCGCCAGTCATGGACGACTTGAAGACTCACCCGCGCGGCGTCCGCCGTTTCCGGGGGACGCGGATGGTGGCCTCGCCATCCAGCACCGGCTCGCCGCCCACCAGGCATTCGGTCTTCAGCGTGACCCGGGCGGTCGCGTGATCGATCGCGGTCACGGTCACCCTGGCGGTGCAGACCTCGCCGATGCGCACCGGTTTGTAGAAGCTCAGCGTCTGGTGGAGATAGATCGCCCCCGGGCCCGGGAGCAGAGTTCCCACAACCGCCGAGACAAACGACGCGGACAGCAGCCCGTGCGCGATGCGACCACGGTACGGCGTGGTCTGGGCAAAGGCCTCGTCGACGTGCACGGGATTGAAATCGTCCGACGCCTCGGCGAAGCGCTGGATGCGCTCCTCCGTGATCTCTCGCACCAGTTCGGCGCTCTGGCCGACGGACAATTCCTCGAGGATGTAGCCGCTGAAGGGTTCGGTCATGAGCCATGACTTAGACCCCCGCGCGATTCCGGTCACCATGTCAGCGTTGGCGAGGCCCACCGGGCGTGGGCTAGGGCCAGGTCGAGAAACGCCTCGACCTTGTCCGCCGCCATCTGACCGTCCTCCCCCGCCAGTTCGGCGACGTGAATGCCGCCGGCGATGAACAGCAGGTCGAGGTGCTGGTTATTGGCGCCGGCCACATCGGTCTGGATACCGTCCCCGATGGCCAGGACACGGGAGCGGTCCACTTCGCGTCCGGCCAGCCGATCGACCTCCGCGTAGCTCAACTCGTAGATCGGCGCGAAGGGCTTGCCGGCCATCAGCACCCGGCCGCCCATGCTCTGGTAGAGATCGGCGAGCGCGCCCGCGCACCAGATCATGGTGTCGCCCCGCTGAACCACGCGGTCCGGGTTGGCGCAGATCATTTCCAGGTCCCGCCTGGCGCAGAGTTCGAAACGCTCTCGATAGTCTTCAGGCGCCTCGGTCACGTCATCGAACAGGCCGGTGCACGAAATGAAGGCGGCCTGGTCCGGGGTCTCGGTCAGGTCGACTCCCGATCCTTCGTAAAGCCCCGCATCCCGGGCTGGGCCGACCGTCCAGGCCGGGCCCGGGGCCCGCTTGACCAGTTCGGCGAAGGTGGCGTCGCCCGAGGTGACGAACCCGCTCCACGCCTCCCTGGGAACGCCGAGCTGGTCCAGCTGGGAGACGACGAAGCGAGAGGGTCTCGGCGCATTCGAGATCAGGACCACCGGACCGCGGTTGCGCTGGAATTCGGCCAGCGCGCGGCAGGCTTCGGGAAAGTTCTCCCGGCCGTTGTGAATGACCCCCCATACGTCGCAGAGGATCGCATCGTACTGGGCGGCGATGTCCGACAGACCGGCGATCACATGGGGGGCGCTCATGGGGCCCGGCTAGACCGGTCGTGCGGTCGGGTCAACGCGCCAGGAACGGCTGCGCGAGCTTCTCCGCCGCGGCCAGGGCGTCGGAAGGAGTCTGGGAAAGGTTGGTCATCAGCGAGATCGACAGGTCGTGCTCGGGATAGACCAGCAGGACGGCGCGGCCTCCGACGATGGATCCCGCGTGATGCCACCGCTGCCGCCCGGCCGCGTCGCGATCGACGCGCCAGCCGAGGCCGACGTTCGTCGCCTCTCCGTCGGCCGTCGTCATCGGAGTGAACATCATGCGGTGGGTGGCGGCCGCGACGTAACCCGGCCGGATCATGGCGTAGCCGAAGCGCGCCAGATCACTCGGCGTGGCGATCAGTCCGCCGCCCGCCCACTTGTAGGCCGAGTTCACCTGCTGAGCGTTGACGACCGGGACGGGCACGCTGGCCTGCATCCATGGCGGAACGGGGTCGTAGAAGGCGCTGCGGTTCTCCAGCGGCAGGCGCCAGACGTCGCCCTCGAGGGTGGAGAGCCCCAACGGCTCTGCGAGTTCCTCTTCCAGCAGCTGGAGGAAGGGTCGCCCGGCGGCGGCCTCCATTACCGCGCTGGCCAGTGTGTAGCCGAAGGTCGAGTAGTGGCTCTTCGTCCCCGGCGCAGCCACCAGCGGATCGTTGATGAAGATCGCCAGCATGGACGCCGTGTCCGGGTACTCCCTCTGATCGATCGTACCGCCGGCGGCGCCGGGGTTCATGTCCTTCCCCGCATAGTGGCGCACGCCGCCCTGATGTCCCAGGAGCTGCCGCAAGGTCGTCGCCCGGTGGGCTTCCGGAAGATCCGTCAGGTATCGGGAGATCGGCGCGTCGAGATCCAGCACGCCATCGTCGGCGAGCTTCGCCGCTAGACTGGCGGTCACCACCTTCGACACACTGCCGAGGCGGAACCGCGTGCTGCTTGTCGCAGGGACGTCCAGCTCGAGGCTGGCGTGGCCGTAGGCCTCAGCCCAGATCAACTCGCCGCCACGCACCACGGCGATGGACAGGGCCGGGGTCGGTGTGGCCTCGCGCACCTCGGCGGCGGCGGCACGCGCGGCCTCGACGGTGGCGGCGTCGACTGCTTCCGCCCGGGTTGCGGGTGCAAGCGCCAGTATGACCAGGGCGGCCCAGGCGGCGACGGTGGATCCGGATATCTGCATGAGCCCCTCCGGAGCCGACCTTGCCTGCGGCTGGTCCCACGGACAAGCTTGGGGCGGCGCGCTCCCGGCGGGAGTCAGCCCTTCTCGCGCTCGAGCAGCTTCTGCTTTCGGTCCACGCCGTAGGCGAAGCCGGTCAGGCTGCCGTCTGAACCGACCACGCGGTGGCACGGGATGAGAACCGCAACCCGGTTCTGGCCGCACGCGGCGCCGACCGCGCGGGCCGCTTTTGGCGCACCCAGGCACTCGGCCAACTGTCCGTAGGTCCAGGTCTCGCCGGCCGGGATTCGGCGCAGGGCGTCCCAGACCCGCTGTTGGAAGGCGGTGCCGCGCACGTCGAGCGGAAGGTCGGCGGCGGTGGAGCCGGGATGCTCGATCAGTCCGACGATCTGCTGAACCGTGTCCGCCAGGCCGGCGTCGTCAACCACGGTTTCGGCAGCCGAGAAGCGCTCGCGGAACCACGACAGCATCTGATCCCGATCGTCGCCCAGCTCGACGGCGCAGACGCCCTTGTCGGTCGTGGCCACGAGCACCTTCCCCAGCGCGCAGTCGGACACGGCCACGCGGATATGCTCGCCGGCGCCGCGATCCTTCCACTTCGCCGGGGCCATTCCGAAGCGGGCGCGTGACTTGGCGTAGAAGCGGCTCGAGGCGCCATAGCCAGCGTCGTAGACCGCCTCGGTCACGCTGGCGCCGTTCCTCAGCGACGCCTTCGCCCGGCGATCCTTGACGGCGGCGGCGTAGGCGGCGGGCGTGACCCCCGTTTCGGCCTTGAACACGCGGTGGAAATGGAAGGGCGAGAGGCCGGCGATCCGCGCCAGCGCTTCCAGCCTCGGCGTCTCCTCCGCCTCATCGACGGCGCGGCATACACGGGCGATGGCTTCGCGATAGGCCGAGCCCGTCTCGTCCGGGCGGCAGCGCTTGCAGGCCCGGAAGCCGGCGGCCCGCGCCTGCTCCGCCGTTTCGAAGAAGACGACGTTCTCCCGCTTCGGCAGCCTGGCCGGGCATCCTGGCCGGCAGTAGATCCCGGTGCTGAGCACGCCGCCGACGAACTCGTCGCGGCGTGAACGGTCGCGCGTCTCGAACGCCGTCCAGCGGCTGTCGTCG
Source organism: Pseudomonadota bacterium (assembly GCA_023432855.1). GTDB lineage: Bacteria > Pseudomonadota > Alphaproteobacteria > Caulobacterales > Caulobacteraceae > JAEZEZ01. Next base: position 27,673 of record JAEZEZ010000072.1, on the reverse strand, counting down.
AGGTCTGCGCTGACCGGTTCGATGTTCACGACATGGAACATAGGGCTTTCTCCCTTGGGTCGGGAGATGGTTTAGGCGCGCGTCCGCAGGCGCGCGTCCCGGCGCTTGCGGTCAAAGGCGCGCGCTAGCCGACCGCTCGCCGCCGCTGCAGTTGCAGGCTCGAGCGCATGAAGGCGGCGGGCGGGTCGGTCTCGGCCAGGATCTGGTCCTTGATCGCCCGCGGCTCGCCGAACAGGTGGCCCTGACCATAGGCGATGTCGAGTTCGAGGATGTCGACCACCTGGCGTTCGTGCTCGACCTTTTCGGCGACGACCTCGACCCCATAGCGCCGGGTCAGCCCCGCAAAGTCGGCGGCGTGAATGTCCTTGACCTGGCTCAGCGCAGGCTGGCCGTCGATGTCCAGCAACTGCTCGAGCAGCAGGTCGGCGCCGATCTTGAGGAACTTCACGTCCGAGCGCTGCAGGTCGGCGAAGTCCAGGTCGAGCGTTTGCACCTTGTCGAGCGAGAAGCGGAATCCGAGGTCGGCCAGCTTGGCCATATTGCGCGCCTCGGTCGCGCCGCGCGCGTCGAAGGCCGCCTGGCCGAGTTCGAAGATGAGTGCACTGTGCAGGTCGCGGTTGTCCTGCAGGAACTCCAGGAACTGCGGGAAGAATACCTCGTCCGCCAGGGATGCGAGCGAGACGTTGCAGAAGATGCCGACCTTGCGGTCCTGCTTGGCCAGCCGGCGCACGATCTGGACGCAGCGGAACAGCAACAGGTTGTCGATCGTGGTGACAAGGCCCTCGGGCTCGGCGACCGACAGGTATTCGGCCGGCATCATCACCCGGCCCGTGTCGTCACGCAGGCGCGAGAAGCTCTCGTAATAGACCGTCCGGCGCTGGGGCAGTCCCACTACCGGCTGCAGGTAGAGGTCCACCCGACCCTCGGCGAGCGCCTCACGGACCGTTTCGAGCAGGGCCGCCGTCTGTCGGCTGCGGCGCCCGTCGAAGGTCTCGACTGGCGCGTGCCGGATGCCCGACAGCCGCTGTTCCAGGTCCTGGCCCATCCGCTGGACGAGGTCTTCAAGCATGCGCACTTCGGACGTCAGCTCCTCCGACCGTCTGATGGCGCTGTCCTCGATGCGGGCGGCGAGGGCGTTCACTGCGTCCTGGGTCGTCTCGAGCGCGTCGGCCAGAAGCCGGTGCGCGTCGCGGATCGATTCGACGTCCTTCTCGATCGCCGCGCGCGCTGCGGCTCCCGCCATCATGGCGTGGGCGGCGAACAGCAGGCCCAGCGCCCCGAACAGGGTCGCCATACCGGCGCCCCATCCGGCTCCGCCGCGCCAGAGCAGGGCGGCCGCCGTCAGGGCGATGAACAGATAGGCGCCCATCAGCAGCGCCATGGTGATCTTACGCATGGAGGCCCGCCCGGCTGGAATCAGCCACACAAGAGTATATCAAGCACGCGAGCAAAAAGGGGCGCGACCGAATGGAACTGTTCGACCTGGCCGGAAAGACCGCGATCATTACAGGCTCTTCCCGTGGAATCGGCAAGGCGATCGCCGAGCGCCTGGCCGAACACGGCGCCCAGGTGGTCATCTCCTCGCGCAAGCCGGGCCCCTGCGAGGAGGTCGCCGAGGCAATCAACGCGCGTTTCGGTGAGGGCAGGGCGATCTGGGTCCCGGCCAACATTGCCTCGAAGGAAGACCTGCAGAACCTCGTGGACCGGACCAACGACGCGTTCGGCAAGGTCGACATCCTCGTCTGCAACGCAGCATCCAACCCCTACGCCGGTCCCATGAGCGGGATCAGCGACGAGCAGTTCCTCAAGATCCTGCAGAACAACGTCGTGTCCAACCACTGGCTGATCCAGATGGTCGCCCCCCGGATGCTGGAGCGGAAAGACGGGTCGATCATCGTTGTCTCGTCGATCGGCGGGCTGCGCGGCAACGCCCTGATCGGGGCCTACAACATCTCCAAGGCGGCCGACTTCCAGCTGGTGCGCAACCTGGCCGTCGAATACGGCCCCTCGAACGTGCGGGTTAACGCCATTGCGCCGGGCCTGATCCAGACCGATTTCGCGCGCTACCTGTGGGAAAACCCGGACATCCTGAAGATGGCCACCGATCCCGCGCCGATGAAGCGCATCGGACAGTCGGACGAGATCGCCGGCGCGGCGGTGTACCTCGCCTCGAAAGCCTCGTCCTACATGACCGGCCAGGCGCTCGTCGTGGACGGCGGCATCACCATCGCCTGGTGAGGGCATAGGCGTGGCGAAGAAGGCCTCTTTCGGCCGGGACCTGATGTGGCGCATCGAGGCCTTCGGCTTCGACGTCATGAGCGCGGTGCTCGGGCTGCTGCCGATCGATGCGGTATCGGGCTTCGGCGGCTGGCTCCTGCGTACGATTGGCCCGATGACGCCCACGCATGCCGTGGTCCTCCAGAACCTGCGCTGGGCGTTTCCTGAGAAATCGGAGGACGAGCGCCGTCGCATCGCGCGGGGCGTGTGGGACAATGTCGGCCGTTCCTTCGCCGAGTTTCCCGTCGTCCACCGCATCACCCCCGAGAGCGGTCGCGTCGAGATGGTCGGCGCCGAGCATTTCGAAGAGGCGCGCACCCTGGGCAGGCCGGTGATCTTCGTGTCCGGCCACTTTGCCAACTGGGAACTGCTGCCGGCGGCGATCGTGCAGTCCGGCTCGCACCCGCACATGACCTACCGGCCGGCGAACAACCCCTATGTCGACGCACGCATGAAGAAGGTGCGGGCGCGTTACGGCATGACCCGCTTCGCGCCAAAGGGGGAGAACACCCGCGATCTCATGCAGGCCCTGCGGAAGAACGTTCCGGTCGCCTTCCTCATCGACCAGAAGTTCAACGAGGGGATCATGGTGCCCTTCTTCGGCCGCCCGGCGCCAACGACCACGGGGGCCGCGCGACTGGCGCTGCAGTACAACGCCCCCATCTATCCCATGACCGGTCAGCGCCTGGGCGGCGCGCGCTTCCGCATCATCGCCCTTCCGCCCATCCACCTCGAGAAGACGGGGGACAGGCAGCGCGACCTGGAAGCGGGCACGCGGCGTCTGAACGAATTCCTCGAGGAATGCATCCGCGCCAAGCCCGAGGACTGGTTCTGGGTCCACCGGCGCTGGCCGAAGGCGGACTACGGCTCCGAGCCCTAGTCGGCGCTCAGCATCGCGTCGTCCTCACGACGGAATGGGCCAAAATAGTTCCGGTCACGCCCGCGGCGGCGGCAGGGGCCGAAATAGTCGGTCGACCGGATGAAGGGCCGCGGCTTGAAGATCACCGCCTGGATGCGGCTGAGGATGGAGCGGGCCGTGATGGGCTTGACCACGAACTCGGTGACGCCTGCGTCACGGGCCTCCTCGACGCGCGAACGCTCTGCGTGCCCCGTCATCATGATGATCGGCAGATAGGGGTTGGGACTGTCCGGCGCGCTGCGCACCCGACGCGTGAACTCCACCCCGTCGAGCGGCGTCATGTTGAAGTCCACGATGGCCAGGTCGCAGGCTTCCTGGCGAAGCGTGTTCAGCGCGGCGGCGCCGTCGCCGACCTCGATGATCCTGCCGACGCCCGCCGCCTTCAGGATTGCGGCCACGATTGAGCGCATGTGCGCATTGTCGTCGACCAGCAGGACACGAAGCGAGGCGAGCGCCGACATAGGGTTCCTCACGGCCATGGGCCGCCGGGATCGATACAACCGAGAATAGGCGGCGATATGCCGCCGGTTCACTTACGAAATCAATCACGTAAGCGTTGCGGAAATGAAAAGGGACGGGTCCAGGTTGCGGCCTCGCCACTTGAGCCGCCAGCAGAGGTGGGGGCCCGTGGCGCGGCCGGTCGAGCCGACCGCGCCGATCGCCTGACCTCGCCGGACCCGGTCGCCCGCAGAGATCATGAGCTTCGACTGGTGAAGGTAGGCCGCGATCAGGCCCTGACCATGGTCGATCAGGGTCAACCCGCCTTCGAAGTGCATGGCCGGATGGGCCAGCACGACCAGTCCCGGCGCAGGTGCGCGGATAACGGTTCCCGCTGGGGCGGCCAGGTCGATGCCGTAGTGGGGCCGGTTCGGCGTGCCGTTGAGGATGCGCTGGTTTCCGAACCTGGACGACACCCGGAAGTCGTCCAGCGGCCAGCGGAATCCGCCGTCGAAGTCGTCGGCGGGGGAGACCGACGCGAAGGCCTCGGCTTTCAGGGCGGCTTCGCGGCGGATGCGAGCGAGCAGTTTGGGGTCGGTCGGCGTGACGGTGGACTGCGGCACGCCGTCCACCCGCTGAACGCCGAAGATGCCGCGTTCGACGTGCAGGGTCTTGCGCCAATCGAGGCCCGGGCCCCGCACCCGGAGTTCCATGGTCTCGGGTTCGTCACGGTCGAAGCCCAGCACGAACAGCCCGCGCCGCGAAGTCGCGCCGGTCCTGTCGCCATTGACGTAGATTTCAGCGCCGGGTGATGCGACGCCCACGACGCATCCGCCCTGTACAATCCGCCCTTTCAGGCGCACCAGGTCGGCCGCCACGGCCGGGCTTGCCGCTGCGGCTGCCCCTGCGGCCAGCACGATCCGGCGCGTCAGCCCTTCGACTGCTCTTCTTTCCACCGCTGGAATGCCTCCTGCGGGCCGGCGTAGGCCTCCTGCCGCTTGGGATCCCAATAGCGCAGGGCGTCCAGGGGAACCTGCTTTCCCGTCACCGCACAGACGACGTAGCGGCCCGGCTTGAGCACGACGAACTCGCCGTCCCCGTAGTGCAGTATGGCTTCGCCCCCGGCGTCACGATCCAAAGCGTTCATGGGGAGAATGTAGGACGAGCGGACGAGCGGCGAAAGGCTAGAACAGGTCGCCCTGCGCGCTCGAAGGGGCGGTCTTGCGACTCTGCGCTCGAGGCGCCGGTTTCGCTTCCGGCTTTCCGTCGATCACCGCACCCCGCTCTCCGTCGCTGAACACCAGCCGCACCGGCTGGCCCGAGGACAACTCTGCGGCGCCCAGGATCACACGTCCCTGATCGTCCAGCACCCGCGCCATGCCGGGGGCGGTCGGCCGCTTCGGGTTGAGAGTCTCCAGCAGTCGAGAGGCGCGGTCCAGGCGGTCTCCGCCCTGATCCAGCCTCTGTCGCAACGACCGCTCCGCGCGGAGCGCATATTCGGCGAGCCGTTCGCCTCCGGCCTCCGCCTGCCGAAGCATGTGGTCGGGCCGCAGGCGCGTAACGGCGCTTCGAAGCTGATTCTCGTGCGCCTCGACGTTGCGCAGCAGCGCGGCGCCGAGCCGGCTTACCGAGGCCGCCAGCCTCTCAGCTCTCTGCTCGTATGGGCGTTGCAGCAGGCCCGCGTGCAGACGGGAGCCCACGGCCGCCAGCTGCCGCTCATGGATGGAGGTGTTGCGCTCCAGTGCGGGGCCGAGCCTCACCGTGGCGAGATCGAGCTGCTGCGACCAGGTGGCCAGCAGATCCTGCGGTTTGGGCAGCCCGCGGGCGGCGGCCGACAGGCGCGTACGTGCGTCCTCGATCATGCGCCCCGAACAGCGGCTGAGGCGCGCCTCGTAGTTCGCGGCGGCCGCGCGCAGTTCCGCCAGCACCGGCGTGGCGATCTCGGCGGCCCCGGTGGGTGTGGGCGCGCGGCGGTCGGAGACGAAATCGATCAGGGTCGTGTCGGTCTCGTGGCCAACCGCCGATATGACGGGAATGGCGCTGGCGGCGACGTCCCGGGCCAGGGCTTCATCGTTGAACGGCCAGAGATCCTCGATCGAGCCGCCTCCGCGGGCGACGATCAGCACCTCGGGCCGGTCGAGCGGACCGCCGGCGGGAATGGCGTTGAACCCGCGGATCGCGGCGGCGACCTGGGCGGAGGCGGCTTCGCCCTGCACGACCACCGGCCAGACCATGACGTGACAGGGCCAGCGGTCCCGGATGCGGTGCAGGATGTCGCGGATGACCGCGCCGGTCGGACTGGTGATCACGCCGACGACGGCGGGGTAGGGGGGCAGGGGGCGCTTTCGCGCCGCATCGAACAGGCCCTCCGCCTGCAGCCTGACCTTCAGTCGTTCGAGCTGGGCCAGCAGGGCGCCGACGCCGGCGGGCTCCATGGTCTCGATCACGATCTGGTAGGACGAGCGCGCCGGATAGGTCGTGATGCGGCCCGTGACGATGACCTCCAGCCCGTGTTCCGGCTGGCACTGAAGTCCACGCACCTGACCTTTCCACACCACGCCGTCGATGCAGGCGCGCTCGTCCTTCAACGACAGATAGACGTGCCCGGAGGCATGGCGGGTGACCTTGCTGATCTCGCCGCGCAGGCGCACGAAGCCATACGCGTCCTCCACCGTGCGCTTCAGCGCAGCCGACAGCTCCGACACCGAATAGGCAGGTGCGTTGTCGGCGGGCAGGGGGATCGAGTCGGCGTCGGTCATCGCTCTCTCATACACCGCCGCACGCGGCTTGACCCGGGCGCCGCGGCGCGCCACAGGCGAGCGCATGAATATCCTCCTCGTGGGGTCCGGCGGGCGTGAGCACGCCCTGGCCTGGAAGATCAAACAGTCGCCGCTGGTCAAGCGGCTGGTGGCGGCGCCCGGAAATCCCGGAATGCGTCAGCTCGCGGAGCTGCGCTCGGTCAAGGTGACCGACGTCGACGCCCTCGTGCTCCTGGCGCGCGAAATCCGCGCCGACCTCGTCGTCGTCGGTCCGGAAGCGGCGCTTGAAGTCGGCCTTGCGGACAGACTCGCGGCGCTTGGAATTCCGTGTTTCGGGCCTTCCGCCAAGGCCGCGAGGCTGGAGACCTCGAAGGCCTTCACCAAGGCCTTTTGCGACCGCTGGGACATCCCGACGGCAGGCTATGGCGTCTACCAGACCGCAGCGGAGGCCAAGGCGGCCCTCTCGCGCTTCCAGCCGCCCTACGTGATCAAGGCGGACGGGTTGGCCGCCGGAAAGGGCGTGGCCATCTCGGAAGACCGCAAGGACGCCGAGATGGAGATCGACGCCATGATCGGCGGCCGCTTTGGGGCGGCCGGCGGGCGCGTCGTGATCGAGGAGTTCATGGTCGGCCAGGAAGCCTCGCTCTTCGCCCTCTGCGACGGCGAGCGCGCCATGCTGTTCGGCGGCGGGCAGGACCACAAACGGGCGTTCGACGGGGACACGGGCCCCAATACCGGGGGCATGGGTGCCTATTCTCCCGCCCCGGTCTTCACCGCCGAGATGGTGGACGCCGCCCGGCAGAAGATTGTCGAGCCGACGGTCAGGGGCATGGCGGCGGAAGGCACGCCCTACAAGGGCGTCCTTTACGCCGGCCTGATGGTCGACAAGGACGAGCCCCGGCTGGTCGAGTTCAACGCCCGGTTTGGCGATCCGGAATGCCAGGTCCTGATGTTGCGCCTGCGCAGCGATATTGTCCCCTACCTGCTCGCGGCGGCTACGGGGACGCTGGCGCGCGCGCCGGAACCGGTATGGCGCAATGAAACCGCCGTCTGCGTCGTGCTGGCCGCACGCGGTTATCCTGACAGCCCGATCCCCGGGTCGGTCATCCGTGGCGCCGAACAGGATTTCGGTCGCGGCGTGGTCGTCTTCCATGCTGGCACGGCGAGGAAGAACGACGGCACGCTGACGGCCGCGGGCGGCCGCGTGCTCAATGTCTGCGCCGTGGGCGTGGACGTGGCCGATGCGCGAGAGCGGGCCTACGCGGCGATCGCCAAGATCGACTGGCCCGGCGGCTTCTGCCGCTCGGACATAGGCTGGCGGGCGATCGCCTCCTAGGCCGCGGCGTAGAGCAGCCGGCCCTTGTCCATGGCAGGCCGCAGCACCGCCAGATCGCGCTGGCACAGGCTGAAGCAGCCGTAACTGCGGCCGAGCTTGCCGTGCTGGGCGACGTAGGAAGGTTCTGCGTAGTCGGCCGCGTGGACGATGATCGCGCGCTCCATCGCCTTGGAATTGGTGTCCTCGAGCCCGTCGAGCAGAACGTTCTCGGCGTACTTCGCGCCGCTCGACATCCCGGCGGTCACATAGGCGCCGACGGACGACGCATTGGAATCCGGCGTGTTCGAGAAGCGCTGGGCGAAACCCGTGTGGGACGGATCGGATCCGCGGCCGTGCGCCGTGCGGAACTGCTCGACGTGGCCCGTGGTCATGTCCAGACGGTAGAGACGCGGCTTGGAAGAGTGGCGGTCGAAATCGACCAGGAAGATTGCGTCGCGCTTGGGTATCCGCTCGCCGTGCCGCTCAAGGGCCGCCAGCGCTCCGTCGAGCAGGGGTTTGCGGATCACCCCATTGGGATCCATGACCACCTTCGGCGCCGCGGCCACGGTGATCGGCTCGCCCGTTCCACCGACCGGAGGGAGGTCCGGCGGCATCACGACGGAAACCAGCGATTTGTTGCTGGAGGTGGCGCACGAAGCGGCAAGGGCCGCGCCGCCAAGTATCAGTCCGCGTCTGGACAGCTGCATCTCGGTGAACTCCCGACTTTTCACGCCCGAGGCCCCTCCATAAGAGGGCACGAGGCGTGATGATCAAGCTTGGGCGACGTCCTGTGCGTCCTTATGCTGCACCCGTGTTTGGGAGGGACTTGCGGATGAAGCGGACAATCGTTGCGGCCGTAGCCGCCTTGCTGGCCATGACGGCGTGGGGCGATTCGCCCGCCGCCCAGACCCCGGCGCGGGACGTCAAATACGTGCAGGCCGGTCGGTTGCTCGCCGATCCGGCCACAGGGCGGGTGGAGAGTCAGAAGACCCTGGTCGTGGTCGACGGGCGCATCGCCGAGGTCCGCGACGGCTTCGTCGGCGGCGAGGACGGAGAGGTCATCGACCTGCGCGAGAGCTTCGTCCTGCCCGGGTTGATCGACAGCCACGTGCACATCCTCAGCGAGGGCGGTCCAGAGAACCGGCACAACGCCGTGATGTGGTCCGAGAGCGATTTCGCCATCGCGGGCGCCGGCTACGCCCTGAAGACCCTGACCGCCGGCTTCACCACCGTCATCGACCTGGGCTCCGGCCAGGCGGGCGACGCCGTCTTCGCCCTGCGCGACGGGATCGAGGCCGGGCGGGTCCCCGGACCCCGTATCCTGGCAGCCGGCGCCACCATCACCCCGCACGGCGGCCACGCCGATGTGCATGGCTACCGCGACGATGTGCTCGGCGCGATCTCGCGCACGTCGACCTGCTCGGGCGTGGACGACTGCCGCCGCGCCGTGCGCGAGCAGGTGAAGCGGGGCGTCGACGTTATCAAGGTCACAGCGACCGGCGGGGTGCTTTCCAATACCAGGGCGGGCCTCGCCCAGCAGCTGACAGACGAGGAACTCAAGGTCATCGTCGAGACCGCGCATGCGCTCGGCCGGAAAGTGGCCGCCCACGCCCACGGGGTCGACGGCATCAACGCCGCGCTCCGCGCGGGCGTGGATTCCATCGAGCACGGCAGCTACCTGGACGCGGAGTCCATTCGTCTTTTCCGTGCGTCAGGCGCGCGTCTCGTGCCTACCCTGCTGGCGGGTGACTTCGTGGTCCGGGAGGCGAAGGCCGGCCGGCTGCTGCCGAACCAGGCGGAGAAGGCGCTCATCGCCGGGCCGCTGATGGTCGACGCCGCCAGTCGCGCGCGCGCCGCCGGCGTCCGCTTCGCCTTCGGCACCGATTCCGGGGTCAGCCGCCATGGCGACAACGCCCAGGAGTTCGCCCTGCTCATCCGCGCCGGCTTCACCCCGCTGCAGGCCATCCAGCTGGCGACCGTCGAGGCGGCCGAGCATGCGCGCCTTGGCGACCGCATCGGGCGTCTGAAGCCGGGCATGGAAGCCGACCTCATCGCCGTCCGCGGCGATCCGCTCGCCGATGTTCGCGAACTCGAACGCGTCAGCTTCGTGATGAAGGGCGGTTCGGTCTACCGGCGCTGAGCAGGCGGCGGGCTTCAGCCTCGTCGTCGAAGCGCGCCCGGACCGGCCAGGCGACCACCTTGCTGCGCCAGTCCGCTGGCAGGCGCACCCAGTCCTTTTCGGTGGTGACGAGCCCGGCTCCCAGTTGATCCGCGCGCGCCGCCAGCATGGCCAGGTCGCCTTCGGCATAGGCGGCGTGGTCGGGGAAGGAAACGAAGGCTACGAGGTCACAGCCGGCGGCCCTCAGCGCGCGCTCGACCTTCCAGGGCTTGGCGATGCCGGCGAAGCCGAGTTGCGGGCCACTGGGCGGCGGCGCGCCGGCTTCCAGCCGGGCGACGAGGACTGGCGTGGAGCCAAACGCGGCGAGCAGTTCGGGATCCGGAGCGTCGAGATCCGCCGGCAGCAACAGGACGACTGCATCCGCTCGCGACAGGCCTGTCTGCAGGCGTTCGCGCATGGGACCGGCCGGGAACACCGAGCCGTCGCCGAACGGCCACTCTCCACCCCGGGTCTCGCCGTCGACCACCACGATCGATACCGCCTTCTTCAGCGCGGGGTTCTGGTGGCCGTCGTCGAGAATGATCGCCTCGGCCCCGGCGGCCACGGCCGCCCGAGCCCCATCGGCCCGGTCGCGCGCCACCCAGAAGGGACCGTCGCGGCCCAGCATTAGCGGCTCGTCGCCGACGTCCGCGGCCGCATGGGTATGCGGGTCCACGCGGACGGGGCCGGTCATGCGGCCGCCGTACCCACGCGAGAGTCCGTGCGCGTCGACGCCCTCCTCGCGAAGCAGCCTCAGCACCTCGCGGGCGACGGGCGTCTTTCCCGACCCGCCTAACGTCAGATTGCCGATGGAGATGACCGGGACGCCCGGGTCAAAACCCCCGCCGCGGGCGAGCCGGCGGGCCGTGGCCCAGGCCCAGGCCCACGAGGGCGGCGTCAGCAATGCGCGGCGAAGCGGCGGGGCCCCCTTGCGGAGGTACCACCAGTGCGGCGTCTCGAGCTTCACAGGAGGCTCCCCAGACGCGCCACGGCGGCGTCGAGTTCCGCACGCCGGGAGGCCTGAAGGGCCGCGGCTTCGGCGGCGATGCGTGGCCGCTGGTCTGGCGTGGTCAGGAGGATCTCCCACGCGGAAGGTAGGTCCGCTGAAGAATCCAGCATTCTGACGAGGCCGGCGTCCCGCAGGTCCTGAAACACGCTCGCCCAGTTGTCGACGTGCGGACCGGAGATCGCGGGCGCGCCCACCTGGACAGCTTCAAGCGGATTATGTCCGCCGATGTCCGGCGCCAGGCTGCCGCCGATGAATGCCCCGCGGGCGAGCCGGAACCAGAGCCCGAGTTCACCCAGGCGGTCGGCGACGTAGACGTCGCATTGGCTGCTGAAGGCGTCTCCCTCGCCCGAGCGGCCGGTATTGAAACCGGCTCCGCGCGCAAGGTCGGCGACCTCCGCTCCGCGATCCGGGTGGCGCGGGACGATCACGAGCAGGGGATTTCCCGCGCGCTCGGCGTCGACAGCCTGGAAGGTCTCGAGCACCAGCGCTTCTTCGCCGGCATGGGTTGAGGCGGCGAGCAGCACGGGCCGCGCGCCGGCTTCCTGCTGCAGGGCCGCCAGCCTGGTCTCGTCGAAGGGCAGGGGGGCGCCGGCGTACTTGAGATTCAGGCGGCCGTCGGGCGGGCGTCCGAGCCGCTCCAGCCGCGCCGCCGTCTCTGCGTCCTGCGCAAGAACGAGATCGAATGCGTTCAGGATGGCTCGGGCGGCGCCGGGCAGGCGCGACCATCCCCGCGCGGTCCGCTCCGTGATACGGGCGCTGACGAGGGCCAGGCGCGCGCCCTGTGCTTTTGCGCCCAGGATGAGGTTCGGCCAGAGCTCGCTTTCCACGAAGACCGCAAGCTCGGGCCGCCAGTGAGCGAAGAAGCGACGCGCCGCGCCGGGGGCGTCCACGGGGGCGAACTGGTGGATGACGCCGGCGGGAAGGCGGCGAGCCAGCAACTCGGCCGAGGTGAGCGTGCCTGAGGTCATGAGAAGGGTCGCCTCCGGATGGGAGGCCCGCAGGCGCTCGACGAGCGGCAGCAGCGACAGGGTCTCGCCGACGCTGACGCCATGCAGCCAGACGAGCGGACCTGCCGGACGTTCCGCCGAGGCGTGGCCGAGCCGCTCGTGGAGTCGCTCGCCGTCCTCCTTCCCGCGCCGGGCGCGCCGCCGCAGTACGGTCGGCGCCAGGGGTTCGAGCAGCCCCGTCGCGGCGCGATAGAGGGCGAGGGCGATGCTCACGCCGCCAGCTCCTCGGCGCGCCGGGTCAGGGCGTTGAGCCGTTCGGCCCAGGCCTTCCTTTCGTCGGCGCTGTCTTCGCGCTCGGCGGCGGTGAAGGCGTCGCCCCAGACGATCGCCCCCTTCGAGAAGGGCAGGGGAACGATGGCCTTGTCCCAACTGTCCAGGCGAATGGCCGGGCGGGCGGCGAACCCGATCATCAGTACCTGGGCTCCGGTCATCTTCGCCAGCAGGATCGCCCCCTCGGCCATGGTCTCGGCCGGGCCGCGCGGGCCGTCCGGGGTGATGGCGATGCAGTTCCCCGCGCGCACCCAGCGCAGCACCTCCCGGAAGGCCTGGGTCCCACCCTTGTCCTTGTGGCCCTTCTTCGTCGCCTTGCGCGACGAGCCGCGGATGGCGGGAAAGCCCAGTTTGTTCACGGCCCCGGCGATGAACTCGCCGTCGGGCGAAAGGGAGATCATCGCGCGCGGCTCCTGCGGCGCCTCGCCGTCCAGCGGCCAGCATGCGGGGGACAGCGAGATGCGCGAATGCCAGAAGCAGACGATCACGCCCCCGCCTTCGGCCCAGACGCGTTCGGCGGACGCGCGGTTCTCGACGGTCCAGCGCATCGTAGCGAAGCAGAGCCGCAGCCAGCTCGCCAGCAAGGTGGCGAGCGTCGCCTGCACCCAGGGTGCGCGCGTGAACGACTTCATGCGCCTGCGCCGGCGACCTGCGGCGTCTCTTCCAGGTTCTGACCCCGGGCCAGACGTGAATAGAGCCCGCCCTTTCGCAGCAGGGCCGCGTGCGCGCCCTGTTCGACGACCCGCCCACCCTCGATGACGTAGATCCGGTCGGCATGGCGGACCGTGGACAGACGGTGGGCGATCATGACCGTCGTGCGCCCTCGCATCAGCCGTTCCAGCGCTTCCTGGACCTTGGCCTCGCTCTCGGTGTCCAGCGCGCTCGTCGCCTCGTCGAGCAACAACAGGGGCGCATCCTTCAGAAAGGCGCGGGCGATGGCGATGCGCTGGCGCTGGCCGCCCGACAGCCGCGCCCCGGCCTCGCCGACGCTGGTCCCGTAGCCTTGCGGCAGGGCGTCGATGAATTCGTCCGCAGCCGCGGCCCGTGCGGCGGCGCGCACCTCTTCGTCCGACGCCTCCGGGCGAGCGTAGGCGATGTTCGCGCGGATGGTGTCATCGAACAGGAAGGGCTCCTGGGTGACCAGCGCCAGGCGGGCCCGCAGGTCGTTCATCGCCGCCGTCCGGATGTCCACGCCGTTGAGCGTGATGCGCCCTTCTCCGGCGTCGTAGAAGCGGGCGATCAGGTTCAGGATGGTGCTCTTGCCGCCGCCGGATGGCCCGACCAGGGCGATCGTCTCTCCTGGCGCCGCGCGCAGCGACACCTCGTGCAGCGCCGGAGCCTCCTTGTGGTAGGCGAAAGAGACCCGGTCGAAGACCAGCTCGCACGGCCCGGTCGGGATCGGCAGGGGGGTGGCCGGGTCGCTGACCTCCGGCTCTATGTCGAGCGCGCCGAACAGCCTGCGCGCTGCGGCGAAGCCTTCGCTCATCATGGTCTGGAGGTTGGCGACTTCCTTGGTCGACTGGCCCAGCATGAGCAGCGCGGCGATGAAACTGGCGAACGCGCCTGCGGTCAGGCCGCCCTGCTGCGCCCGCCAGCCGGCGTAGGCGAGAATGCCTGCCAGCAGCAGGGCCATGACCATTTCGGTGATCGGCCCGGCCGTCGACTTGATCACCGATCCCTTCACGAGGAAGCGCTGACGTCGGTTGATGACCTCGGCCACGCGACCGGCCTCGAAATCCTCGCGGTTCTCGATCTTCACAATCTTCACGCCGTCGAGACTTTCCATGACGGCGGTGGAGAGGTTGGACGATTCCGCCATGGCGCCCCGGGTGGCCTTGCGCGCGCGCCGGGTGAACCGGCGCAACAGGAAGCCTACGACCGGCGCGGCGACGACCACCATGCATCCGAGGACCGGATCGATGCTCACCATCCAGATCGCCATGCCCAGCACGATCAACGAGTGCTGGGTCATCTTCACCACCCCGTCGGTGAAGGACGAGCGGATCAGCCCGGCGTCGAACAGGACCGACGAGACATAGGCGCCGCTGTGGGCTGACCGCAGGCGCGCCAGGTCCGCGCGCACCAGGCGCGCGAACAGCTGGTTCTGGATCTGGCTGACCACGCCGTGGCCAAGGCGCGCGACGATGTTGGCCTGGGTGAGTTGGACCAGCAGCCGCGGCACGGCCAGCGCGATGATGTACAAGGGGATGACCCGCATGGCCTCGGAATCCCGCTCGACCAGCAGGCCGTTGACGGCGGGTTCGAGCACGCGGGCGAACTCGGTGGTGATCCAGGCGGCGATGGCGGCGCAGACCATCGACAGGGCGTACATGGGCCAGCGCCGGCGCATGTAGTCGCGCCACAGCCGCGCCAGAAGACTGCGCGTGGGCACGTCGCTGGGAGGTGTCAGGGCGGGCGGCCGCCGGGACGCTTTCATGTCCGTTCGGTCGGCGCTGAATGGGGCAAAGTCAAGCCGGGTTCAGTCGCCCCACGGACCGCCGAAACCGCTGCGCCGCTCGCGCTTCTCCGTCTCCTGGTCGCGCTTCTTCTCCCAGCGCTCCCAGGCGCGGTGGTCGCGCAGGGCGCCGATCGCGATCCCCAGCGCCAGTAGCAGTCCCACGATGGACAGGATCTGCTCGGTCGCGAGGCCCATCATCCGAAGAACTTCTTCTTCTTGCGGCCGAGGCCGGCCATGGCCCCGGTCGTCGCGACGACGGTCTTCCTGTCGGCGGGTCTGAGATCGGGTTCTTCCTCGGGCTGGGTCTTGTCCCAGCGCGATGCGAGCGCCGCGACGAGACCGACGAGGGCCAGGGCTGCCAGCGAGATTATGATGACCGTCATGGGCGGTCCTCCACGTTCAGACCTGAATCTGCGCCTTCTGGCGGCAGGTTCAAGACCCGGACGTTCAACGACCCTTGTCGAGGGAAGGATCCAGAAGCCGATGGGCGTGGATGATGAAGTAGCGCATCAGTGCATTGTCGACCGTGGCCTGCGCCTTGGCCTTCCACGCCTTGCGCGCTTCCTCGTAACTGCCGAAGGCGCCGACAAGGTCGACCTTCCTGAGGTCACGGAACTCCGTCCCGCCCAGGTCTTTCAGCTCGCCGCCGATGACGATGTGGAGAAGCTGCTTGTCGGCGGGTTCGTTCATGGCGTTCACGGGTCCTTTCAGTCGGGCAGGCTGATAGGCGCGCAGCGCCTCAGGATCAACGGGTGAAGCGCCGGCGCGGCGCACACGAGGCTGGCCTGGCGCGGATCGGGCCGGTTGAAGTGATAGGCCCGGCCCTTATGGTCACTGACCTTCGCGCCGGCCTCCTGCGCAATCAGGGCCCCGGCGGCGACATCCCAGTCCCACTTCGGCGACAGGGCCATGGCCGCATCGAAGGCGCCCGCGCCGACGAGGGCCATGCGGTAGGCGATGGAGTTGCGCTTGTCGAAGCGCATCATGGGCCACGCCTCGTCCCAGATCGGCCGCTGGAACAGCGCCGCCTCCGCCAGCATCGAGGCGTCGTCCAGATCGGTGGTGTCGCTGGCCTGGATGGGCTCGCCGTTCAGGCGAGCGCCGCCGTCCGCGGCAGCCTCGAAGGTTTCGTTCAGTGCGGGCGCCTGGATGACCGCGGCAACCGGCTTGCCGTCCTCGATCACCGCCAGGGCGACGGTCCACCACGGCTTCGACTTCATGAAGGCGACCGTGCCGTCGATCGGATCGACAACGAACACCCGGCGCCGCTCGAGCCGATCGGGCGTATCGGCCGTCTCCTCCGACAGCCAGCCGTAGTCCGGCCGGGCCCCCATCAGCCGCTCCCTAAGAAGCCGGTCCACCGCCACGTCCGCATCGGTGACGGGTCCGGCCGCGCCCTTGGACCAGATCTTCAGCCCCGCCTTGCGATGTTCGAGCGCCAGCGCTCCGGCCTCCAGCGCGGCCTCGCGCAGAAGGTTGAGATCGTCCGTCATAGCCCGGCGACGGCGACGCCCTCGGCCATGAGCGACGGCGAATTGAAGGAGCCGCGGAACTCGAGGTCCGACCCGGGGACGAGCCGCCCATAGATCTCCGGCAGGCTACCGGCGATGGTGATTTCGGTCACCGGATAGGCGATCTGTCCGCCCTCGAACCAGAAACCCGACACGCCCGCTGACCAGTCGCCGGTGTTGGCGTTCAGCGACGGGCCGAACATGGCGGTGACGAGCAGGCCCTCGCCGGCCTGTCCCATCAGGCCGTCGAGGTCATGCTCGCCAGGGACGACGTGCAGGTTGTGCGCCGAGACGCCGGCCGGCCCGGCCAGCCCTCGCGACGCGTGTCCGGTGCTGGCCATCCCGAGCTGGCTGGCCGAGGCGGTGTTCAGCAGCCAGGTGGTCAGCACCCCCTGGTTGACCAGGGTGCGCTGGTCGACCTGCACGCCCTCGTCGTCGAAGGGCGTCGAACCCAGACCCCGTGGACGGAAGGGGTCATCGACCAGGGTGATGGCCTCCGAGAACACCTGGTCACCGAGCCGGTCCTTCAGGAAGGACACGCCGCGCGCGACGGCGGCGCCGGAGATCGCGCCGACGAAGGCGGACAGCATCGAGGCGGCGATGCGGTTCTCGATGATCACGGTCGCAGTCCGGCTGGTGATCTTGCGGGCGCCCAGACGCCTGATCGCTCGCTCCCCGGCGGAGCGGCCGATGCTCTCGGGCGACGGCAGGTCTTCCAGCCAGCGGGTCGTGCGGCCTTCGCCGCCACGCTCCATCTCCGAGCCTTCGCCCGCGATGACACTCGCCGAAAGGGAGGACGAACTCCCACGATGCACGCCCTCGAACCCCGCGGACGTCACAAGTCTCCAGGCGCCAGTGGACCACGACGCTGAACCGCCTTCGGAGTTGGTGACCCCCGTCACGGCCCTGGCCGCCTCCTCGGCTGCGCGGGCCCGCTGCTCCAGCTCGGCTGCCGACACCTCGGTCGCGTCGAACAGGTCGAGCTCCGGATAGGGGCCGCGGGCGAGCAGTTCGTCGGGTGCGAGCCCGGTGTAGGGATCCTCTGGCGCCAGCCGGGCCATGGCCACCGCGCGCTCGACGAGGCGCTGCACCGTCGCCGGCGACAGGTCGGACGACGAGACGCTGGCCTGCCGCCGGCCGATGAAGACGCGAAGGCCGAGATCGCGGGACTCTTCGCGCTCCACCTCCTCCAGTTCGCCCAGCCGCACGCCTACGGACAGCGACTGCCGGTCGGAAACGACCGCCTCCGCTGCGTCGGCGCCGGCCTTCAGCGCGGCCTGGATCAGTTCGTGGGGGAGGTCAGAGGGGGGTGCGGACATGAGGGGGCGGATATGGCGGAGCGGGCTCGCGGGGGCAAGCGCCGCAGCCGGGCGTCACGTTCTTCAGGGCCTGCTTAGCTCCCGGCCCACGGGGTAGAGCAGCCAGCGATCGTCGAAGTAGGGCGTACGCTCGTAGAACCAGGACAGCCGCGCTTCGGGGTTGGCGGCGAAGGCCGGATCGGACGCCAGTTTCGCTTCGAACTCCGCCCTGAGGGCAGGGTCCGCAGCCAGCATGCGTTCGGCCATGGGCGCGATGGCATAGCCTTCGATGTACTCGGTGCGGTGGGTGATCTCGGGGAAGAAGCCCCAGCCGAACAGGCTCTCGTCAGCCTCCGGCTCGAGCAGCAGCATGGCGAGTTGGCCCAGCGGCTGGTCGGTGGGGACGCGTACGGAGCCGGCCGGATAGACCTCCTCGCGAGTCTCGCGACCCGCCACGGCGGCCGACATGCGCACATGGCCTTCCAGCACGCCTGCAGGCGCGGCGTCCTTGAGGCGGATCATCTCGACGGTCACGGTGCGCGGCGCGTCCATCACCTCCATTTCGACGCCTTGCGCGCGCAGCACTTCGATCGCCTCCGGCTTTGTGGCGGGGACCCAATAGGCGTCCGGGCGAGTGATGCGCACGCTGGGCTCGGAGCCCCAGACCGGCAGGGTCACCGGCTTTCCGCTGCGGCCGGTCCAGCGCACCTCCGGTCGGCCCGACGCCGGCGACGCGTAGGTCTCGTATTCGATCGGCAGGTGGGTGCGTTCGCCACCCGGCGCACTCTGGAACTTCCAGGCCCCGACGATCTCCGCGGGCCGACGCGCCCGGTCGGCCGCCGTTGCGGCCCGCAGCGCTGCGCCATGCTCCGCCAGGGTGCGGATCGACTGTTCGATCAGCACATAGGTCCCCAGAACGCGCTGGCGGTACGGTTTGAGCGAGTGGTTCTCGACCAGCACCGTTGCGAGGCCGACAGCGTCGCCCCAGCCGGTCGAGAATCGCGGCGACGACGCGGTGGCCGCCAGGCCCTTGGACATGTCGCGATCGTCGACGGCGAAGATGAGCGAGCCGGGGATGTGACCCTGGCGCTTCAGCGCGTCAGTGAGGTCGCGGTCAAGCACGCCCTCCAGCCATCTGCCGATCTCGGGCGAGCGCGCATAGCGGCCTTCGTAGGCCGCGTAGCCGTAGGTGATGTCGTACTGGTAGTCGACGCCGTCGGTCACGTGCAGGTCGAGATAGAGGTCGGGCTGGTATCGCCGGATCAACGCCAGCATCGCCCGCATCTCGGGGCTGTCCGCCTTGGCGTAATCGCGATTGAGGTTGAGGTTCTGGGCGGTCGTGCGCCAACCCTGGTTCACCGGTCCGCGCTGGTTCGGCCGGTTGTAGGCCCCGGCCCGTTCGTGCCCGTCGACGTTGAAGATCGGCACGAAGACCAGGTTCACCCCGTCGAGCAGTTCGTCCTTCCCCCGGAAGGCGATGTCTCGCAGCAGCATGAAGCCCGCGTCCTTGCCGTCGATCTCGCCGGAGTGGATGCCGCCCTGGAAGAGCAGCACGGGTTTGTCCGGATCGAACGCGGCGCCGTCCTTGCTGACCAGGGCGACGAGCATGTCACGGCCCTGGGCGGACTTGCCGAAGGTCTCCACGCGGATGAGGTCGGATGCGGCGTCCATGCGTTCGAGGAACGCCCGGGTCTCCGCGTAATCGGGCGTCGCGGTCAGGCCGGACTTTTCCGCGGGCGTGATCCAGGGGTGGTCAGGCGGCGCGATCAGGCGTTCGCTTCGTCCCTTCCAGGCCGGCGCTGGCGGGAGGATGTCGCCTTCCCACGGCAGCGGCGCCTGGGCGGCGGCGGGGCCGGCGAGCAGCAGGGCGAGAGCGGTGATCAGGACGCGACGCATGATACCTCCGTGGGGCGACACGGAGGCTTAAGCTTGGCCGCCGCCCGTGTCACCAGTGGCGCCGTCGATCCAGAAAAGTTCTCCGTCGTCATGGATACGGACGTCGTCGGGGCCAATGCCGTCGAACGGGTTTTCGAGCCCGTCCTGCACGTTATCCAGCCCGACCAGGACGACGGCGAAGGCCACGGCGACGGCGTATCCGAAGCCCGCCGCTGAAGCCGATGCGACGTGCGCGTAGAAGGGCGCGAACGCTACGGGCAGGACGTTCAGGAAGAACTTGCTGTAGGCGCGCAGGGCGTCCGACGTTCGGTATTCGGCGATGGCCCTGAGGCGCTCGAACTCGCGGATACCGTGGTTGAGAAACTGGTTGGCGCGCGAGGTTTCCGCGCCCGCGACGCCGGCGGTCTTGAGGGCCTCGATGCTCTCGGACAGTTCGGAGAAGGCGCGGGACGCCGCCAGCCGCGCGTCGCAGCGCTCTCCCGGCGGGCAGTCGAGAGCGCGGCAGACGGCGGCGTACAGCCTGACGCCCAGCGTTGCGGCCCGAGGTCCGCAGTTGCGGTCGCCGCCCGGCCAGTCCCGATGGGCGTAGTAGATCGAGACAATGGTCCCGCGCAGGTTCGCCATCGCTTCGAGCGCCTGTTCGCGCCGGTGGTGCGCAGCGCCGATCCCGAAGGCGGTCGGAAAGACCACCGCGATGGCGATCAGTTCGAACGGCAGCTCCGCACGAAGGCCCCAGCGGATGCAAAGCCAAGTCGCTGCCAGGGCCAGGGCCGTGACCACCAGCACATGCCTGTCAATGATCCGGTAGAGGTTCGGCAACCGGCGTCCTCCCGGCTAAAGGCTTAGGGTGACGACCTGCCGAAGTCACCGGAAAAGCGCACCGCGGCGTCTCAAGCAGGCCGCCGGTCTGATGGGGCGGGGGCAGGGCGCTGGCATCGATCAAACGCTGGACCCGACCGCGGTCATGACGCTTCGGCTGCCGGCAAGCCGCCGATGGGCCACCCGCCATCTGCGACCGATAGCGAGTCCATCAGGATGGCCAGCATGGAAAAGATCACGAGCCAGATGAGCGCGAGGACGACCGCCCGTCCCCGCGGCGCGACTGCGGCGATCGTGCAGGCCACGTAGAAGGTTGCGATAAAGGCGGTGTAGCCGGGCGCCCCAATAAATCCGAATCCGCCTGTCAGCAGGGCAATGGTGCCGACGTTCAAGACATTCGTCAGCAGCACCGCACCGAACACCCACCGTCGGGTCATCCAGAAATGGTCGTCCACTCCTTCTCCCCGCTTGAGCTTGGCGCTGCGGGGAAAGACCAGATAGGCGGCCACGAAGTAGCTGCCTGCCGCGATCAGCCCGTGGGTGATGATCGCCATCGACAAGGGCGCGCCTCTGTAGAGCATCCACGCCTGCAGCCAGTAGGAGCTGAGGTCCATCGCCAGGAACAGCGCCAGCAGCAGCGTCAGGGGGCTGAGCTTCAGGGAAGATCGGTTCTCGATTGCTCGCGCGACCCCGGCCAGCAGCTCCACCACCGACAGGCCCAACACGATGCTGTAGAAGCCGAAGAAATATTCGAACTGGTCCATCCGCCCCCCGGCGTCGAGCGACAGCCTATTTCCAGATCGGCGTTCCGTCACCCGGCAATCCCAGCCGCCACCACATCTCGCTCACCCGGTCGATCACCGCTTGGTCCATGCGGATCTCCTCACCCCACTCGCGCCGGGTCTCGGGCGGCCACTTGTCGGTGGCGTCCAGACCGATCTTCGACCCCAGGCCGCTCTCCGGCGAGGCGAAGTCGAGGTAGTCGATCGGCGTGTTCTCGATGACGGTAATGTCGCGCGCCGGGTCCATCTTGGTGGACACCGCCCACATCACGTCCTTCCAGTCGCGGGCGTCGATGTCGTCGTCCACGACGATCACCCACTTGGTGTACATGAACTGGCGCAGGTAGCTCCATACGCCGAGCATCACCCGCTTGGCGTGGCCGGGGTAGGCCTTCTTCATCGACACCACCGCGATGCGGTAGCTGCAACCTTCCGGCGGTAGCCAGAAGTCGACGATCTCGGGGAACTGCTGGCGGATCAGCGGGATGAACACCTCATTCAGCGCCTCGCCGAGCACACTGGGCTCGTCGGGCGGACGGCCCGTGAAGGTGGTCAGGTAGATCGGGTCCCTGCGCATGGTGATCGCGGTGACGCGGAACACCGGGAAACGCTCGACCGAGTTGTAATAGCCGGTGTGGTCCCCGTAAGGCCCCTCGTCGGCGTATTCGTCCAGCAGCACCTCGCCCTCGATGACGATCTCGGCCTGGGCCGGCACCATCAGGGGCTGGGTCTTGGCGGGCACGAGGTCGAGCTTGGCGCCGCGCAGCAGCCCCGCGAACTGATACTCGGACAGGGTGTCGGGCACGGGGGTGACCGCCGCCAGGATCGTCCCCGGATCGGCGCCGATGACGGCGCAGGCCGGCAGGGGTTCGCGCGCGCCGGCCTTCTTGTGACGGGCGTAGTGCTGAGCGCCGCCCCGGTGCGCCAGCCAGCGCATGATGCAGCGGTCCTTCCCCAGCACCTGCATCCGGTAGATGCCGAGGTTGAAGTCGTCCTCGCGGCTCTGGGACGGGCCTCTCGTCACCACAAGCGGCCAGGTGATCAGGGGCGCCGGTTCGCCGGGCCAGCAGGTCTGGATCGGCAGGCGGCCAAGATCGATCCGGTCGCCCGTGAGCACCACCTGCTGGACGGGCGCCGACTTTACGGTGTTCGGCCGCATGGAGAGGACGGTCTGCATGGTCGGCAGCATGTCCATGGCATCCTTGAGCCCCCGGGGCGGCTCGGGCTGTCGCAGGAAGGCCAGCAGCTCGCCCACCTCGCGCAGCTCTTGCGCCGAGGTGCGCGGTTTCCCGCCCAGCGTCACGCCCATGGCCACCCGCTTCACCGTGCCGAACAGATTGGCCAGCGCCGGCATCTCGGACCGCGTCCCGTCCGCCTTCAGCACGTTGTCGAACAGCACCGCCGGCCCGCCCGAGGCGAGCAGCCGGGTCTGGATCTCGGTCATCTCCAGCACCGATGAGACGGGCTCGCTGACCCGCACCAACTCGCCCGCCTTCTCCAGCTTGCTGATGAACTCGCGCAGGGATCGGTAGGCCATGGAAACTCCGGCGGAAGGCGGGCGGAAGCTAGGGGCAAAATCCCCCGCCGTCACCTGCCGCGCCTCTGGCGTCGCTGCCATTCGCCGTTAAGCTCCCGGGGGCTGGAGGGGAGAGCGGAACGATGCTGCGCGTTTTGGGAATTGCGTCGCTCGTGCTTGCGTCGCCGGCCGCGGCCGCCGCGGCTGAACCTGCGATCCCGGAGGCGCACATCCCCCGCCTCGTTGCGGAGGCCACGACGCCCCAGGGGTTCGCGCCTGAAGGCTGGGCGCTGGAGGTTCAGGCTGCGGGCGATCTCGACGGGGACGGAGACGCCGACGTCGTGGGCGTGGTCCGGGGACAGGATCCGTCGCTCCTGCTGGAGAATGACGGCCTGGGGTCGGCGCAGCTGGACACCAATCCGCGCATCCTGTTCGTCGCCTTCCGGCAACCCGACGGCAGCTATCGGCTCGGCCAGCAGGATGCGGCGCTGATCCCCCGCCACGTGCTGCCGACCATGGAGGACGCCTTCGGCGAGGGCGACGGGCTGGAGGTGAAGGGTCGTTCCATCCGCGTGCGACTGCGGGCCTTAATGAACGCCGGCGGCTGGGACAGCTTTACCGTCGTCTACACCCTGCGCTGGCAGAACGGGCGGCTGGAGATGATCGGCTACGACCGCATGGACATCAACCGCGGAAGCGGCGCCGTGTCCGAAGTGAGCATCAACTACTCCACCGGCCGAGTGAAGATCGCAAAGGGCTCGATCGAGGACGACGAGCTCGCGGTGCGCTGGGACACGCTGCGCGACCGCCGCCGGATGCCGCTTGCGGACATTGGCGACGGCCTCGACTTCGACAGCGGGTTCGGGGCGGAATAGGGCTACGCTGCTATCTAAGGGTCACATGCTCCGCCAGCCGTACTGCCTTGGCTAGCTCGGTCCCATAGGCTTCGCTAATCCCGGCCCTGTTCGCAATCTCCCGCAGGTTCTGGCCTCGCAGTCGATCCGCGTTGCGAATACCAAACAGGTAGATCGAGACCACGCGTTCGCCCTTGGCAGCGCGTTCACACGCGTCTCGCAATTCCTTCGCGATTGTGTCGATGCTCATTAGACGATCGCTTCGTCCAGCATCATCGCTCGCACGTACCGCACCGGCGGCGAGCCGTAGCTCAGCGCCTGGTCGTGGAAGCGCTTCTGGGTGAAGCCCGAGCCCCACTCCTGCTCGACCGCGTTGCGCAGCTGCCAATGCTCGGCCCAGCCCACGTAGTAGGTGGGCAGCTGGGCCGACGAGAGCTGGGCGCGGACCCACTTGCCCGCCGCCTCGCGCTCCTGCTGGAACGCGCCCTTGACCATCATCTCCATAGCCTGGTCGCGGGTCATGCCGTCGACGTGGATGGCCGGATCCAGGATGGCGTTGGCGATCATGCGCAGCACCCACTTCAGGTGCACCAGCTTGAACAGCGGCTCGCCGCCCATGTAGCCGGCGTCGGCCATAATGTCCTGGGCGTAGCAGGCCCAGCCCTCGATGAACGGGCCCGAGCCGAGTACGGCCCGCAGTACCGACGGATACTTGTTGGAGTGCGCAAGCTGCAGATAGTGGCCGGGCATGGCCTCGTGGATGGTCAGCTCCTGCATCGAGCGGGTGTTGTACTCCCGCAGGAACGAGGTGGTCTGCTCCTCGGTCCAGTCCTCGGGGATCGGGCTGATCATGTAGAAGGTGTCCTGGCCCTTATCGAGCGGGCCCGGGCTGTCGCAGTAGGCGACCGCGACGCCGCGCTGGAACTCGGGCACGAGGATCACCTTCACCGGCTCGTCCGGCACCGTGACCAGGTCCTTGGCGCGCACGAAGGCGGTGGTCTCGGCCAGCATCTCGGTGGCCACCTCGACCAGCTTGTCGCGCGGCGGACGCTCGGCGTAGGCGAGTTCCAACGCCGCCTCGATGGCGGCCTGCTGCTGGTCCGCCGTCGGGTTCGCCGGCATCGGCGGCGCGCCGGCGCGGCCGGCCAGCACCTGGCGCGAGAGTTCGTACATTTCCCCACGCACGCGCTTCATGTCGGCCTCGGCTCGCGTGCGGATCTCCGACCGGGTCAGCGGCGAGTTCAGGGCGTAGCGCAGCTTGGCGTCGTAAAGCTCTGCACCGATGCGGAAATCGCCCTTGGCGTTGGGGACCAGCGTGCCTTCCAGCCAGCGCTGGTGCTGGTCGACTTCGGCCTTCAGGTTGGCGGCGGCGCGGGTCAGGCGAGCGCGATCTGCCTCGGGCAGTTCGCCGGCCTGGGCCGTCAGGCTGTCGATCAGGCTGTGCAGCCCCTTGTTCTGCGAGGCGACCGTCTCGGCGTGGATCTTCGGCACCCGGTTGGGGTCGAGGTTGTCCCGCGCCGCCTTCAGCAGCAGCGGCAGCTTCTCCATGCGTCCGGTCGCCGAGCGCAGGCGGTCGGGCAGGGGGGCGAAGTCGCGCGCGAACAGACCGTTGAGCGCCGAGCCGGCCGAGCCCGAATAGATCAGCGGATCCCACTGCCAGTTCTGCAGCGTCTCGACCGTGAAGATGTCGCCGCGCAGCTGGTTCTCGAGAATGGCCGCATCGACCTGGTTGGCGCGCGACAGCTGGGCGCGGGGGATGCGCTGGAGTTCGGCCAGGTAGCGCTTCGACATCTCGGCGCTGGCCCGATAACCGGCGGCGCTGAAGTCGCCGATCTGGTCGTCGTAGCGATGCTCGCCGATCGAGGTGGCGGCGATCGGGGCCATGCGCAGGCCCTCGTCGAGCCACCGGCGGCCGAGGTCCTCGAAGGCGGCGTCGGCGGCGCTGGTCGGGGCGGGCGACTGGGCCCAGACCATCTCGAGCGGCGCCAGCGCGGCGGCGGCCGCGCCCATGAACAGTCGGCGAGAAAGAATTCCGGACACTGAGACGCTCCCATCCATCGGCCCTCCGCTGTCGGGAGGGCTCTTCGTCGGCCTGGACCTTAGCGGCGGCCCCGGTTCCGGCCAAGCACGCTTGCGCCGCCGCCGGTCGCCGCCCTAGACACCCCCATGGCCTGGACCCGCCGATACGACGACGCCGAACCCCAGCGGGTGAACAAGTGGCTGGCGCAGAGCGGCGTGTGCTCGCGACGCGAGGCCGAGGCCCTGATCGCCCAGGGCCTGGTCTCGATCGACGGCGAGACGGTCACTGACGCCGGTCGCAAGATCCAGCCCGGGCAGACTCTGGTGCTGGCCGACAAGGCCGAGGCGGCGCTGGGCGCGGCCATGACCATCATGATCAACAAGCCGGTGGGCGTGGTCTCCTCCCAACCCGAGGGGGATCAAATCCCCGCCGTGCGCCTGCTCAGGCGCGCTGCACAGTTCGGTGATCTCGGTCCGATCCCGGGCCGCGACAGCAAGCTGGCGCCCGTCGGCCGCCTCGATATGGATTCCCACGGGCTGCTCATCCTCTCGGAGGACGGCGTGGTGGCCAAGGCGGTGATCGGCCCGACCTCCGAACTGGACAAGGAGTACGTGGTCCGCGTCGAGGGTGAGATCACGCCGCGGAAGCTCGAACTCCTGCGCCACGGGTTGGAGCTCGACGGCCGTCAGCTGAAGCCGGCGAAGGTGGAACAACTGCCCCGCAATGGCCTGCGCTTCACCCTCAAGGAAGGCCGCAACCGCCAGATCCGACGCATGTGCGATCTGGTCGGGCTGGAGGTCGTGGACCTGCTGCGGATCCGCATTGGGCCTTTGCGTCTGGGCGACCTGCCCGAGGGGATGTGGCGGCACGTGACGGCGGAGGAGAGGGCGGCGCTGATCGCCGGCTCGCGGGGTTGAACGCTAGGCTTCAAACGGCCTGGCCGCAGCACCAGCCGCTGGCCCAGGCCCACTGGAAATTGTAGCCGCCCAGCCAGCCGGTGACGTCCACCGCCTCGCCGATGAAGTAGAGCCCTGGCACGGCCTCGGCCTGCATGGTGCGTGAGTTGAGGGCCCGCGTGTCGACGCCACCCAAGGTCACCTCGGCCGTGCGGTAGCCCTCCGATCCCACCGGCTTGACTCGCCAGGCGTTCACAGCCGTCGCGGCCGCGCGCAGCAGCTTGTCGGACGCATCGGCGATGTTGCCCCGGGCTGCGACGCCGTCGGCCACCAGATGCGCCAGCCGCGTGGGCAGCCAGCGATGCAGGACGGTCGCCAGCGCCTGTTTGGGGCTGTCGCGGCGCGCGGCGCGCAGCGCCTCGAACACGTCCACGCCC
This sequence comes from Pseudomonadota bacterium, assembly GCA_023432855.1. GTDB lineage: Bacteria > Pseudomonadota > Alphaproteobacteria > Caulobacterales > Caulobacteraceae > JAEZEZ01. The sequence goes on along the minus strand of JAEZEZ010000072.1, from coordinate 1,034 downwards.
GGCGCCATGTCGATCCCGATCTCCTGACCTTCGCGCCAATAAGAGGAAATCTGCAGGATGGCGGGTCCGCTGAGCCCCCGGTGGGTGAACAGCATGGCCTCGTCGAAGCGCGTCTTGGCGCTGGATACCCGCACGTCGACCGCCACGCCGGCCAAGGGTTTCAGCCGATCCAGCAGACTGGGATCGAAGGTCAGGGGGACCAGGGCCGGCCGCGTCTCGGTCACCGGCACATCGAACTGCCGCGCGATATCGTAGGCCCAGCCGGTCGCGCCCATCTTGGGGATCGACTTGCCGCCGGTGGCGACGACGAGGGATCCGCACTCGACGGCGGCGCCGCCCAGCCGCAGCCGAAAACCGGATTCGGTCTTTTCAATGTGGTCCACGCCGGTCTGCAGCCGAAGCTCGGCGCCGACGGCGCGCATTTCACTGAGCAGCATGTCGACGATCTGGCGGGAGCTGTCGTCGCAAAACAGCTGCCCCAGCGTCTTCTCGTGCCAGGCGATGCGGTGCTTCTCCACCAGGGCGATGAAGTCGCGCGGCGTGTAGCGCCGCAGCGCCGAGACGCAGAACTTCGGGTTCTGCGACAGGAAGTTGGCGGGCGTAGTTCCCGTGTTGGTGAAGTTGCATCGGCCGCCGCCGGAGATGCGGATCTTCTCGCCGGCAGCCTTCGCATGGTCGACGACCAGCACGCGCCGGCCGCGCTTGCCCGCCTCGATGGCGCACATCATGCCGGCGGCGCCGGCGCCCACCACCACCACGTCGAAGCGGTTCACGCCGGTGGGCCGCCGTCAGTCCGGAACGATCGGATTGGTGGCGAACGGCTCGTCGGGGTCCGGCTGCGGAATGATGATCCGGGGCGGCGCAGGCTCGGCCGGCGCCGGGGTCACCGGTGCGGGCGTCGTGGCGGGCGGGCTCGTCGTCGCAGGCGACGTCGCGCGCTCTGTCACCCTCGGCGGCACGGGTGCGAGTTCCACGGGCGGCGACGCCGGGCGGCGGACTGCCGGTTCGCGGGCAGCCGGCTCGGCGGCCGTCGC